>CAZLXE010000055.1:6206-14960 GCA_964563005.1 uncultured Isosphaeraceae bacterium
CTCTCTTCCCCCTCAGTGCTCTCTGTGTGCTCTGTGTTAATAAAACAGATCAAGAGACGCGAGCAGTTTTCCTACCGGTTTCCCCACAAAGTCGCCGCCGCAAAACCGTAAGCAGCGTATCCGATTCCAGAAACGAAACCGGAGGCCGAAAATACACCTGAGCCACACCGTTAGAATCCGAGTGCCCCACCAGCCGCACCGTCCCCCGAATCCCCTTCATCCGCTTCTCCAACTTTCGGGGTTGATCGGTGCGGAAGATGATGTCCTGCTCGTGTCGACTGATCGATTGAATCCCCATTCCCGCTGCGGCCACTCGAACTTCTGCCAACCGAATCAGCCGCCGCGTGGTTTCCGGCGGTTCGCCATACGCGCTGATCATGTCCTTCTCAATCGCCTCCACCGCCTGCACCTCATTCGCCCGGCTCAACCGCCGATACGCATCCAGCCGCCGGGCGTCCGAGGGAATGTACCCCTTGGTGATGACCCCGGTAATGCCCAAATCAAGCGTAGTATCAATGGCGATCACCGTGACCTCATTCTTAAGATCCGCCACCGCATGTTCGAGCAACTGACAATACATCTCGTAACCGACGACCGCGATATGCCCGGACTGCTCCGCCCCCAGCAGGTTCCCCGCCCCCCGGATTTCCAGGTCCCGCAGCGCAATCTTGAACCCCGCCCCCAACATAGAAAAATCCTCCAGCGATTGCAGCCGCTTCATCGCCACCTCGCTCACCGTCTTCTCCGGCGAGAGCAGCAGATAGCAATACGCCCGATGCTTCGATCGCCCCACCCGCCCCCGCAATTGATGCAGTTCCGACAGACCGAAGATGTGAGCATCGTTCACAAACATCGTGTTCGCCCGCGGGATATCAATGCCCGATTCGATGATCGTGGTCGAAACCAGAATATCCGCCCGACCCCGCATAAACTCCAGCATCACCTTCTCCAACTGCCGGGGCGGCATCTGCCCGTGCCCGATGATAATCTTCGCTCCCGGCGCCAACTTTCCCACCTCATCCGCCACCGACTCGATGTTATGCACCCGGTTATGCACAAAAAATATCTGCCCCTCCCGCGCCAACTCCCGGGCGATCGCCCGCTTGATGCGGTTCTTGTTGTGGGGAATCACCTCCGTCACAATCGCCCGCCGATCCAGCGGCGCCGTCGTCAACGATGAAATATCCCGCAGCCCGATCAGCGACATATGCAGTGTGCGGGGAATCGGCGTCGCCGTCAGCGTCAGCACATCCGCCGTCGCCCGAAACGCCAGCAACTTCTGCTTATGCTCCACCCCGAACCGCTGCTCCTCATCAATAATCACCATTCCCAGATCCGCAAACCGCACATCCTTACTCAATATCCGATGCGTCCCGATCACAATGTCCACCGCCCCCGTGGTGATGGCTTTCAGCGTCACCTTCATCTCCTCCCTCGATTTGAACCGCGACAGCGATTCAATCCGAAACGGATAATCCGCAAACCGCTCCCGGAAGGTCCGCTCGTGCTGCTCCGCCAGCACCGTCGTCGGCACCAATATCGCCACCTGCTTCCCATACTCCACCGCCTTGAACGCACCCCGAATCGCCACCTCCGTCTTCCCGAATCCCACATCCCCACACACCAGCCGATCCATCGGCCGCTCTCCCTGCATGTCATTTTTCACCGCCGTCGCCGCCGTGAGTTGATCGTCCGTCTCTTCATAGGGAAACTCCGCCTCGAACTCATGCTGCCAGGGCGTGTCCGCCGGATACCGAATCCCCGGCATCGACTCCCGCATCGCCTGCATCCGCAGCATCTCCGCCGCCAAATCCCGCACCGCCTCTCCCACCTTCTCCTTCTGATGCTTCCATCGTTTTCCTCCCAGCGCAGAAAGTTTCGGCTTCCCCGTAAACGCCCCGATATATTTCTGCACCAGATCAATCTGCGCCACCGGCACATTCAACTTCGCCGACTTCGCAAACTCCAGCGTCAAATACTCCCCCGCCGGTCGATCCCGCCCCGCCTTCAGCGAGCGCAGCCCCGCAAAGAGCGCAATCCCATGGTCCCGGTGCACCACATAATCGCCCGGCTGCAAATCCAGAAACGCATCAATCGTCTTCCCCCCCGCCCCCGGAATACCTCCCCCTGCAAGTCGCCGAATCCGTCGCCGCGTGTGATACCGATGCAGCAACTCGTGATACGGCACCAGAGCCAGGGGAGGCGTAGAATTCTCTCCTTCCAATTCCGAGGGCGCAAACCAGATGAATCCCCGGTGCAGATACTGCGTCCGCACCTCCAGCGAAATCCCCGGCCCGCTCTCCCGCAGCATCTCCGTCATCCGCCCATGCTCCCCCTCATTCTGACACAACACCACCACCTCATGCGTCCCCGCCAACGCCCCCAACTCCTTTACCGCATCCGCCGAAGACTCCGAAAAATGCGGCAGCGCTGACACCGGCAACTCCACCACCCGTTCCGTTTGCGATCCCGATGAAAACGGATTGATGTCAATCACCACCCCACACTGCTTCTGCACCCGCTTAAAAACTTCCGGCGGCCCGAAAATAGCCCGTGAATCCGCTACCCGATCAAAATAACTCCGACCCTGCTCCGTCAACTCCCCGATATCCGCCAGCACCCCCACGCAATGCCCCGGCAGACAATCCATCAGCGAACACTCCGAATCATCGCTCTGAATCCACTCCGTCGACGCCCCGATTATCTCAAACGATTCCAGCGCCCGATCCGACCCCATCGTGTCCAGATCAATCGCCCGGATACTCTCAATCTCATCGCCGAACAGGTCTATCCGCGCCGCCGTATCGCCCGGCGGGTACAGATCAATAATATCCCCGCGAATCGCAAACTCCCCCGCCGCCTCAATCATCTCCACCCGTGCATACCCCGCCTCCGTCAACCACCCCGCCAACTCCCCCGGGTCAATCGTCCCCCCCCGCCTGAGCACCCGCAGCACCCGCGCCAACCCCTCCGCCGAAGGAATATGCTGCATCAACGCCGCAAACGGAGCCACCATCACCGCCGGTACATCCCCCTCCCCCAGCCGCCGTACCAGTCCCAACCGCTCCGCCAACAACTCCAGGTTCACCGCCGACTCCCCCGGCAACGCCTCCATCACCGGAAACCGTGCAACTTCACCCCCGGCTTCCCCTTCCGAATTATTCAGCAGCCCTCCCAATTCATCCACCGCCTCATCCGCATCATCCAGATGCGCCACCACCAGCAACACCGGTCGCTTCACCAACTGCCCCAAACCCGCCGCCACCACCGCCGTGCTCGATCCCATCCCCCCGCGCGCAGACCCCCCCACCCCGGATTCAATTCCCCCGGCCAGTTCAACCAGGCCGGGCGTCGAAATAATCCGCCTGAACCAATCCATAAAATCCCCCGGATTCTACCCGGATTCGAATTGTTTCAAAGAATGAAGCCAAATATCCACCCCCATTCTCCGTAATTCTCCCCGGCCAGCCAAACCATCCAAGGTACGATTCCCCCATGCGTATCGCCCTCATCCAACAATCATGCACCAATGATCTCCGCGCCAACCTCGAAAAAGGCCTCGCCGCCCTCGAATCCGCCGCCGCCCAAGGCGCCAGAATTATCTGCTTCCCCGAACTCGCCTTCACCCCCTTCTACCCCCAGCATCCCGCCACTCCCCAAACCCTCGCCCTCGCCGAAACCATCCCCGGCCCCACCACCGAACTCTTCGCTGCCCGCGCCAAAGCCCTCGGCGTCGTCATCATCCTCAACCTCTTCGAACGCCACGGCGACCACACCTACGACGCCTCCCCCATCATCGACGCCGACGGCACCATCCTCGGCGTCACCCGAATGGTCCACATCACCGACTACCCCAAATTCCACGAAAAGGGCTACTACACCCCCGCCCCCTCAAATGTGAGTCGTGAAGAACGAGTGGGAAACCCCGGCATGCCCGTCTATAACACCGCCTACGGCCGCATCGGCATCGCCATCTGCTATGACCGCCACTATCCCGAGTGCATGCGCTCCCTCGCCCTCAATCACGCCCAGATCGTCATCGTCCCCCAGGCCGGCGCCACCGGCGAATGGCCCGATGGTCTCTACGAAGCCGAAATGCAAACCGCCGCCTTCCAGAACGGCTACTTCCTCGCCCTCTGCAACCGCGTCGGCCACGAATCCGCCCTCACCTTCGCCGGCCAATCATTCATCTGCAACCCCCACGGCCAGATCATCGCCCAGGCCCCTCCAAACACCGAAGAAATCCTCCTCGCCGACCTCGACCTCAACCAGATCGAATCCTCCCCCGCTCGCACCCTCTTCCTCAGAGACCGCCGCCCCGAACTCTACACCCCCTGGCTCACCTGACCCCCGGATTCTCCCAACCCCAACCAAACACCCTGGAAATTGGGGATAAAGGATTCGAACCTTTACTAACTGATTCAGAGTCAGTCGTGCTACCATTACACCAATCCCCATTGGCCCCCCATTCTACATCGCCCTCCCCCCCGATCAACTTGAAGCCGCCAATCCGGGCGGAACTGGGGGTACCGAGGGTGCCGGGGGTGCCGCGGATCCGCCACTGGCGGAACCGAAGGGAGTCGTCCGTGCCCCATGATCCCCACCAGGAAGAATCCAACTTGTCTGAGCCAACCATCCAGATCGAATCCATCCCCGGCCAATACGCCATCTGCCGTCTCCCCCCGGATGCCCCGCTCCCTCTCTGGATCCCCGACTCCTCCCCCCATTCCTTCCTCTCCATCACCCGTACCGATCAGGAACTCTCCATCCTTCTCGAAGAACAACACCTCCCCCCGAACGACCCCCTCCCCACCGAACGCGGCTACATCGGCTTCCGCATAATCGGCCCCCTCCCCTTCACCCAGATCGGCATCCTCGCCCGCATCACCACCGCCCTCGCCCAAGCCAAAATCCCCCTCCTCGCCCAATCCACCTACGACACCGACTACCTCTTCCTAAAATCAGAACACAAAGATCAGGCCCAAACGATTTTCCAAAAAGCAGGATGGATCGAGCCCAGCAACACCCGTCAACTCCATGCAGCCCTTCGATCCTGTTCCGAGGGTTCCCACACTGACCGCTGAAAACTGAAAACTGACAACTGACAACTCTTCACTACAATCCCCCCATGCCCAATCCCAAAAACCCCTTTTCCACCACCCCCAACGCCCTCATCGGCGTCCTCATGGGCAGTCCCTCCGACTGGCCCACCATGCAGAAATGCGCCAAAACACTCGACCAACTCGCCATCCCCCACGAGTGCAACGCCATTTCCGCCCACCGCTCCCCTGACCTCCTCCACGCCTACCTCCAATCCGCCGAAACCCGCAACATCAAAATCTTCATCTGCGCCGCCGGAGGAGCCGCCCACCTCGCCGGTGTCGTCGCCTCCCAAACCTCCCGCCCTGTCCTCGGCTGTCCCATGCCCGCCTGGTCTCTCGACGGCATGGATTCCCTCCTCTCCACCGTCCAAATGCCCAAGGGCATCCCCGTCGCCACCTTCGCCATCGGCGCTCCCGGAGCCGTCAACGCAGCCCTCTTTGCCGCCGCCATCCTCGCCCTGGAAAACAACGATATCAAAACCGCCCTCGAATCCTTCCGCAAAGATCAGGCCAACACCATCCAACCCCTCCCAACCTCTTGCAGCAATTGACCAAATTCAAATCTCAACCCGCCTTCGTACCAAAACCCCCTCAATGCCTTGATGCCTTCTTCCTGATTTCTCCCCAATTCACCCCCCATACCGCCACCAAAAACCACCTTCCCGGTATCAACCGGTACTGTTTTCGCCACTCGGCCACACTTTTGCCCCAATTTCGACTTTCTTTCCCTTTTTTCCCGGGTTTAAGTCGATTTTGAAGCAAAAATGTCCGAGAATAATGGCGTCTATCAATTCATATCCACTCCCCTCACCCCTCTCAGAGGATCCACCATGCGTCACAAAATACTCCACCCCCTCCTGCTTCTCGCCATCTTCGGCATCGCAACCAACTCTGCCCTCGCCGGCGCCAAACCAGACTTCCCCAAATTCGAGGATGTCTCCAAGGGCTTCACCAAAGTCGTCTCCACCGCCGACGGCTCCGCATCCCTCTACACCATCTGGGTCAACAAAAAAACCAACCAGATGCTCGCCGAACTCCCCCGCGGCTGGAATTCCAAAAAATACTTCTTCGCCATCACCCAATCCTCCGGCGGCATCTTCGCCGGGCTGCAAGGCCCCGCCATTCTCGTCTACTGGAAACGCTACGACAAGAAACTCGCCCTCATCTCACCCGAAATCGACACCCGAGCCACCGGCGAACAGATGTCCAAAGACTCTGTCAGCCGCATCTTCACCGACACCGTCCTCACCGACATCCCCATCGTCTGCATGGGCCCCAGCGGACAACCCGTCATCGACATGGACAACCTCCTCGTCAGCAAGTCCGCCGCCATCGGTGGTCGCTTCAATCCCTTGAGTGGAGCAAATCGGAGTCTCGCCCGCATCACCAAGGCCAAGGCCTTCCCTAAAAATGTCGAACTCGCCTTCGAAGTCCCCATTCGCGGCGGAAAACTCGCCACCTTCCACTTCTCCATCAGCGAACTTCGCCAGTCCCCCGGCTACAAGCCCCGCATTGCCGATGAACGCGTGGGCTACTTCACCACCGTCCATCGCGACCTCGGCAAATACAACGATAAAAATAAATGGATCCGCTACATCAACCGCTGGAACATCCAGAAACGCGATCCCAAACTCAAACTCAGCCCCCCCAAGCAACCCCTCATCTACTACATCGAACACACCGTCCCCGTTCGCTATCGACGCTGGATTCGCCACGGTATCCTCCTCTGGAACAGCGCCTTCCAAAAAGTCGGCATCGACAGCGCCATCGAAGTCTATTATCAGGACAAAGTCACCGGCGCCCACATGGAAAAAGACCCCGAGGATGTCCGCTACAACTTCATCCGTTGGTTGAACAATGACATCGGCACCGCCATCGGCCCCAGCCGCCCCAACCCCTACACCGGCGAACTTCTCGACGCCGATGTCGTCCTCACCGACGGCTGGATTCGTGCCTACTGGCGTTGGTACAACGAAGACATGCCCAAAATCGGCGTCTCCGGCATGGGTTCCGAATCCCTCCTCTGGTTGGAAGAAAACCCCCAGTGGGATCCCCGCATCCTCCTCGCCACTCCCGAAAACCGCGAACGCATCCTCGTTGAACGCGCCGCCCGACGCGAGCGCATCGCCCGCGGTGAGGCAGAATTCGCCTTTGATCCCACCATTGATGAAGATCCAAATCTCACCGCCCTCAGTGGATGGCTCGGCGACAAAACCAAACTCTGCCTCGCCAGCCAGGCCCTCGCCTTCAACATGTCCTTCGGTCGCCTCAACCTCGAAATGATGATGGATGAAGAAGGCCTGGGCGACAAAGACGGACACGGCGACGACGATCAACTCCTCGACGGCATCCCCGAGTGGTTCATCGGCCCCCTCCTCTCCGACCTCGTCGCCCATGAAGTCGGCCACACCCTCGGACTCCGCCACAACTTCAAGGCCTCCAGCGTTTACACCCTCGCTCAGATCAACAGCAAAGAGTGGAAAGGCAAAAAGCCCTACGGCAACTCCGTCATGGACTACAACCCCCCCAACTTCAACATGGAAAGCGGGGAAATCCAGGGCGACTTCACCATGATCGACATCGGCCCCTACGACCACTTCGCCATCGAATACGGCTACGGCAAGGATCCGAAAAATACCCTCAAACGCGTCGCCGATCCCGAACTCGCCTATCTCACCGATGATGACACCCGGGGCCCCGATCCCTTCGCCCGCCGCTACGACTTCGCCAAGGATCCCCTCAACTACGCCCAGAACCAGATGCGCCTCGTCAATCATCACCGTGACCGCATCCTCGACAAGTTCGTCAAGGATGGCGAAAGCTGGTCCAACGCCCGCCGCGGTTATTCCGTCACCCTCGGCATGCAGTTCCGCATGATCTCCATGATGGCCAACTGGGTCGGCGGAGCCCATGTCAACCGCAACCGCAAGGGCGATGCCGGTGACACAACCCCCATCGAAGTCGTCAGCCCCGCCCAGCAGCGGGCGGCCCTTCAGTTCGTCATCAACAACGCCTTCAATGATGAAGTCTTCGGCCTCAATCCCGACCTTCTCCTCCACATGACCGTGGACAAATGGTCTGACCAAAGTTCCGGTGATCGCGGCGATCCCACCTGGGAAGTCCACGACCGCATCTCGGGTTTGCAGAACTCCGCCATCACCATGCTCATCAACCCCACCACCCTCACCCGCGTCTACGACAACGAGTTCCGAACTCCCGACGATGAAGACGCCCTCACCCTTCCCGAGTTGATGGGAACCGTCGCCGACGCCGTGTTCACCGAATTAAACACCAAACTCGACGGCGACACCTTCACAAATCGCAAACCCATGATCTCCAGTCTCCGCCGAGGCCTCCAGTCCTCCATGACCGACCGGCTCATCGCCATGGCCGTCCAGGACAGCCGCCGGATGCCCCGACCCATTCGCACCCTCTCGTTCGATCATCTCCGCACCCTCAGAGGTCAGATTGGCCGTGTCCTCAAACACGCCAAAGGCGGCCAGATCGACGACTACACCCTCGCCCATCTCCGCGATCTCAACGACCGCATCAAAAAGGCCCTCGAATCAGTAAAAATCATGCCCTGATCGAGCCCATTTCCAAACCGGCATCCCTTCTCACAGACCACCCCCCGGGGTGGTCTGTTTTGTAG
>CAZLXE010000056.1:0-14465 GCA_964563005.1 uncultured Isosphaeraceae bacterium
TCGGTGTCTGGAGTTCCGCAACCGCAGATGCCGGGATCGATCTTGTTGGGATCTGTGGGGCAGTTGTCGTTGCAGTCCGGAGTGCCGTCGCCATCGGAGTCGGTGTCGGGAGTACCGCAGCCGCAGATGCCGGGGGCAATTTTATTGGGATCATTGGGACAACCGTCGTTACAGTCGGCGGTGCCATCGCCATCAGTGTCGGTGTCAGGGACGCCGCAACCGCATTGGCCGGGATTTGTTTTGTTGGGGTCGGTGGGGCAGCCATCGTTGCAATCGGGGGTGCCATCGCCATCGGAGTCGGTGTCAGGGGTTCCACAGCCGCAGACGCCGGGATCAATTTTATTAGGATCGTTGGGGCAAAGATCATTACAATCGGGGGTGCCGTCGCCATCGGTATCTGTGTCGGGGGTACCGCACCCACAGATGCCAGGAGCCGTCTTCAAGGGATCATTGGGGCAGCCATCACATACATCGGCCACACCATCGCCATCAGAATCGGCACAAGTGGTTCCATCACCCTGATAAATTCCGCTGGCTCCGGTGCAATTGGCGGCGGTGTCGATGAGACACGAATTATCAGGAAGACAGCAGGCACCAGTAATCGGGCCACAAGGTGCTCCGGCGCAATCGGTTCCGGCTCCCTGGAAGGCGCCACCGGCAGCGGTGCAATCGGCGGGAATCATGATGGCGCAGGAGCCATCGGGGAGACAACAGGCCCCGGCGACCGGGCCGATGCTGGGGCAGGGGGTGGTGACACTGGCCTGAATCACCCCAGGGGTGGAACCGGCCCATCCACCGGGATTGCCGATCATGAAGAAGTAGGTCTGGCCGGGGGTCAACCCATTAAAACAGATGATCGATTGGAAAGTTGATGCGCCACAGGCATCTTCGCTACAGGCAATTTCAGTGAGGTTGCCGCAGGATCCGGAGTAGAGGCCGAGGACGGTGTCCTGAATGGCGGTGGTGTTGCAGGTTGAGATTTCCACGCTGGTGTCAGTGGCGACGAACTGATACCAGATGGTGTTGTGAGTGTTGGTGGGGATTCCCTGCCATTGACAACTCGGGCTGCCAGCGGGAAGGTCGGGGTCGTTGCCACCGGCCGGGCCAGCAGGGGTATTGTCGATGGAGAAGGAAGTGGTAGAGGGGATCACAGTGGCCTGTGAGCACAGGTCGTTGGTGGCGGGTTGGGGGCAGTTGGCAGCGGCACAGGTGATACCAGCACCCAGATAGTTCCCCCCGGCTGTTTGACATCCGGCGAAGTCCAATTGGGAACAAGTGCCATCGGAAAAACAGCATGCCCCGGGTCCACCGCCCGCACCGCAATTTGTTCCGGTGAGGCAGGGACGGGTGGCGGCATAATTGTTAATGGAGGTGATGGACCCCGCGCTGAATGAATTGGAGCAGGTGATGCTCGGGTTCATGGTATTGCTGGGGCAGGTGCAGTGAAAGGCACCCCACAGATGGCCCAGTTCATGGGCGGAGAGATCGGTCGCACAAGCGAAGTTGTTATTAAAATCAGACTGAACAAGGCAATAGGATCCCTGGGTGCCGAACTGGCCACCCGTACAGGATCCGTTGATCTGACAGATGCCGGTCGCTCCGATGTCAGCAGCAATGCCAATGGTTCCACCAATGATATTTTTCCCGGTAAAGAGCTGGGCCACATCACGGGGAATGGCGCCCTGGTTATTTGTCCACTCCGTAATAAATTCACAGATGAGGGCCGTGGCATCCAGCGAAGTGTAAGGATCTGGATCCACTGTTCGTACGAGGATGGTGGTAATCTGATGGGTGAGTCCAACCTGGCTCTCATACTGAAGATTCATGGTGTTGATCACGGAGTTGATCTGGGCTTCCGTGTTGGGGACAGAACTGCCGTGGGCGGTGTAGTA
Organism: uncultured Isosphaeraceae bacterium; assembly: GCA_964563005.1. Taxonomy (GTDB): domain Bacteria; phylum Planctomycetota; class Phycisphaerae; order Phycisphaerales; family SM1A02; genus CAZLXE01. The sequence goes on from CAZLXE010000056.1 coordinate 1,893, forward strand.
TTCGACATCCGCATCACAGGCGAGTTCGGTGATACAGGGGGGCAGAACAACAGAGAGAGGGTTCCCCCCGAGTCCCCCGGCGGCTCCCCCCTGAATTGCCGGTATTTGTTGTTTGGTTGCTGCTTGATCGGTTAACCCACAGGTTCCCCCAGTTGAAATGACATCCTGACTGCGATAGAGCACCGAGGCCTCCGAAATACCCGGCAGGAATCGGGCGATCGGCTCCACCCAGAATTCATCATTGTTTCCCAAATTGACCCGAACATGCAGGCCATCCTGCAGTAACGATCCCGCCACGATACTGCCCGGTCGCCCGCGCACAGTGCCCCGCAGGGTTCGAATAGGGCCAGCGGGGGCGGGAATAATCGATCCATCCGCCTGTTGAACAAGCAGTTGATAGTCTGTCGCGCGGATTGAATACGGCTGGAGATCGAGGGTGTGCGACTGTCCCTCATAGAGCAGGTTTACAGAAAACGCTTCTCCGGGCTGGGGGTGCACACCCAAGTTATAGATTTCACTTTTTTCCAACCCGATGGTGCTGTTGACCATCAAAGTCAGTATGCGCTGTTGATCAGCATTCAGTGTCGGGAGCGCATCCGGAGTGAGTGCGTTAGGATTCTCCGAGAGGAGATTGGTTGTTGATTGCCATGACTGGCCCTGCTTCCCAGAAGACTGGGCCAGCAGAATCATGGACACAAAGGTGAACAGCCAAGTCAAGGCCATGGCCGTAGAATGAACAACACCCGCCCGGCGACGGATACACGAATTCACCAAATTACGCATCTTTCCTGGACTCCTCGAGGAATTGCCCCACTATTTACTTCATATCACTATACACCAAAAAATATGGAATCAAAGTAAATTTTGGTTTATTGAGACTTTATTTGCCAGAATCAGCCCTGATTTGGACATTTCTGGCTGATTTTTATGCAGGATTCATTAAAAAACCCGCGACAGTGAAGTCGCGGGCTTGTGATTTGAAAAAATTGAATTCAATCGATTATTGGTAAATCGATGATTATGGACAGGCGCCGAAGGCATTGAGAACGGCGACGAGATCGTCGATGTTGACGGTTCCGTTGCCACCGGCGGGGGTGATGTCTTCGGGGCAATTGCCGGGGGCTGGACAGGGGCCGAAGGCGTTGAGGACGGCGACGAGGTCGTCGATGTTGACGGTTCCGTTGCCACCGGCAGGGGTAATGTCACCGGGGCAGGGAATGGTGACGGTGCAATCGAATCCAACAAGTTGAAATCCATCGATGCCAGCTTCGACAATGGATTGCGGGTTGGCATCGTTTGCGGTGAAACGAACTTTGGTATTCAAGGTGAGGGGAACACCCGCGGCAGCAAGATCATTGGGGGTAATTTCATGGTGTCGCCATGAATTTCCCCCATCACTGAGGTGAGCGGTAACGGGCACCCAGGGGCCAGCATCACCATTGCCACTGACTTCCACGAGAAGCTGATCCGTCCCGGAAACATCGGTGAGATACAGGTAATAGTCGTAGCTGATGGCCATGTTGCCCATGCTCATGTCGAGGACGGGGGAAGTGAGTTCCACAGCACCGCCATCAACATCTGTATTCCCGATCTGGTTCATGGTGAGCCAGCATTGGCCGCTGCCATCACCATCGGTTGCGGGGTCATAAACCCATGCGGGATCATTTACAGGAACGCCTCTCTGCCAGTCACCTGAAGTGGCGCCGAGATTTGCGGGAGTCCAGCCGTTGTTGATTTCGAAGTTGTCGCTGAGAATGATCTGGGTGTTGGTGGCTGCGGTGGTATTGAAGGTGGTCCCCGGAGCACCGGCGGGATCACTCCAGGTGATACCGTTTGTGGATTGGGCGGAGACATAGTAGCGCACCGCGGTGGGGCAATTGATGGAGGGGAAGGTCGCGTTGTAAAGTCCGCCGCCGAGGGGGGTGAGGGGGGCAGTAATGAACCCAGCACCGGTGTCGTAGTGAAGCGTTTCAGTCCCCAGGACGAGTTGTCCTGCCTGGGCTTCGTTGATCTGAACGGAAATTGAGTCGCCAGCTGGGGAGATGAGGGCGGGATGTCCGTTGGGATAGGTGTAGGTCAGAAGGGGATCACCCACCTGCCAAATGAAGAGTCCTTTTTCAATGTCGCTTCCGATGACGGTTCCACTGGGAAAAAATGGATAATTGCTCCAGAGACCGTTGAAGTTTTGATTGTCATCGGGTGGGTAGGTGTCGAAGAATGCAACTTCAACTGGAGCGGTTGGAACGGTGGCGTCAAAAATACGGAGGCCACTGCGATAATTGGCGGCATAGATGAAATTACCCACGGTGTAGAGGTTGTGGGTGATGGCGGTGGAGCCGTTCATGACGGCGTTAATCTCAATCGGGTTGGCGAGGTCGCTGACATCCAGAACATGGGTCGTAGAGAATCCAGTGAGGTTGCCATTCAGTTCATCATTGAGATAGAGCAATTGCCGGTCGGGGGACAGCCAGGCCTGATGAGAATACTGGGGAGAAGTTGGGTACTGATATTGGGCAAGGGAAATGATGTTCTGCTTGTTCGTTACATCGAGGATGTCGATTCCGGTATTGACACTTCCCCCGTTCAGTCCACTGCAGCAGAAGGCAATTTCCTTACCCGCGTAGGGGCCGGTGGTGAAAGAGACGATCTGGGCATCATGAACATACCGATCCGGCCAGGTGGCGACCAAAGTGGGGATCGCGGGATTGGCGAGGGAATAGATGAGCAGGCCATTTCCGGAGCCACCGGTGCGGTACAGAAAGCCGCTGTCTTCATTGAGGGCAACATTGTGGGTTGCGGTGCCTCCGGTGATCACGGTTCCGAGGAAGGAGACTATGCCAGCATCGATCTGGGCGAGATCAAAAACCTGGATGCCATCGCCGGCTTCACTGACGGCGTAGGCGTAGGTCTGATAGGTTTTAATATCGCGCCAACTACTTGAGGGACCGGGCAGGACAGCGATGATCTGGGGAGTGGAGGGGCTTGATATTTCGACAAAGCCGGTGCCTTCAGAGAGACCGATGATGGCATATTCGCGACCACTGGGGGAGGTGTATCCCCAGCAATCGTTGGCGGCAAAGCTGCCATTATTGAATTCTGGGATGGTGATATGAGCGAGAAGGGTAATACCGCTGGAGGGAAACTGAAGGCCTCGGAGTGCCTCTTGCCCAATGCGGTATCCTGGTCCCCGATAGACTGCCTGCCGGTCTTTCGGTTTTGGATCATCGGGATGACCAACAACGGTGGCGTAAGTGAGAACGATTGACAGCACACCCAGAAAACCTCTGACCACTGATTTCTTACACATAATTTTTGCAACTCCTGTTTTTTCCCCCTCACTTGGGAAAATCTGGTATTTCTATGAGTACTCTACCTTATGGATGCCACAAAAGCCAGAATAAACCAAGAAATTCGCTCCATAATCTAAAATGACCCATTGAATACATGGATATACCAGCATAATAGAATGTGGGTTATGGCTCCAGTACTGGAGATTTTGGCGGTCGAAGCAGGTGAACCGGTACATTTTGATCGGTCAAGGATTTAAGAAAAACGATGATGTCGGAAATCTCTTCGTCTGTAAGATTGAGCGGTTTCAAGATTTGTTCCTGGTGATGATCCATCTGAACAGCATCTTTGAGGGTGGAGTAGTGCTCCAGAATTTGTTGCAAGGAATCGTACTGTCCTTGGTGCATATACGGTGGGGTGGCGGCGACATTGCGAAGACTTGGGGTTCGGAATCGCCCCCAATTGTCGGGGTAGTTGACCAGGGTGCCAGTTCTCATAGCCGCGACACCTTGAGGTTCATCACTGAAAGCCCCGTTGGCCCGGAAGGGATCGGCAAGAAGCTTCTTTATTCCGGCATAGCGTCCCGAATCCCGGGGGAATCCACCCTTCAGAGGGGGGACACCGACATTGTGAAATTCTCCATCGGAAAAATTTGGCCCGGAATGACAGAGTCGGCAATTCGCCTTTCCTACAAAAAGGCGAAGTCCCTTAAGAGCGGCCACGGTGAAGTCATTTTCAGTGAGGGGATCACCATCTCGTAGTCGGATGACAAATTTATCGAAGGGGGCATTACGACTCAGGATCAGGCGTTCATAGGCGGCAATGGCTTTATTGATTCTGGAAAAGATCAGATTGATACTCTGTCGATCTTCGGAAGACATCGCTGTCCATGCGAGGTGAAGTGGATCAGCGGGATTTCCGGGAATTGGCTTCGCCTTGGCCGGAAATCGGCTCTGATCAGAGAGAACCGGAAGAAGGCCGAACACCTTTTCATAGGCCTGTCGCAGTTCAGGATCGTTTCTGATGAGATGGACACTCTGAAGGCGACTGCCGTTCATTTCGACGGCGCTTTCCAGGGGTTGGACGGCTTGAGCCCAGAGAGAGTCGGTACGGCCATCCCAGAAAAACCAGCGTTGGTAGGCGACATTCCAGATGGTGGGAGAGTGACGCGGCACCTCGCCGACACCCCGGGCGAGGGTTCGGCCGTCTGAAAAGCCTTTTTCAGGATCGTGACAGGTGGCGCAGGAAATTTCACCATTCCCGGACAGTCGAGTATCGAAGAAAAGAAACTGGCCGAGTCGGGCGGCGGTGGGATTGTCCGCCCAGCGATTGGTTTTGTCTGGGGGAGGCGGAGGCAGGGGGGAGTGGCGGAAGATTCGATCGCGTTCAGTTTGGGATAATTTTATTATTGGTTCGGAGACAGAAGGATATGCGCTCCCCGGGGGCGAGGTTTGCATCATGCATATGCAGAACCAAAACGCAGGAAGAAAATAATGCAGCGAGTGGGTCATTCCAGAGTTATCGAGCGTTGTATCCGTTCGGTGATATCATCGCGGGAGATATCAAAATACAATTCCCAAATTCCGGGCATATGGAGGAGTAAGTTTTCGACTTTGAATTCGCCGGGGCCAAGAGGATGGATGATGGGAATATGATTGATGCCGTGACCGTGCTGGGGCATGGCGGCATCGACGGAGAAAGAGATAGTGAGGGCTGGGGTGGGATCGATCCTGTTTTCAGATACGAACACCGTGAAACCGAATGGTTCGTTCGTGGGAATTTGGGAGAGATCAGGATAAACGGCAAGATGATACGATCCCTTATTGCTGGTGATCCAACGGGCTTTGTCGAGCCATGCGGGTAAGGGAGCTTGCGTGGGAACTGAGTTGACCTGAATCCGGGATTGATCCGGAACGGTGGGGGGGGGGCTGCTGCATGATACGAGTATGAGCAGGTTCCCCATCAGAGAAAGAGTAAACATGGATTTATTCATCGGGAGGACTTTCCTTATGGCGCGGACGCATGGTTCTGGTGGAAGCACGGCCGATTCCGAAACTCACCAGCCATTCTCCCTCGGGGGAAAAAATCTGAGCACGGTGATTGCCAAAGTCAACGACGAAGATGCGGTTCCGGCTATCGATGGCAATGGCTTCGGGTTTCCAGAGTTCTCCCAGTTCTTTCCCGGGGACTCCCCAATTTTTAATGAATTTTCCATTTTGATCGAATTTGAGGATGGTATGCAGACCCGCATCGGTAACATAGACGAATCCCTGGGGGTCGACTGCAATGGACGAGGGGCGGGCAAACGGAAGAGAGGGGGACGCTCCTTCCCAGCTGAGTTGTTTGGCGCCATCGAGTGAAAATACCATGACCTGTCGTTTCCATTCATCGACGATGTAGATGGATTGTCCATCGGGGCTGAAATCGAAGTCCCGGGGGTGAACGAATTGAGGTAATTCATCAGTGGATCCATCCCATGTGCGGATGAGATCCAGATCTTTGTCGAAGACGAGCATGCGAAGACCGGCGCCATCAAGCATATACCACTGGCCATCAGGCCCGAGTTGAAGAGCGACCGGATCGAGCGAAGAATCGGGATGATCGGGGGAAAGATTCCGGAGGAGTCGTTTTCCAGGGCGTCCCTGTACAAAACGGCTGAGGAGAAAATCGAAGCGAAGATTCTGGTTGTCATCCGGCTGAATGGCGAATTCCTGGATGGTCTGGTTGGCGCTATCCCAAGTGAGCAATGACTGCCCCATCTGAGTGAGGGCGAGTGCGCCGAGGCGTCCAAAGGTACCGAAACGCCGACCCCAGCCCCCGAACCTGGTGACATGGATGGGGATTTCCTGACTGATGTTGAAAAGAATAACGCTGCGGGTTTCGGGTTCCCAGAGGGCAAGGCGATCGCCACAAATTGAGAGCGGGGTTCCAAAATGAGATTGCTGACCTTTTTTCAAGGGTTTCGTTTTCAGGGGATCGAGTGATTCTTTCCCGATACCGAAAATCTGGCATCGATTTTCAAACGCCTCGCTGATGACAATGTTTTTTCCATCCGGGTGGATGGCCAAGCCGTTGGGATAATGAATTTTTCCTTCGCCTTCGCGGGGAACGAGGGCGTGCATTCCCCATTGGTATAGAAAATTTCCCGAGTTGTCGAAAACTTGTACCCGGTGGTTGAGTTCATCGGTGACATAAACTCTGTTTTCGGAACAGGCCACGGCAACGGGTTGAGAAAACAAACCGGGAAAGGCCCCCCATTCCCCCCACGAATTGATAAATTCACCGGTGGAACTGAATTTCTGAATTCGATGATTGTCGAGGTCTGCGACGAACAATGATCCTTTTTCATCGAGGGAAACAGAGACGGGGTGAAGAAAAGATCCCGGTTCCGTGCCCCGGTGGCCGATCACAAATCGAAGATCGCCACGAGAATTGAAAACTTGAATCCGATGATTTCCGGTATCTGCAACCACGACGGTATTTTTATTGGCGGCAATGGATTGGGGGTGGCGAAACTGACCCGGCCCGGAACCGAATCGACCCCATTGACGAAGAATTTTCCCTTCGGCATCAAAACAAATTACTCGGTGATGACCTGTATCTGCAACCACGATTCCACCATTCCCATCGATGGAGACATCTTGCGGGGCTATGAGTTCGCCGGGACCGGATCGATCTCCGATGGTCTGAAGAATGCTTCCATCAGGTGAAACGATGACAATGCGATTCTTTCCAGATTCTGCAATGTAAAGCAATCCGGCGGCGTCGTAGGCGAGACCGGAAGGGGAATCAAGGTTTTCTATGGTGCGCTCATATCGTCCGTAGGTCTTGTGGTCGGGGGCATTCTGGCTCAGGATTGCATCAGATTTCCGGGGAAGCACGGAAAACAAGAGGAAGCCGCCCACGCAGAGGACCGGGAACGAACGGGTAAAATTCCTGAGCCAGAAAAACGAGAGAATGGTGGTTTTATGATTGAATTTTCCAGACATGAGAACAGGATACAAGCAGGAGGAATGATGCGCCAACTCAGTTTAAGGAAAACGATACTCATCAAGTCCTCTTGAGTTGTCTTTGAGATAAGTCGATAGCAATGCACTGGAACGGGCTGAACGGCCCGGAGATGGCTGTTCGTCCGAGAACTCCGGAAGGTCCGGCGTTGGCACATCATTTCGACATCGTTATCTTACCCCCGCATCGTATGACTGCATTGTTGAGATGCAACGATTCGGGTCGAGGAATAAGACCCATGGATGCTCAATACTCGATTGAAATGGACCCGATGCAAAATTCGCATACCGAGACAAAGCCGACAATGACACCCACCTTATGGGTCGCCCTGATCGCGGGGGCGATGGTGATTGCGTACCTGATCATCCACTCCTTGATGCCGGCAGCGGAACATGGGGGAGGGCATGGTCATGTCGAAATGCCGCAGTGGTGGGGGTTGGGAATTCTGCCGTTTGTGGGGATTTTGGCCTGTATTGCGACGCTGCCACTGATTCCGGCGACGCATCACTGGTGGGAGAGCAATCTCAATCGGTTGGGGATTTCTCTGCTGATGGCGGGGTTGACGATCGTATATTACTTGTGGACACAGGGACTGCACAGCATTGTGCCTCTGTTGAATCACGCGATTCTGGCCGAGTACATCCCATTCATCATTCTTCTGTTCTGCCTGTATGTGATCAGTGGGGGGATCTGTATCAAGGGTGATCTGGCCGCACATCCGGGGACGAATACGGCGTTTCTGGCGGTGGGGGCGGCGATTGCCAGTTTCGTCGGGACGACGGGGGCGAGCATGCTGCTGATCCGGCCGTTGCTGCAGACGAATTCTGAGCGGAAACATGTGGTTCACACGGTGGTGTTTTTCATCATTCTGGTGAGCAACATCGGAGGGACGCTGCTGCCGATCGGTGATCCGCCACTCTTCCTGGGGTATCTCAAAGGGGTCAGTTTCTGGTGGACTCTGGGATTATGGAAGGAGTGGTTGCTCTGTTGCGTGATTCTGCTGTCACTATATTTCGTCTGGGATACGCTGGCGTATCGAAAGGAATCGAAGCGGGATATTCAGAGGGATGAAACCTTGAAGCAACCCTTGCGACTCAGTGGCTGGATTAATCTTCTGTGGCTGAGTGGGATCGTGGGTTGTGTGGCCTTGATTGTTCCCGGCAAGGAAATTGCGGGATTCACGGTTTTCCCCTTCATGCGAGAACTGCTGATGCTGGGGTTCGTGCTGCTTTCGTTGAAGACGACACCCAGGGGGGTACGGGAATTCAATCAGTTCAACTATGCGGCGATTCTGGAAGTGGCGGCGCTGTTCATCGGCATCTTCATCGCGATGCAGGTGCCGGTGGAAGTTTTGAAGGCGAGTGGAGCGGAAATAACCTCTGTACTCAATCAGCCGTGGCATTTCTTCTGGATCACGGGCGGTTTATCCAGTGTTCTGGACAATGCTCCAACCTATGTGGTTTTCTTTGAGTTGGGACAGCAGATGCATACGACTGGCGGGGTGGAGATGGTTCCGCTGAGCGAGGGGGCGGTGATTTCGGCCCCAATCCTTATCGCGATCAGTATCGGGGCGGTGTTTATGGGAGCGATGACCTATATCGGGAACGGGCCAAACTTCATGGTGAAGGCGATTGCGGAGCAATCGGGCATACAGATGCCGAGTTTCTTCGGCTATGTCTTCAAATATACCCTGCCGATTCTGGTACCGGTGTTCATCATTATTACACTGGTATTCCTGGTGGCATAAGTTGAGATTATCATGAGAGAAATTGAGCGGCTCGTTCCTGTCGGAAGCGAGCCGTTTCTTTTTGGGGAGAGGGAGTACAATGCCTATGGTCTGTTTGCAGGATTTGAATCATGATTAAGCGCATACTTATCGCTCTCAGCGGAACGCCATTTACGAAGTCAGCAATTACCCACGCATTTGAACTGGCAAAGAGCCACAATGCCGAAGTAACCGGGGTGACGGTGTCCGACCCGGAACGGCTGGTGATTGTCGGGCCGATACCGGTTGGGGGAGGCGCGGCGGCCCATGACCTGGCGGAATATCGCAAGGATGAGGCCGCTGATCATGTAAAAGCCAGCATCGAAATGTTCAAATCGGCTGGTTCGGATTCAGGAGTTGCTCATCATCTGGTGGAAGAGCATGGAAATGTATTCGAGCAGTTTCTTTCGCTGTGGCGGTATCACGATTGCACGGTGATCGGTTTGCGGGGGTTATTTGAATATGGGGTGATTCACAATCCGAACGATCAGGTGCTGGAATTGATCGCGCACGGACTTCGGCCCATTGTCGCCGTGGCCCGGGAGCATCGAACAGTGAAGCGGGTGTATATTGCGTACAGTGGATCGATGGAGTCGGCGAAAGCGATGAAGCGGTTTACGCAGATGCACCTGTGGAATCATCCGGTGGTGCGGATCGGGCACTTCGGCAAGGAAAATGCTGAAGTAACATCACTTCTGGCGGATGCGGCAGAATATGTTTCTTCACATGGATTTAAGGTGGACATGGAGCATGTGGATGGTTCACCCCACGAGAATCTGTTGGATCGAGCCGAGGCCTGGGATGCCGATATGATTGTGTTGGGGGCGACTTCGCGAAATAAATTATCGCGGCTGATCTGGGGGGATACGGCGTTGGATGCTCTGCTTCACAGCGATATTCCTCTGTTTATTTCCCAATGATGGTGCTTACGGTCAATGGTGAGTCGGTTTCCCTGCCGGACGGTGGTACGGTCGAGGAGTTGTTGGAGCAGCAGGGACTGGGGCAGGCGGCATGTGCGGTGGAGGTGAATGGGGGTCTGGTGCCAAAACGGGAGCATGGAGGGCGGGTGTTGGAGGAGGGGGACCGGGTGGAGGTGGTGACGCTGGTGGGGGGGGGGTAATAGCGCGAGATCTGGGATTAATGCAATCGAGTCTCCGCCCGGGCAATCTCAATCACCATCTTGATGAATCCCTCCGCAAATCGGGCCATTTCAATGTAGTTGAGATTTTCGGCGATGTCAGTGGGTTGATGGTAGTGCGGATCCCGGGCCTGGGAGGTGTCTGTCAGGAAAAGGGCTGGGTAGTCTGCCCACCAGAAGGGGGCATGGTCTGATCGACTCATGTCTTTCATATCTGAGGCAACGCCGATGGAGGGAAAGCGGCATTGCTCCTGAAATATAGTTAGGAGGCAGTCAACCAGATGCCGATTTTCCCGATTACTCCCAAAGGCCACAAAATTTCCCCGTGAAGGAATACCCCCGATGAAGGGTGGCACTTTCTGACTTCCGGAATCTGAGGAGTAGTATCCGATGGAGTCCACGCAGAGCATCGCCACAATGTTGTCATTCCGGGATCGGCAGCGATCGGCATACACCCGGCTGCCCATTTGAATCCCCCCACTGAACGGGTTTTCCTCATTCACAAAAAACACCAGTCGTACGGTGCGGTCAAGGGTTACATTTTTCAACCGTTTCGCCGTGGCCAACAGCAGAGCGACGCCCGAGGCGTTGTCATTAGCCCCTGGCGAGCCGGGCACCGTGTCGTAGTGAGCGCCGATGACGATAATTTCATCTGGACTTTTCAATCCGGAGAAACTGACTTCAATATTCGCCACGGAAATGGCGCCGAGATCCACTTCATCGCGTTTCGATTCAATTTCCATTGCCTGTAATTGTTTTTCAAGCCAGCGTTCCGCCTCGAGAATTTTCTTCAATGAAGTTCCGGGGCGGGGGCCGATGGTTTCTGAAAGCTCCTCGACATGGTGCTGCATCTCCTCACGCAGTTGATTTTGGTATGCACTCAGCGCCTCGGATGAACTTGGATACAGCGTGCCGGGTGATCGATAGATGCACCCGGAACCGGAGCACAGACTAATGAGACTGATAAGAAACAATAAAAATCGAATAATCATGATTTATCCTTTATGTGGAAGTTGGCCATGTTGTAAATACGCAAGCAGTAAAACCGAGATGCGTGTCTTGAGGTCGTCGAGGGAGTAGTTGAACTGCAGCCCGGAACGGGCACCAAACGCAATTCGACTCTGTGCGACATCTGAAGCCGCGAGCAGGGCGAATTCAGCAGCAACCTGAGGCACAGGGTGAATGGCAGGATCGATTTTTTCCGCCAGGAAGGCCGCCACCTGAGTGTACCCCGTGGTAGCGTTGCGACGGAATGACTCGACTGTGGCACTGATATCATCGCTGGGTCGGGTGTAGAGAAAGTTGGTAATCGCCCGAGTGACACCGCGATGGGCGGAAAAAAAGTCAACCATATACGCACACAGCCGATGCACCCGTTCTTCCAGAGGGGCATTGCAGCACTGTTCGAACATGCGTTTTGTGCCCTCCATGCCGACGGCTAGATAGCGCTCATGTAGACAGAGCAGCAAACTCTCTTTGTTGGGCAACCGCCCATAGACCGTTCCGACTCCACAGTCCGCGTGCCTGGCCAGTTCAGCCATGGTGAGCTCATCGAATTCTCGAGTTTCCAGCAGGTCTTCCGCTGCGGTGAGTATCCGTTCCAAAGTTGCCCGGCTGCGAAATTGCTTGGGGTAACAGGCGGCATGGGGTGGGGATGGGGGTGAATTTAAAGGCATGTCAATTAAGTCAGAATCCGAATCCGAATCCTAATTCTAATAATAGGAGGTGATCAGAGTTTGTCAAGGGCCTTTGATTGACGAAAAACAGGAATTATCACTCCTTGGAGCGTTGATAATGCAAAGTAAATGGAGTACATCGTGGAATCCAGTATCAATAATAATTGATGCTTCTCCGATTACCGCATTTGGGATCCTTCCCTATAATTCTCGCATGCCCGCTCTTCTGGAACATCTTGATATTGAGCCGTTGGTGGTTGGTCCGGTGACGATCGCAAACCGTCTTATTGTGGGGACGGGGAAGTATGCCTCGTATGAGGTGATGCAGGAGGCGCTGGATCGGTCGGGGACGGAGGTGGTGACGGTGGCGGTGCGGCGGGAGCGGCTGCATGATGAGCAGGGGCGATCGCTGCTGGATTTTCTGGATCTGGATCGATACACCATTCTGCCCAACACGGCGGGGTGTTTTACCGCCGAGGATGCGGTGCGGGTGGCCCGGTTGGGGCGGGAGATTCTGGAGCAACTCGATAATGCCGGGAAGCAGTGGGTGAAGCTGGAGGTGCTGGGGGACAAGAAGACCCTGCTGCCCGATCCGGTGGGGACACTGGAGGCGTGCAAAGAATTGGTCGCCGATGGGTTTCGGGTGCTGTGCTATTCCTCGGATGATCCCATCATGGCGGTGCGACTGCGGGATGCGG
>CAZLXE010000057.1:0-14039 GCA_964563005.1 uncultured Isosphaeraceae bacterium
TGGAATAACCCCTATCTCTACCTCACCCCAGGCCCCGATGGCCATCCCTACGAAGTCATCTCCTACGGCGCCGATGGTCAACCCGGCGGCGATGCCGACAACGCCGACATCTCCTCCGTCAACCTCAGTCGCAAAGATCAATAATGCTTACGGCACGGAGTATTTTGAACACAGGCAAACGAGGGTTCACTCTGATCGAACTCATGGCGGTCATCATCATCCTCTCCCTGACGGCCGCTCTCGGAGCCGTTCGCCTCAGTTCCGTGAGCAATCAGACCGCCCTGAAATCCGCCATCGCCCGCTGGCGAGATCTCGATGCCAAAGCCCGCCTCCACGCCCGGGCCGGGACTCCCATCACCATTGTCCTTACTAAAAATGAATCTGAGATGACTATCCAGAACACTCAAACCCACGAAATCCTCGCCACCGCCACCTGGCCTGATTTCCTCTCTTTTTCACTCCAAACTGACTCCTCTGAAAACTCCATTCCCCTCAGCCGCACCGGAACATCACCTGATTACGCCCTCCTGTTTTCTACGAATGATCAAACACAACGATTTCATTGCTTCGGCCTTACCGGATTCATTACCAGAGATCAGGAATAATCCCGTGCCCCCTCGTCGCGGTCTTACCCTGCTCGAAATTCTCCTGGCCACAGCCATCATCGCCATGATTGCCGCCGTTGCGTCCAACCTCCTCCGCCAATCCCTCCATACCCTCCACAATCTCCCCCCGACAGAAAACCCCACCGAACTCACTCGATTTGCCGACCAATTAATCGCCAATCCTGAAGATTTCGGCCTCGATTTACTCACCGCTTCCCCCACCTTCGATATCCCTTGGCCAGAGAAACCGCTGCAATCGCCAGTCCACATTCGCCGCCTCTTTACGCTTGAAAACTCCCCCACCCATCAATGGCTGAACTTCACTTGGGAGAATCAGCACCTCTACCGGTTCATCCCCCTCGATCCGCCGCCGGAGGATGCCACACCATGAAACGCGGCCTTACCCTCATCGAACTCCTCGTCGCCCTCTCCCTGCTCTCTCTCATCGTGCTTGCTTCCTCCGCATGGATCCGCATCACTGCAGGCAGCGCCGCTCAAGAGTCCACGCTTGTCCATCAAAGCACCGCCGCCCAAGCCGTCCTGCGTCTCATTCACAGCGACCTCATAACCGGTGATTTCAACCGTGCCGAGAATGCAGATCCCCGCGTGCGCATCGAAGGAAATCGCCTCCAAATCGACACCCGCGTTCCCGAAACAGGTCTGATAACACATTCCTATCGCTACGACCCATCCTCCGGCCGACTCCTCCGCGAAGCCCATTCCCCTCACACCCTCCAATCCCCGCGCCCCCTGCTCGAGGGAGTCACCAATTGGACCTGTACGCTCGCTGAGGATGATTCCCTCCTTACGGTCGCCCTCACCTTCGCCGATAAAAAGATAACGCAACAATCTTTCACCATCCCATGATCTCCCACCCTCCAACCCGTCGCGGCGTCGCCCTTCTCCTTGCCCTCGCCACCCTCCTCATCAGCACCACGGCTGTCGTCACCCTCGTCCGCCTCGCCGCCACCACGAAAACGCAGCACCACTACGAACGCAATACGCTCGCTGCCTACGATCTCCTCGATGCGGCGGAAGGCCCGATCCACCACTGGTTGCAAAACGAATCCTCAGAGATCGTTCTTCCCCCCGATAACGAGCAGCCCCGCGTCCCCATCCTCCACGATGCCTGGACCACCAACGAGCAAATCTACGAACTCCAGATCACCGGTTTCGATCTCTGCGGCATGGTCCCCTGGACTCTCCTCTCTCGCGGTTCCCCATTCCGCCTCGCCCTGCCCTATGACTTTCTCCCGATCCTCGATCGAGTTGATCTCCGCCGCCATGATCATCCCGGCCTCGATCTCCTCACCCTTCACTCAGATCAAACCCTGCATATTTTCCCCACGGCTGAACCCTCAATCCCCCTTATCTTTGATGACACAATGCCCACAAACAAACGGTCAAAGAAATCCATTCCCTCAAAATCAAACCAAGCCGTCGCCCTCGGTGCCCTTGTCGCCACCCATACCAACATCCACAAAAAAACTGATTCTCCCTTCCAGGATCAGCAGATTCCCGATCGCCAGGGCATTCGCCTGAATGTCAACACCGCCCCCGAGCCAATCCTCAAAGCCGGTCTCCGTTCTCTTCACCGCGGCGGTCTCGATCAGATTCTTAAATCCCGCGAAAAGGGAGAACTTGCCACCGTTCCCGATCCCCCACCTGACGAAGAAGCCAACTCATCCCCGCGCACCATCATCCCCGCTACCACCAGCGACGCCTGGGCTTTCCGCATCGACACCCGCGTCGGCCCCGTGCGACAATCCTGGTGGGCCGTCTATGTCGCCAACTCATCCCTCGACTCCTGGGAGTGCGTCCAACGCCTCATCATTCATGAATGATCCCCTTTCCATCTGGCGCACCCGCATTCGGCTTACGATGATCCTCGGCACCATCGCCATGCTCGGCTTCGCCGCATGGGCGTTCACTCCTCTGATCCGCACCACCTCCCCTTCATCCCAAATCGTCATCGCATCACACCCCACGCTCAATCACATCACAGATGACAAACCCCCATTCTCCATAAACGCCTTCTCCGTCAAACTCTGGCCAAATGCTCGCCCCTCTCAAAGTCCTGCTTCCATCCAACCCTCCCCCACGAACACCATCCCCCTTCCTCACCTTCAACTCATCAGTATTATCCAGGAAGATCATGGCCTCCGCGCCGCCGTTTACGATTCCAATCAAAATAAACTCGTCATAATTCAACCTGGCGACCAACTCCCCCCGTTCACCGTCTCCGCCATCACGGAAACCGCCGTCAAATTACAACGAGGAAACACCACCCGCGTCCTCCCCCTCCGGGAGGATTCTCCATGAACCCGGACACGCCCCCCCCTACCCTCGACCCCTCCCCCCACCTCACCCTCCCTCCCGAGCATTTCTATTGGGCTATCCTCGACGGCTCCCTGCTCCCTCCTTACCCTGCCGGACGAAAACGCCGCCTCGGGTATCTCTTCGAAACAGTCCTCCCCCTCCCCATCGATGATATCCACGCGATATACCGTAAACTCCCCCAACAAAAATACCTCGCCTGCGGCATGGCCCACACTCAACTTTCCGGGAATGGCCAACCCTCATTACTCAATCTTACCCAGGCCATCACCCTCTCCCCCACTTCATTGCCTGACTGCCTGGAAGCCGAAATAGACCCCACTGACCTCAACCTCCTCCAAGGCGAATATGAACCGGAATCCTGCTCGGCCCTCCGCCGTCGCTGCATCCACCGCCTCCTCGCCGCATTCATCCTCTGCTCCCTGATCCTCACCATCGGCATGGAGAATCGATTTCATGCCCTTAACCAGAGAATCGACATCTCCAACCAACAGCAGCAGGACATCTACTCCCAGGTCCTCGGCCCAAATTATGCCTCTGCAACACTCTCCCCAACGCTCCAGATCACCAGTGAATTGCGCCGTCTGGAAAGAACTCATCAATCCTCAACGCCAAGCCATACACTCGTCGATGTCTCCCCCATTCTCGCCGATCTCTTTGCCCTCTGGCCTCGCCCCATTGGGAAAGATACCGAAGTCCCCTTCCAAACCGATTCACTCTCCATTGACCCCGAAGTCATTTCACTTCGCGGCACCGTTTCCACCACTGAGGAAGCCCAACACATCGCCGATTCACTCAGTGCTTTACCGGGATGGCGACTCGAACCCCTGAATTTTTCCACCAATCAAAATCGTGTCCTGACCACCATTCGTCTCACCCCCAGCACGGGAGCATCAACCCCATGACCTCCCGTTCACTATTCATCTTTATTGGCGTCATTCTGCTGGGTTGCATCCCCCCCATCATCTCCGGCTCACGCCTCGGTCGAGCCATAAATCAGGAGGCAATTGCCCAAAATTCCCTCAACGATTTGACCCGGAACGCAAAATCCATCCTCAATCTCCGTTCCCAACGCCAGAGTATCGCTCTCCACAAACGACCTCCCAACGAGGTTATTCCTCTCATCAATGCCCTCCTCAATGATGCAAATCTACCCACCACCCGACTGTCCAATCTTTCATCCCGCTCCTCCGGGAATTACTCCCCATCTGACCAGAACAACTCTACTCTGCATCATCAATCCATGACCCTCATCCTCAGTCACATGACCATCACTGACCTTGGCGGCTTTCTCGGTGCCTGGCATGCCGCCGATCACCTCTGGACAATCACCCGTCTCGACCTCATTCACCAGAACAATCCCCGGGGGCCACAAAACTTGTTCGCCGTCACCCTCCAACTCGACGCCCTCTATGCCGAAGAATCCTGAATCATGAATTCAAAACCATCACCATTCGCCATGAAGCACCAACATATACCATTCCTCATCATCTTCACCCTCCTCATCTCCGGCTGCGCCACCCCCGGTCCCCGTGGTCCCTACGGCCCCGGTTCTGCCGAAACTCGCAGCCCCCTCACCGCCGAGCGTCTGACGCAGGAAGCCGCTGCCCTCATTGAAACCGATCCCGAAAAAGCCGAAATACTTCTCCGCGACGCCCTCGCCGCCGACCTCTATCACGGCCCGGCTCACAATAACCTCGGCGTCCTCTATCTCCAGCAAAACAATTTATACGAAGCCGCCCAGGAGTTTCAGTGGGCCGCCAAACTCATGCCCGGCCACCCCGATCCCCGCCTCAATCTGGCCCAGACCCTCGAGCAGGCCGGTCATATTGACGACGCCCTCGAATCCTACTCCACCGCCCTCGAAGTTTACCCCAATCATCTCCCCACCCTCCAGGCCCTTGCCCGCTGCCAACTCCGACATAGCAAAACCAATGAAAATACCCAATCCATGCTCCGCGAAATCACCCTGAGAGGCGAAACAGAACAATGGCGGGACTGGGCTAACCGGCAACTCCTCCGCCTCAAGGGAGGTCAGGATTCATCCTGACCAGAGGGGCGGGCATCTCGCCCGTCTGGATGCAGCAAGACTGAGAATGATCTTGGTTTACGAAGTATTTGAGCCAACCTGATACTCTTCCAATCCTGTATTTCCGCTTTCCTCAACCGCGTGTGCATACTATTGTAATCAATATGCCGCGCCGATTTCCACTCATCTTTATTCTGATCCTCTGCCCCCTCATCGCCGCAGCCCTGCCTGCTGTGGGTAACGGGGAATCTGGGGGGAGTGATGACCTCTCCCGCCGAGCCGTTACCGATCGTGTAGCCGAGCATTTCAAACATCAACAGTATGAGGAAGCCGCCGATCTTCTGGAAAAATATCTGGTCCGTGTCTCCCACGATGTTCCTATGCTCTATAACCTCGCCTGCGCCTATGCCCGGCTGGGCCGCCTCGATGATGCAGCCGCTCAACTTTACCGTGCTGTCGAATCTGGATTCGGAAAACCCAGCGATATCCAACACCTGCAACAGGATCCCGATCTCCAACCCCTGCACGACCATCCTATATATCAGGCCATCATCGAAGCCCATCGTCGCATCAAAACCAATGGTCATGCCCCCCTTCTCACCGCCAAACTTGCCCTTGAACACTGGAAAAGCCAATTTCCCAGTACGGCGTATCGTTACGAAATAGACTCTGAACGCCGACTCTGCTACGCCGTTGCCCTCGACGAAACCGGATGGCAGGACATGCGTGCCATGCTCGAAGCCGAGGCCGACCACCTCACCCAAACCCTCTTTCCCATCACCCCTGATTATGATGTCCTCATCGCCGTCCCCACTCCAGATGATGCCGACACCATCCTCAAACGCGATAACATCGGCGGCTCCTACCTCCATTCCAGGCACCGCCTCGTCACCCGCGATATCGGCGCCTCCCTCCGCCACGAGTTCCTCCATCTCATGCATTACCGCCACATGGAGCAACTTCATCAGCCCCACGCCCTCTGGATTCAGGAGGGACTGGCCTCCCTCTACGAAAACTACGAATTCCTCGAAAATCAGTCCATTCGCTTCCTCCCGAACGAACGACACAATGTTGCGAAATCCCGTCAACGCTCTGGCGTTCTCACCCCTTGGAAAAAACTCTTCGCCATGAATTCCGATGAGTTCATTCGCCGGGGAACTCGCGTCTATCCCGAAGTTCGCTCAATTTTCGAATTCATCGCCGATTCAGGAAAACTTCAATCCTGGTATCACGCCTACACCGCTCATTTCAATGAAGACCCCACCGGTCGTCTTGCCTTCGAAAACACCTTCGACCAGCCCCTCAAAGACACAGAGCGCGCCTGGCGACTCTGGCTCGCCAAAAGTAAAACACGCGACGATCGACTCAATTTCGGTGATGCCTCCCTCGGTGTCCAGATTGACCCACAAGGCGCGAACGACGGCATCCTCATCACCCACATCCTCTCCGGTGGAGGAGCCGCCCACGCTCATCTCCATCGTGGAGATATCATCGTCGCCATAGACGACCAGCCCATCCGCTCCTCCCACGCTCTCGCCGCCGCCCTCGCTCCACACCAGATAGGCGATCACATCCAAATCCGCATCCATCGAAATGGTGAGTATTTCACCCGAAAACTCACCCTCCGCCCTCTTCGGGGTGGACGATAGTCATAGGATTAATGTGGTTTCCGATTAAGCCCCGATGGCCAGTCGATCTGCCAGAATGGCCGGGAGCCCCGCTCGATGACTCGCCAGTTGAGCACCGTCGATGTCATATTCTTCTCGATGAACCGTAAATGATCTTTCCACCAGATCGAGAACCGCAAAACTCGCCCGGGGGTCACAATCACGCGGCTGACCCACTGAACCTGGATTGCAGATATACCGGTGATCCTCACGGAGGGTGATAGGGCTGCCATCCTGCAAGGCGAATGCGGTAATATCAGTCGGTGAAAGCCATGCTCCATGCGTTCCATCAGAAGTCGCACTGGGATTCAAAGTCTCAAAGACCATTGGAACATGCGTATGCCCGAGGAGACATATCCGCCATGATTCATCCTGAAAAGCCAGAGCCGCCATCTGATGATCGTGAACATAATCAGATGGCCCGGGAACCGGACAATCGTGAATACACAACACTGATTCACCAACCCTCTGCACCTCTCTGAGTCCATTGAGGGCGTTGAGATGGAGTGGCCCCAGCCGGTCACGGGTCCAATACACGGCTTCCCGAGCCGCCCCGTTGAATCCCGATGCCTGATGGAGATCGACCGCCGCCTGATCGTGATTCCCCTGCACAATAATCGAACAGTGCTTGACGACGAGATCCAGACACTCAGCCGGATCAGGGCCGTACCCCACAATATCCCCCAGGCAGATCACCTCATCCACCTCCAACTCACCCAGACGCGCGTACACTGCCTGCAAGGCGTGCAGGTTGCCATGAATATCAGAAATTACGGCGTATCGGCTCATGAGAAAAGAAAATGAAAATGTGAATACGAGGAGTAGTCTTGCAAACGGGATGCCATCGTTGAGATTTCATCCCCTGAATTTTAGAGGTTAATGAATAATCCCAATACTGAAGATCTGAATCCAGGCGAGTGAACCCGCCACATGCTCTATCGGAAGAGACGCTCGAAAATTACAAATCTTCCCACCCATTTCGTCATTTTGTCAATTTTCTTTGCCCATATGTTCTTTGGATCGTATGCTTCAACGCACACCGCGCGAAAATTGCCTCGATCAGGAAACCGCCCGTGCCTGAGTGCTCACCTTCTCGGCAATGGGGGAATCGGGTACTGCTGTAGGTGACTTCGGAGGCGATGCCGCCGATTCCTCCTCGGCATTCTGAGCGGCCTTTGCCGCTGTCACTTTCTTGGACTCCTCCCGCTTGCGGATGTTGTCAATTTTTACTTTATCCGGCGCGAGCAACAGGGTCAGTCGTCTTCCCGCCAATCGGGGAGTCATTTCCACTTTGGCGATATCCGACATTTGCTCGATAATGTCCTTGATTCGATCGAATCCCCGTTCCCGATGCTGCATTTCCCGACCTCGGAAATTCTGCACAATCTGAACCCTGTGCCCTTCCATGAGAAATTTACGGGCCTGATTCAGGCGAATCTGGATGTCATGCGGATCGATCTTCATTGATCGTCCAAGTCGCACTTCCTTGGTGTCCAGTGTCTTGGATTTTGCCTTTTGCGCCCGGTCCTTCTTGGATTGCTCATATTTCCATTTCCCGAAATCAAGAATGCGACACACCGGCGGTCGCTTGTCCCCTGCCACCTCCACCAGGTCCAGACCGGCGTCATAGGCCATGCGTTTGGCTTCCGCGGTGTCGATCTCTCCCACGAGATCATTGTTTTCATCGATGAGCAGGATCGTGGAGACCCGGATCATGTCGTTTATGCGAGGCCCTCGACGGAAATTATCCTGGGGCTTGAAGTAGCGTCGGCGTGCGATAATGAAATTCCTTGTAAAGCAGTCAGATCAGAAAAAATACACTCATCCGTCTCAGGACGGAGGATGAATAGACAGTCATGCAAAAAGTAGGGGATGGCTCACTGAACATGAAATGGTCAAGCGGGGGTGAGCCGGTTCGTCGCAAGATTTTGCAGCATTCGTGCTGAAACTCCAGATTCGAAATACGGGCACCATCGCTCGCACTCGAAATACCCCCGTGAATAATACCCCAGAACTCACATTAGGATAACTCATTATCGACGGTCAGGCAACTATTATTTACGATAATTTTGACTTTCTCAGTCATTTTCCCCTTAATTCCCCCCACTTCCTGCTCATGATTGACCACTCGAATCCGGAAAGTGAACCGAAACAAGGGTTCTTTCCCCCCGGCTCCGGATTTCCTCCCCCATTGACGAAACTATATCGTCGATTGCCACCGCCCCTAGATTCTCCCGAATCCCCCTCGACCGCACGCTCGCTACCCCCTCCCCCTCATCCCGGGGACCGACGATCAGCAGATAAGGAATCTTTTCCTCTGTCGCCACCTTGATTTTGGCCTGAATCCGCTCCCCCGATTCATCAATCGTCGCCCGGATACCATCGCCCTTCAACCGCCCCAGAATCATCCGGCCATACTCGCTTGTCTTATCGCTGATGGGCAGCACTCGAACCTGCTCGGGAGCCAGCCAGGTGGGGAACGCCCCCGCGAAATGCTCGATGAGCACCCCCACAAACCGCTCCATGGACCCGAACGGTGCGCGGTGGATCATCACCGGCCGATGAGTCGAATTGTCCGACCCAATGTAAGTCAGATCGAATCGCTCGGGTAGGTTGTAATCCACCTGCACCGTCCCCAGTTGCCACTCCCGCCCCACCACATCCCTGACGATGAAGTCGATCTTCGGCCCGTAAAACGCCGCCTCGCCCGGATCTTCCGAAAACGATACCCCGAGAGTCGCCGCCGCATCCCGGCACGCCTGTTCCGCTTTCTCCCAGTTGGCTGCGTCCCCCACATATTTATCACTGTCCGGATCTCGCAGTCCGACCCGCACCCGAAAATCCTCCATTCCCAGCGTGGCAAAGATGACCTTGACCAGCGACAAACACCCCTCAATTTCATCGTTGATTTGATCCTCCGTGCAGAACAGATGTGCATCATCCTGCGTGAATCCCCGCACCCTGGTCATGCCCCCGATTTCCCCCGATTGCTCCCACCGATACACCGTGCCGAACTCCGCCAGCCGCACCGGCAAATCGCGATAACTTCGCGGTTCAGACCCATATATTTTGATGTGATGAGGACAGTTCATGGGTTTGAGGAGATACCCATCGATCTCCCCCGCTTTCATCCGGTTTGCCAATTCCCCGCAACTGCACCCCTCCGTCGCCATCACCTGAATCTGCTCCTGATCGATCAGCGGCGGAAACTGGCTGTCCTGATAATACGGAAAATGACCCGAGGTCTTGTACAAACTCAACTTCCCGATGTGCGGCGAAAAAACCTGCCGATAGTCCTGCCTGCGGAGTTCCTCGGAGATGAAATTCTGCAACTCCTGCCGGATCACCGCCCCATTGGGTGTCCACAGCACCAGCCCCGGCCCCACCTGATCGTCAAAGTGAAACAGTTTCAATTTCTTCCCGATCACCCGATGATCACGCTTCTTCGCCTCCTCCAGCAGCGCCATATGCCGCTTCAGTTGCTTCTTGTCCGCGAACGCCGCCCCATACACCCGCGTCAGCCGATCTGATGCCGCATCCCCATGCCAGTACGACGAGGCCACCGACATCACCTTGAACGCCCCGATCCGCCCCGTGGAAGGCACATGCGGCCCTCGACAAAGATCCTCAAAACCTCCGGTTCCCGGCAAACCCGTGACATACCACGACAACTCCTCCGACCCCGCTTCAATCGCCCGCTCTGCATTATCCAATTTGTACTTGCTCCCCTCTTCCCGCAACTTTTTCAACCCCTCTGCCGGGGGAAGAGCATACCGAGTGAACGGACGATCTTCAGCGATGATCGCAGCCATTTCCTTCTCAACCTTCTCAAAATCCTCACTGGAAATGGTATGCCCCTTCGGTAAGGCCAGGTCGTAATAAAACCCCTGCTCCACCGGCGGCCCATACACCAACAAAACGCCGGGAAACACCCGCTGAATCGCCTCCGCCATCACATGGGCACAACTATGCCGCAGCAGAAAAAGCGCTTCATCACTGGAACCCCCCGTCTTACGATCCACGGGAGTGATAAGCGAAAGCGTCGCGTCCTTCTCCATCACCGTGGACAGATCGCGCAACTCCCCGTCAATGGTGGCTCCGATCACCGCCTTCGCCAGACCCGCCCCGATATCCTGGGCCACCTCAAACGCCGTTACCGGCTGACTGAAATCGCGATGACTGCCATCGGGCAAAGTAATTCGGGGCATGATAAAAACACTTCCTGGACCTGAAAACCCGGCAGCATACTCGCAGATGCGTGTAAAAGTGAATCGGATATGTCCGGAAGTTGACGCCACCAATCCAGTTGAGACAATACCACTGGTTGGATGCTCGAATCGATGTGGTTCGAGATGTAGTGTTCTATCCCCTTTCAGGATCGTTTCATGATTTGCCCGTATTGCCAACAGGATGATGACAAGGTGGTGGACAGCCGGGCTTCCGATGGCGGTCGGGTGGTGCGGCGACGGCGAGAATGCCTGAATCCGGACTGTTCACAGAGATTCACCACTTACGAACGGGTCGAGCAGTTCGCCAGACTCATGGTGATCAAGAAAGATGGCAGCCGGGTGGAGTTTCGGCGCGATAATCTGCTGTCGGGCATACAGGCGGCCTGCGGCAAACGGCCGGTCTCAGAAGCAGTAAAGGAAAACCTGGTCACGGAGATCGAAGAGGCGGTGCACCGGGATTTCGACCGCGAAGCCCCCAGCCGGGAAATCGGAAAAATGGTGGCGGGCCGCCTGCGGGAAATCGACCACATCGTGTATATCCGTTATGTCAGTGAATACTCCGAGTTCCAGACCCTCGAAGAATTCTCCCGGGAACTGGACACCCTGCAAACCCACCATCGCAACCTGCCCAATCAGGAACCGCTCTTCACCGAGTAAATATTATTTCTTGACCAACGCCCCGCGTGTCTCTTCTTCCATAAACAGAATGCGTTTGCAGGCGGCGCAGAGAATGAGCGAATCTCCCCCGCAGAGCAGGTTGGACACCCGCTCGAATGGAATCTGCAGACTGCACTCCCCGCACACATACTCCCGGTTGCGGCGGCTGACTTCCACAATCGGAGCCATCGCTTCGCCATCGTAATCATCCGCCAACTTATTGAACATCGCCAGCTCGCTGGGTGGAATGCTCTCCGCGGCCTGCTTCCGCTCCTGCTCCAGTTCCGTCAGCCGCTCCCCGATTTCTGATTTTCGCTCGTCATATTGCGCCTGGGCCAGTTTGCACACCCCTTTACGCTCCTGGATAAGACCTTCCGTGTCCGCCAATTCCTGCTCCGTGGTCTCCACCTGCTCCATCAACTCGATCATCCCATCTTCAACTTCTTTACGCTCGAGCTTCACCGTGTTCATTTCCGTCAGGACGGCGGAATACACCTTGTTCGTCACGGCTTCGTTGAGCTCGTTTCGCAACTTTTCCAGTCGTGCATCAATAGCTTGCACCTCAATTTCCTTATTCCCGATCGCCGCCTTGACCTGCTTTTTGCGACTTTTTAGTTCCTGCTGCCGCCCCTGGTGCTCCTCCTGCTTCGCCTGTTGACCCTTCAAATACCTCTCAGCCGTCGTAAGACGGCTGCGCAGCCCTCGCAATTGGGCATCCACCAGGTTCAGGCGTATCAAGCTTTCCATCAGAGTCATGCGGCCAAATCTCCAAGCGGTAAAACAGAAGAGGAGGTAGTCTATCAAGTTTGAGTGAATCATGCGCACGATACGCTCTGATTGATCGTGGTCTGGCCACCATTCTCGCTCCATCGTTGGAGATTCAAGGCATGAATTCAGTACCGCACCCATCTCGACTGGCTGATTTTCTCGACCCGATCATAGAGCAGTGGATTGGCTGGTCGCTCCCTCCTGTGAACCAGGAACTGAACCGGAGTGGATGGACCCCTGACGAATCCTCATCCTACTGTCCCCTCTGTGGCGATTCAGTTGGCCGGGGAGAGATCACCGCATCCGGCTGTGCGTCCTGCCGCAATAAACCCCAGATAGCCGATGGTTTCGTCCGCCTCGGCTCCTATCAGACCCCACTTCGCAGCTGGATTCTGGCCATCAAGTTCCGATACCACTGGGAAATGGCTAGATCCCTGGGCAAAATGCTCGGCCAGCAAATTCTCAATTCCGGCCTCATTCACCATGACCCACGAATAGTCGTCCCCATGCCCATGCCCTTGACCCGTCGCTGGTATCGAGGCATCGATCACACCGCTGAAATTGCCCGAGGAGTCGCCACCACCCTCAATTGCCCGGTCCTTCACGCTCTCAAAAAAAGCAACGGTCCCCCTCAGATGTCTCTCTCTCAAACCCGAAGAATATACGGTGCTGGGGCCAGAATGAGTCTCCGTCATAGACGATTCATCCCAAATATCGCTGGAAAAACCGTCATTCTCATTGATGATGTCCGTACCACCGGTGGCTCAATGCGTGCCGCATCCCGTCTGCTCCACAAATGCTTTCCCAGCCGGATCATTGCCGCCACACTCGCCGTCACCGAGAACCCCTCCCGCAGAGCCAAAATCACACAGCCAACTGGTGAAAGTGCATAGATCAATCGCCAGTTGCGTCTTGTCTCATCATTCACATTATTTGACAATATTGAATTTTTTTCCACTTTATGTCCGTAGGGGTGTTGACAGGGCCAAAAAGGGGAGTAGAATGCCCGCCAATCAGGGGCAGCAATGTCCCCATGCCAGAATGTTTTCTTGTGGCATGATCGTCTCTTTGATAAGTAAACAGTTGGGTACGCCGCGAGGATGTGATCGAATCTCTTGTGTGTTCACAACACACCTGATATTCGTCTTTTTCCCGGGCGATCGATCTTCACAGCCCGATCGTCCTTCGAACATCCTTGTGATGCCAAACAAGTCATTTTTTGAGATGATTTTCACCGTCGGGCCAGCCCGGCTGGCGGTGATGTTCGAGAATTTTCGGCAGATTTGCCATCTGTCGACATTGGATCGATTTATTTTGATCCGGTGAGACCGTCCGATTCCCCGGATGAGACTCCGCAAGGATTCTCAGATGGAGATTGGATACCAGGCAAACCTTCATGGAATTTTACGGCCTTCGGGTCGTTTCTGAACAAATAATTGAAGAGTTTGATCCTGGCTCAGATTGAACGCTGGCGGCATGGTTAAGACATGCAAGTCGAACGATTAAGACCTCTTCGGAGGTGTATACAGTGGCGAAAGGGCGAGGAATACATTTCTATGTACCCCGAGGTCGAGGATAGCCCAGGGAAACCTGGAGTAATACTCGATGTGGTCTACGGATCAAAGGTTTACTGCCTCGGGAGCAGGGAATGTCCTATCAGGTTGTTGGTGAGGTAATGGCTCACCAAGCCGGAGACGGGTAGCGGGTGTGAGAGCATGACCCGCCGCATCGGGACTGAGACACTGCC
>CAZLXE010000058.1:0-11907 GCA_964563005.1 uncultured Isosphaeraceae bacterium
TGGCCCCATGCCCGCCCCTCCCTCCTCTTCCCGCGGCCCCGATACGGTGCAGTTGCAACTCATGTGGCGACTCGCCGGGATGGCCTTTATGCTCTCCTCCGAAGCCGCGGCGGGACTCTTCCTCGGTTGGCTGCTCGATCAATGGCTGCAAACCCCCGGGCGGTGGATCATGATCGGCGGAATCACCGGGATCGTGGTGGGCCTGACCACCTTCCTCCGGGCCGCATTCCGAATTAATAAACACATGTCAAAGAATAAACTCGACTCCCCTTCCTCCTCTTCTCCCGAAAACCATGACCACAAGCCCTCCTGAATCCCCCCCCTTCCTTCCCAGCACCACCCCGGTTTCCCTGCCCACCAGTCGCCTGTTGGGAGCCGTCGTGGGAACCAGTATGGGGGTCGGAGCCGTGTGGGCGGCCATCGCCTGGGGAATCGGCCGATCCGGGATGGAAATTCTCGCCGGCCCCGCCGGGGCAGCCGTGGTGGCGGTCGCCGGGGGGGCTGGATTGATGGCGATCATGCCCTGGCGAAAACGGCTCCTTTCCCTCTGGATTTCCATCTGGCTGGGTCAGACTTTAGTTCGCATGATTCTCGCCCCCTCGCTGGCGTATTTGCTATACTCCGCCGCTTCCTTCCCCGGCCCGTCGTTGTGGCTCGCGGTGGGAAGCACTTATGTGATTGCCGTATTCGTTGAAGCGGGCATTTTAGCCCGATTCCTCAAGACCTTATCCCCCAACTCCGCATCATGCCCAACCTCTCCCCCATCACCATGACCTTCGCCTCCGAAGGCGGCCCCCTCGGCCATGTGGTCGATCACCCGATCATCACCACTGAGGGCGGAACCGTGCTGCTCTCTCAGCACATGATCATGCTGGTTTTCTGCACTCTGGTGCTGTTCTGGGTGTTGGTTCGCTCGGCCAAGGCAATAGGCACCGGTTCGGAATCCGAGGGGAACGATCGTTACATCACCAGGGGGTATCTCGCCCAGTTTGTGGAACTCATCATCGTGTATCTCCGCGATCAGATGATCCGGCCCGTCATCGGGGAAAAAGCCACCAAGCAATATCTGCCCTTCCTCCTCACGGTGTTTTTCTTCATCCTCATGAATAATCTCATGGGGCTGATTCCCTTTGCAGATGTGTATCACCTCTTCCACATAGAAAAACTCTTCGGGGGAAAAACCATCTTCGGCGGCACCGCCACGGCGAACTTGGCCGTCACCGGAGGACTCGCCTTCATCTCCATGATCATGATTCAGATCCACGCCTTTCGGGAACTGGGGATCAAGGGCTGGTCGCATCACCTGCTCGGCGGAGCCCCCTGGTGGCTGTTTCCCATCATGGTTCCCGTGGAACTGGCCGGCCACATCATCAAACCCGCCGCCCTCGCCATTCGGCTCCTCGCCAACATGGTTGCCGGTCACACCCTTCTGGCCACCCTCCTGGGTTTCGGTCTCACCGCAGCCCACGCCAATATGGGTGTGTTGGGTATTTCAGGTATCTCACTTGCCTCGGGTCTCTTTGCCTTCGCGATTTCCTTCCTTGAATTGTTCGTCGCCGTGCTTCAGGCGTTTATCTTCATGTTCCTCACCGCGGTGTTCATCGGTTTGATGTCCCACCACGACGATGAACATGCAGAGCACGCACCGGAAGCAGTTCCGGCGTAATTGTTTGTCGTTTATTACTCAATGGCGTACGCGTGTTCGCCGTTCAGATTTCAACCCCTGCCCCTCGATACCCATTCTGGGTGTCCCAGCTTCGGAGAGCTTAACGCTTATGAAACGCTTCATGATTCTCGCTTTGTTCGCCTTTTTCGGAACGGCCCTGTTTATGGCGGAACCCGCCCTGGCACAAGGTGACCACGGAGCTGACGCTCTGGCTGCCGTCAATTGGGGCAAGGGGCTCGGCGCCGGTTTGGCCGCGGGTCTGGCCGTGATCGGAGCCGGCCTCGGCATCGGTCGCATCGGTGGCAGCGCGGTGGAATCCGTCGCCCGTCAGCCGGAAATGGCCAACACCATCTTCATCAACATGGTGCTCACCGCCGCCCTCGTCGAAGGTGTGGCTCTGTTTGCCGTAATCGTCGGCGGCTTCGTACTGGGCGCCTGATAACCCTCACCCCTCCAAGCGGACTGACTCCATAGCACTGATCAGTTCGCTCCTGCTATTCGTGAGATATGGCTATGGTTTACCTGCTTGTTGCTGAAGGCACTCCGAACCCCCTCGAGTTGGGTTGGTTGCCTCTTGTCACCACCATCATCGTGTTCTCCGCCTTCTTTGCGGTCTTGAAATTCAAAGTCTGGACGCCCATTCAAAAAGGCCTGGACGACCGCGAGCAGAAGATCCGCGCCGAGATTGAAAGCGCGGAGGAAGCCCGGGCTCGAGCGGACGCCGCCCTCAAGGAATATGAAGATTCCCTCGCCACCGCCCGCGAAGAGGCCTCCTCCATGATCGCCCAGGCCCGCCAGGACGCTCGCACCGCCGGCGATGAACTCCGCAAGCGGAACGAAACCGAACTGGCGGAACTCAAGCAGCAGGCCGGTCGCGAAATCGAACAGGCGAAGCAGGCGGCCATCGTAGAAATCCACGCCGAGGCCGCCATGCTGGGATCAGCCGTGGCGAGCAAAATTCTCCAACGCGAAATTTCCGCCGCCGATCAACAGCAATTGGTGGAGGAATCACTCCGGGAGTTGGCCGGGGCATAACCACACTCCCCGCGGAGATTGACTCATCATGGCCACCCAAACCGACGCTCTCGCCCATGTGTACGCCCGCAGTCTTTATGAACTCGCGGAGCAGGCCGGCGGCGTAGATAAAATCACCGAAATCGGCGATGAACTGGAAACCATCTGCGAACTCACCCGGATGGAACGCGACCTCCGCGAGTTCTTCGCCTCCCCCATCATCAACGCCGCCGCCCGGGGGGAATCCCTCCGCCAATGCTTCAGCGATCGCATCACCGATCTCATGCTCCGCTTCCTCCTCGTCCTGAACGCCAAAGGGCGTCTCGGCCATCTGGAATCCATCAATACGGCCTACGACCAACTCGTTCAGGAAGCATACGGCAAGGTCGAGGTGGACATCTGGACTCCCGCCCCGCTGGAGAGCCAACAACTCGCCGAAATCACCGGCCACATCGAAAAAGCCCTGAGCAAAGAACCGGTGATTCACTCCTATTCCGATCCCAAGATGATCGGCGGCATCAAATTGCGCATCGGTGATCAACTCATCGATGGCTCCGTCGCCGCCAAACTCAAACGCCTGCGCAGCGACCTGCTGGAAACCGGCGGTTCCCACATCCGCACCCGATCCAATCAGTTTCTGACGGAGGATGGCCCATGAATCACCGTCATAAATCCGTGTATTTATTCCTCGCTGGCCTGCTCTACATGGGAGAGGCGACCGTTCCCCTCTCCGCCCAGGCCGAAGATACGCCGCCGGTCGCGAAACTGTCCGTCCGGGGCGAAGCCCAGTTTGAAAAACCAGCCGATCAGGTGGAAATCAATATCGGCGTCACCACCCAATCTCCGGAGGCCGCATCCGCTTTGGAGGAAAACTCGAAGCAGATGGAAGAAGTGGTGAAACAGATCCAAAAGGCCGGTCTGGCGCTGGAGGAGTGTCAGACCGGCCGCTTCCGGGTTCGCCCGCTGTACGACACCAGGCCTCGGGGAGCGCGGGCGGAATGGAAG
Organism: uncultured Isosphaeraceae bacterium; assembly: GCA_964563005.1. Taxonomy (GTDB): domain Bacteria; phylum Planctomycetota; class Phycisphaerae; order Phycisphaerales; family SM1A02; genus CAZLXE01. Next base: position 3,686 of record CAZLXE010000058.1, read on the forward strand.
CCCTCGGTCATCGCCTACGAGTGTGTCAATACCCTCGAAATCAAAACCAAAAAACTCGACCTCATCGGCAAAATCATCGAGCGAGCAAGCAAGGCCGGAGCCAACACCATCGACTCCATCGCCTTCACCCTCTCCAATCCCCGGCAATATCACGGCGAGGCCATCCAGAAAGCCACCCTCAACGCCATCAGCGACGCCCGCGTCCTCGCCCGCACCGCCAATGTCAACCTCGTGCGCATTTTGAACCTGAATCTCGATCACACCCCCATCATGCCCTACCGAGCCAATCTGCGCGGACGGGCCATGGCCATGGAAGCCGGATCGGCTCCCCCCATCGCTCCGGGAGAAATCACCATCCGGGCCTCCGTTTCCCTCGTGTACGAAATAGCCCCGGTCAACGCACCGGAATAGTAGGGTGGGCACTGCCCACCATTGAAGTTACAGCCCCGACGGGCAAAACTCCCGTCCCCACTTAGGATCGTATCGTGAAGATCAAAACCGACGAAATCACCGCCGTCATCAAACAGGAAATCGAACAGTTCTCCAGCGCCTTGCAGATCTCCGAGGTCGGGCGCGTCGTAGAAGTCGGCGACGGCATCGCCCGAATCTACGGCCTGTCCAACGCCATGGCCGGTGAACTCCTCGAATTCGACACCACCGACGGAACCGTCATGGGCCAGGTGATGAACCTCGAACTCGACACCGTGGGTGCCGTGATCTACGGCAACGCCCTCGCCGTAAAAGAAGGCGACACCGTCAGATCCACCAGTCGCCTCCTCGAAGTCCCCGTCGGCGAAGAATTGCTGGGTCGCGTCGTCGATCCCCTGGGCAAACCGCTCGACGGCGGCCCCGCCCTTGCCTCCACCACCACCCGCAAACTCGACATTGTGGCGCCCGGCATTGCCGCCCGTCAGCCCGTGACCGAACCCCTCCAAACCGGCATCAAAGCCATCGACTCCATGATCCCCATCGGCCGGGGTCAGCGAGAACTCATCATCGGCGACCGCAAAACCGGCAAAACCGTCGTCGCTCTCGACACCATCATCAACCAGAAACAATACTGGGGCACTCCCGACGCCGTGGTCTGTGTCTATGTCGCCGTCGGCCAGAAGGAATCCACCGTCGCCGCCGTGGTGGAAACTCTGAAACGAGAAGGCGCGATGGAATACACCATCGTCGTCACCGCCGGGGCCTCCGACCCCGCCCCCCTGCAATACATCGCCCCCTACGCGGGCTGCGCCATGGCCGAGCACTTCATGTGGCAGGGGTTGGACAATAAAACCCCCAAACACGCCCTCTGCGTCTATGACGATCTTTCCAAACAGGCCACCGCCTATCGCCAACTCTCCCTCCTCCTTCGTCGTCCGCCCGGCCGCGAGGCCTATCCGGGAGATGTGTTCTACCTCCACAGTCGCCTCCTCGAACGAGCCACCAAACTCTCCGACAAAAACGGCGGCGGCAGTCTCACCGCCCTCCCCATCATCGAAACTCAGGAAGGCGATGTTTCCGCCTACATCCCCACCAATGTGATCTCCATCACCGATGGCCAGATCTACCTCCAACCCGAACTCTTCTCCGCCGGCGTCCGCCCCGCCATCAATGTCGGCATCTCCGTCAGCCGGGTGGGTGGCAACGCCCAGATCAAAGCCATGAAGGAAGTCGCCGGGTCGCTCCGTCTCGATCTCGCCGCCTTCCGCGAACTCGAGGCCTTCGCCCAACTCGGAACCGACCTCGACGCCGCCTCCCAGCAACAACTCGATCGCGGTGGACGCATGGTGGAACTGCTCAAACAGGGACAATATGTCCCCTTCGACGCCATCGACCAGTGCGTCGCCATCTTCGCCGGCTCCAAGGGCTTTCTCGACAATCTCCCCAAAGATCAGGTGCATGCCTTCGAGCAGGATCTCCTGGAACATTTCCACACCACCAAAAAAGAACTCTACGGCCGCCTCAAAGATGCACTAAGCTTCAAAAATGGCCTCGATGAAGAATTCGTAACCGTGATCGAAGAGTTCAAGAAGGCCTGGAAGCCCGCATCCGCCTGATCCCCACGCTTCGTTTCCATCCACCCATCTCCTCTACGGCGTTTCCCGTAAACCAGTAATGGTTTCCCCTATTTACCTCTGATCTACGGACACAGTTGTCCGCATTTCTGGAATTTCTGTCTTTATTCCTTCAGATCACCACCCCTTGGGTCGATACGCACGGGTGCTCTCCGGCAAATCCGGGAGCGGTCTATATTCCATCACCCAGAAGTCCCGGTGATATCCACCATGACGACAGACATCACCAGCCCATTGCCATCTTCTCCCCCCCAAGTCGATTCCCCCGGATCCCCGGAATCCCCGGAATCCATCGATTCCATGGTGGTCGAACTCTATCACCAGATCAACTACCTCCGCGACATCGGGGCCTCCTCCCGAGCCGTCGCCGATGGCCTGAAGCTCATTCAGGACGACGGACTCGACGACGCTTTCGCCCAGGTGAACAATCGCCTGCTCGATGTGGCCGGTGAAGTCGCCAAGGGCTGCCAGCAGTCGGCGGGAACCTGCGTTCAGGTTGGGGATATCCTCGATGTATCCGTCAAATCCCTCGTCACCATCCGCGACACCCTCGCCCGTCTCATCGAAGCCAGCGAAGGCATTCAGAATGTCGCGGACTCCATCGAACTCTTCGCCCGCCAGACCTCCATTCTTTCCATCAACGCCCAGATCGAAGCCGCTCGGGCCGGGGAAGCGGGAAGGGGCTTCGCCGTCGTAGCAGAGGAAGTGGGAAACCTCGCCGACAACATCAAAGCGGAATCCAGCACCATTCATCAGGCCGTGGGGGATATTTCCGAACAAAGTACGGCCGTCAATGCCCTGGTCAAGGAAGAACTCGAACACAACCAGGAACTCGTCGGCGCCGTCCGGCAGATGAAAGAGGTCAACGAAAATCTCCAGCAATCGGGCATCGAACTCCCCGACATGGTCGCCAAACTGGACCAATTCCTCGAACCCCTCGCTCAGGCCCGCGAAGCCAACGGTCATAACGACATGGTCCGAGTGGCTGTGAACAATGTGGAACGCAATCTCCACGGCGTCCACGAAGCCCTCTGCCGCACCGGCGGAATTCTGGGCGACGCCACCGGCAGTGTGTCTTCCGTCGAGGATTTCATCGAACAACTCGCCCGGATGCTGATCGAAGGTCGCGAAGCCCCGGTGGAGTCCATGCTGGACAACCTCATGAAAATCAATGTCCCCCCCGCAGCGTGTCTCGATGCCGTGGGCAAGGCGGTGCAGGCCGCCAACATGACCCAGAAGCATAAGTTTGTCTCCGTGGGCGAATACTACATCAATTTCATAGCAGTGGAACGCGCCCTCGCCCACCTCGAACCATTGATGGAAACGATTCCCGACACCGGCATGACCGTCGTCCTCGGCAACGCCCGAGGTGACTATCACAGTCTCGGCCGCGAAATGGTCGGCATGTTCCTGCGCTCCGCGGGAATCCGGGTGGTGGATGTCGGCCTCGGCGCAGAAGCCCAGACCTTCATCAACGCCGCCCGCGATAACGGCGCCATGGTCATCGGAGTCTCTTCCCTCCTCGTGGAATCGGCCAAACAGATCATCAAAATCCGCGAGGGACTGGATCGCATCGGCCTGCACAAAGTGAAAATCGTCGCCGGCGGGGCCTGCTTCGTGGTGGATCGCGATTTCTACCAGGAAGTAAGAGCAGACTTCGTCGCCACCGCCGCCAGCGACATGGTGAGCATCGTCCAGGAAGTCTGTGGCCATGTGCCATTCCAATCCCGGAGGGCCGCCTGATGAACTCAATTGAGCGCGTCCTCGCCACCCTCACCTTCGGCCGCACCGAACACGGCACGCCCGACCGCGTCCCCGTCTTCCCCGTGCCCCTCATGCAGGGAGCCATCGTCCATAACTGCACTGTCGAGCAATACTTCAATATGCCTGCGGCCAAGATCGCTCAGGCACAGGCGGAGCTTAATAACATGCTCGGTGGCGTGCCGGATGCCGTTGCCGGCATCCCCAATGTCATTCAGGATGTCTCCGCGTTCGGAGTCGGCCTGGATCATTACTTCCCCAACAGCACCCCCGCCATCGAAGGCATCATGATCCGCAACTCCCGCGATCTGGAAAAACTGCGCGTCCCCCATCCCACCGATTCCCCCATGCTCGCGAAAACCCTCGACATCATCGAAAACCTCGCCTCCGGCATTGGTCAGGAAAAAATAGTCATCGGCGCCTGCATCGCCCCCTTCAGTCTGCCCAGCATGCTCATGGGTACGGCGAAGTGGATGCGCCTCCTCTTCACCGATTCCCTTCGTCGCCGCTATTTCGAGCGCATCATGGAAGTCTGCGAAAAATGGGTGCAAAGATGGGCCAAAGCCCAACTCGACGCCGGGGCTCATGTCGTCGTCCTCGCCGACGGCATGGCCTCCTCCACCATGATCCCCCGCCCCGTCTTCGAACAATACGCTCTCCCCGTCATCAAACGCACCATTGCCTCCATCCCCGGTTTTGTGGGTTACGAAGCGGTGGGCCGCGTCGAACCCTTCGTCGATCTCTACGCCGACAGCGGCGCCATCGCCCTGCTCGTCGGCGAAGAAGACGACATCACTCGCTGTAAACAGGGACTGCGCGGTCGGGTCGGCCTCATCGGCAACATCAACAACATGAAAATGCGCCGCTGGTCCGCCGCCCGCGTCGAAATGGAATCCAAAGCCGCCATCAACCAGGGCAAAAACGGCTACGGCTTCATCCTCGCCAACCAGGGCCCCGAAATCCCCTTCGACACCCCCGTCCCCAACATCGCCGCCCTCGTCTCCGCCGTAGAAAAATACGGCCGCTACGAACCAGTCGAATCCGCCCCCCTGCGCCTCGCTGCGTAATCACCCTGTCCCCATTCCCCCGCGTCCGATATCTCCCTCAACTGCGTATGATGCCCCTCTTTTCCCGCCGGATGCGTATTGACCCCCGTCTCCTGCCGATGAAACGGACATCATGCCTACTCAAAACCCCACCCTTCAAGCCGCTATTGAAACCGTCACCCTTGCCTGCCGCGTCGCCCGGGCCGTGCAGCACAATCTCGACCGCGTCCGGGCCATCACCAAGGACGATCGCAGCCCCGTCACCGTTGCCGATTTCGCCGTTCAGGCCCTCATCGCTCTCGAACTGAACCGTCGTTTGGGTGCCCAACTCATCGTCGGCGAAGAACAGGCGGACCAACTCCGCGATCCCGCCCAGGAAGCAGAACGGAATGAAGTGGTCGCCGCCGTACAAACTGAACTCCCCGGCGCCACCCCCGATGAAATCCTCGCCGCCATCGACCATTGCGATCACGACGGCTCCGGCAACGCCTACTGGGCTTTAGACCCCATCGACGGCACCAAGGGTTTCCTCCGGGGTCAGCAATACGCCATCGCCCTCGGCCTCATCGAAAACGGCGAAGTCACCCTCGGCGTCATGGGCTGCCCCAACCTTCCTCTGAATCATGATGCACCCCTCGATCAACCCGACCCCACCGGCATGATCTACGCCGCCCGCAAAGGGCACGGCACCTGGGCCATTGATTCCCAAAAGTCCCCAACCGATTTTCAGCCCGTCCGCATCGCTGACGAAATCCCTCCCGGCTCCCTCCGCATCTGCGAATCCGTCGAAAAAGCCCACAGCAAACAAAGCGACTCCGCCCGCATTCTCGATCACCTCGCAGTCGCCGCCGCCCCCGTGCGTCTCGACAGCCAATGCAAATATGCCGTGGTCGCCCGGGGTCAGGCCGATGCCTATCTTCGCCTCCCCACCAGCAGCGCCTATGTGGAAAAAATCTGGGATCACGCCGCGGGCTCTCTCATCGCCACCGAAGCCGGCGCCCTCGTCACCGACATCACCGGCTCCCCCCTCGATTTCACCCACGGCCCGCGCCTCGAACAAAACCGCGGCATCATCTGCGCCCATCCCCATATTCATACAAAAATAATAGAAGCCGTAGACACCCTCAGCATTGGAACAACGGTATAAACTTTACCGGTCGAATCCTCTTTACAGATCGCAGAGCGCAATAAGAATGCTTCTTATACACAATCTTGATGCCTCCCTCTGTGTCCTCTGTGTCTCTGTGGTGAAAGAAAATCAGGATCATCGCCCATGACCCTCGAGGCCTGGTACACCATCGGCGTCATCGGTGCGGTCATCGCCGTCCTCATCGCCCACAAAATGAGCATTGATGTCGCCATGATGGGCGGCCTCACCATGCTGCTCCTCGGCGATGTCTTCCTCCCCGGCGACATCCTCAGCGTTTCCCACGCCATCGAGGGCTTCTCCCACCGGGCCATCATCCTCATCGCCGCCCTCTTCGTGGTCGCGGCAGGCATGCAGGAAACCGGCGGCATGGCCCTGATCGCCCAACCCCTGCTCGGCCGCCCCAAGACCATCGCCGGCGCTCAACTCCGCCTCATGGGGCCGGTCGCCATCATGTCCGCCTTCATGAACAACACCCCCATCGTCGCCATGTACCTCCCCATCGTCAGCGACTGGGCCAAAAAACTCCGCATCAGCACCTCCAAACTCTACCTCCCCCTCAGTTTCGCCTCCATCCTCGGCGGACGCATCACCTACATCGGCACCGCTTCCAACATCGTGGTCATGGGCCTGTTCCTCCAGTATTTCTCGGATCCAAAGAACGCCTCCATCGTGGAAGGCATCAAAGAGTTGTCCGCCGGTGAACAATTCTGGGGCATCGCCTGGATCGGCATCCCCACCACCCTGGTCGGCCTCGCCTACCTCATCCTCGTCTCCCGGTGGCTCCTCCCCGAACGCAAACCCGCCGATGAAAATTCCCTCGATGCCCGCAAGTATCAAACCGAAATGATCGTCCTCCCCGACTCCCCCATTGTCGGAAAAACCATCGAAGAAGCCGGCCTCCGCCACCTCCCCGGCCTGTTCCTCACCCAGATCGAGCGACAGGGTCGTACCCGCACCGCCGTTTCTCCCGAAGAGCGGCTGCAACCGAATGACCGCCTCGCCTTCGCGGGCATCCTCGAATCTGTCATCGACCTCCGCAAAATCCGTGGCCTGATTCCCGCTACCGACCAAGTCGCTAAAGTCGGTGCCCCCCGTTCCAGCCGCATCCTTGTCGAAGCCGTCATCGCCCGAAACTCCCCTCTGGTGGGGCAAACCGTCCGCGCCGCCCAGTTCCGCACCGTTTACAACGCCGCCATCATCGCCGTCCACCGCAACGGACAGCAGATCAAAAAGAAGGTCGGCGACATCATGCTCCAACCCGGCGACACCCTCCTCCTCGAAACCCACACCGATTTCGCCAAGGCCTATCGCAACAGCGACGATTTCTACCTCGTCTCCACCGTCGAGGATTCCCGCCCCATCCGCCACGAGCGGGCTGGCATCGCCATCGGCATCCTCACCCTCCTCATCATCCTCTTCACCCTCACCGATATTCCTCAGGTTATTTCCGCCTTCCTCTGCGCCGCCCTCATGATCGGCTCCCGCTGCGTCACCGGCACCATCGCCCGCTCCAGCATCAACTGGCAGATTCTCATCGTCATCGCCGCCGCCCTCGGCATGGGCCGCGCCCTCGAAACCACCGGCGCCGCCGAACATATCGCCCATCAGGTCACCGACCTCGGCCACGCCCTCTCCCTCGGCCCCCACGGCATGCTCTTCATCGTCTTCATCCTCGCCGCCGGCTTCGCCCAACTCATCAACACCTCCGGCGCCGCCGTGCTCATGTTCCCCATCACCATGAACATCGCCGCCGAACTCGAAGTCAGCCCCGTCCCCTTTGCCTTCGTCCTCATGGCCGCCGCCTCCGCCAGTTTTATCTCCCCCATGTCCTACCAGACCAACCTCATGGTGTATGGCCCGGGGGGGTACCGCTTCACCGACTTTGTTAAAATCGGCTTCCCCCTCACCGTTCTCCTCGCCATCCTTGCCGTGGTCATCGCCCCCCTCGTCTTCCCCCTGTAAATCGTGATTGTCTTCTTCCTCAGGGCGTGTTTCCTGGTCCTCCTTGCCCCCGGCTGGATGCTGTTCGGCGCCCTCGTCCTCCTCGATATGGGTTGGCTGATAGGCCAGTTCACCACCGATCGCTGGCATTGGAGCCAGTGGCTCTGGTGGATTCCCACCCCCATCGCCCTCGCCGCCACCCTCCTTATCCTCCTCCTCGTTTCCATCCACACCCGGCTGAAAAAACGCCACCATCCCGAA
>CAZLXE010000058.1:12007-14017 GCA_964563005.1 uncultured Isosphaeraceae bacterium
CTACCCCGCGCTCAGCGTCAATATCCAATACGCCACCGGCGCCACCATCAACGGCGAATCCAGCACATCCAAAACCCCTCCCATCCCCGGCAAAAGCGCTGAAGAATCCTTCAAACCAGAACCCCGCTTGAACATGCTCATCGTCAGATCCCCGAACTGACCCACCAGCCCGAACATCACCCCACAGAAAATCCCCACACCCGGCAACAAATGATCCGTAACCTCCGGCAACCGCGCAGAAGCCGTCGCCAATCCCCACCCCACCAGCGCCGCCACCACCACCCCTCCCACCAATCCCTCCCAGGTCTTCCCCGGGCTGAGCCACGGAATTAATTTGTGTTTCCCGATCGCCCGCCCCGTGAAATACGCCCCGATATCACACGACTTCGTCACCATCACCACGCCCACGATCCACCATCCACTGTGCTCCCGCCGCAACGCCAACAGAAAACCGAACGCCAGCCCCAGATACACCATCGCAAACACCACCGCCCCCGACGCCGCCAGCACCCCCTCCGTATTCCTCCCCCGACTGAACGCCAACAGTGACATCACAAACACCACCAACAGCCCCGTCGCCACCATCGCCACCGCCTCGATCGCCTCCGTCTCCATGGGAATCGCATAACACAAAAATAACCCCAGCCCCGCCGCCAGTCCCGTCAGCCACCCCCGAGCCATAATCCCCGTCGCCCGGATAATCGCCGTCAACTCCAAAGCCGCCAACGGCATAAAAATCAAACCCAACCCCAGAATCGCCAGTCCCCGAGGCAAATGATCCTTCCCCCGAAAAAACGCCGACCACCCTCCCGAAATCGCCACGGAATCCAGCCACCCATCAAACCAAACCACCCCCAGCAAAACCAGGATCAGCACCGGACCAGTAATAAGACGATATTTCAGCACGAGGTTGGTATCCAGGGGGCAGTGTAGCCGACCAAACCCTCGCGTAGGTCAGGATTTTATCCCAACCCAACTGACCAGATTCCCCTACTCCTCATTCAACCCCCAATCATACTTCAACCAACGAAGCCCCGGCTCCCCATCCTTCGCCAGCAATCCCGCCAACTCCCCGCCCGGCTCCGCAAAATGCTTCACAAAGCCCGTCACTCCCCCATACGGCGCAACCTTGAAATCACCCCGATACCACTTGAAAATCGAACTCACTCCCAACTTCCCCCCCTCCACCCGATTCTTCCGCCCATCATTCACCCACACCCGGCACTGATCCTCCAACTGCTCATCCAACCGCTCCGCCACATACGGCTCGTTCCGCAATGGCGGACAAGACTTCGCCGCACACACCAACGCCGCATGCGGTCGCGGATCCGCCGGGCGAACCAACTTCCGCACATGATCATTCTCAATCCCGTTCAGCGTCATCGTCTCCCCCGCCACCCGCACCGGCTTGCGATTGAAAAATCCCGACACCTTCTTCACATTCACAAACCCCTCCTTGCGGCTCTCCTTATAAATCATCAGCATCACATTGCTGTTATACGCATTAATCCAAAACGCCAGCCGCCCCGCCTGCTCTCGCGGCAGGTTCACGCTCCCATACCCCGCCACCACGCCCTCCAAACGCGCCAGCCGCCCCCCCTCACGCAACAAGTCATACCGCACCAGCCCATCATCCGTAATCAAATCCTTCAGCAGCGACCCATACATCGCATCAATATCCGTTAGCGCCGGCGCATCCGGCCGAGATGCCGCCGGCGGCCCCTCATTCGCCGCCGCCCCCGTCCCCTCCGAACACTCTGCCCCCAACAATGTAAAAACCGAAACCACCCCCACCAGCAAAATTATCCGTGCGCTCATCAAACAAACCTTCCGATAAATACGGCAACAGAAAACCACAAAACATCACATCGACACCATAAACCCCTCACCCCTAAATTTCATTCCCGCCCCCGGATTCTCCCCCACATTCCCCCCCGGATTCCCCCCCAAATTACTCTCCCCCGCCCCTCAAGTTCTCCGCCATCTCCCCCATCACCTCCCCGATCATCT
>CAZLXE010000059.1:0-3420 GCA_964563005.1 uncultured Isosphaeraceae bacterium
CGGCACGACCTTCCCCGAACCTCAGGTCGTGGCACCGGGCACGGACTTTGTGGAGAATGCCTGGTGTTCAGGCCTTGACTATTTTGGCGGTTATGCCGGGGATGTGGGCCATGGCGTTTCGGGTGTCGATGATGAGGGGGCAGGAGCGGCCGAGGAGGGGGTAGTCTATGGCGGTGTGGTCGGTGACGATGATGGTGGCGTCGTAGGTGGGGAGGGATTCTGCGGTGAGGGATACTGAAGAGAGTTCGATGGTGTGCTGGCGCATTTTGGGGAAGACGGGGACGAGGGGATCGTGGTAGGCGACGGTGGCTCCCTGCTGAGTGAGCAATTCGATGATTTCGGCGGCGGGGCTTTCCCGGATGTCGTCGATATCGGGTTTGTAGGCGATGCCGAGGATGAGGATGTTCGATTTCTTAAGGGATTTTGATTCATCATTGAGTGCTTTGACGAGTCGATCCACCACATGATGGGGCATGGAGCGGTTGATTTCGCCGGCGAGTTCGATGAACTGTGTTTTGTGGCCGATTTCTTTGGCTTTCCAGGCGAGGTAGAAGGGGTCGATGGGGATGCAGTGGCCGCCGAGGCCGGGGCCGGGGTAGAAGGGGGAGAAGCCGAAGGGCTTGGTGGCGGCGGCTTTGATGACGGCCCAGATGTCGATGCCCATGGGTTCGAACACGAGTTTGAGTTCGTTGACCATGGCGATGTTGACGGCCCGGTAGATGTTTTCGAGGAGTTTGGCGGCTTCGGCGACTTCGGCGGATTCGACGCGGTGGACTTCGTCGATCACTTTTTCGTAGAAGGATTGGGCGAGGTCGCCGCTGAGGGAATCTACGCCGCCGACGAGTTTGGGGATGGTTTTGGTGGAGGTGTTCTGGCGACCCGGGTCTTCGCGTTCGGGGCTGTAGGCGAGGAAGTAGTCGGTGCCGCAGGTCAGGCCGGATTCATCGAGGAGGGGCTGCATTTCATCGCGGGTGGTGCCGGGGTAGGTGGTGGATTCGAGGATGATGAGTTGGCCGGGGCGGAGAATGCGGGCGACAAGGCGGGTGCTTTCGAGGACGAAGGAGAGGTCGGGGGTGCGACCCTCGCCGAGGGGGGTGGGGACGCAGAGGAGAATGATGTCGGCTTCGGTGAGGCGGGCAGCATCTGCGGTGGGGGTGAAGCGGTTGGAGGCGGCGAGGGTTTGGGTGAGATCGCTGCCCAGATGGTGGAGGTAGGATTCGCCTCGTTCGAGGAGATCGATTTTGGTTTTATCCAAATCGAAGCCGATGACGGGATAGCCGGCTTCGTGGACGGCTCGGGCGAGGGGGAGGCCGACATAGCCGAGGCCGACGATGGCGATGGGGGCGGAATTATTCGCTATTTTTTTATGAAGCAAATTATGAGAATTTGTTTCTGTTTTCTGCGGTGTGGGCAATGGCATGAGGGCAATGTATCCGGGGATCAAATTATTCTGTGTTGGAATTCATAACGGGTATTCAGGGAATATTTTTTACATCGACTAAATCCTTGCCTCTCCCCGTGGCTTTCTTGTTCATGATGAGGTCTTCACGGCTGATGATGTTCACAGGAACGCCATCGAGCACATCCTCAATTCTGTTGACATAGGCGGACTCAAACTCAACCCCGGAAATCTCGTTGAGGACCTCGATTCGGGTGGGAGGGTAACCCATCCGAAGCATTCGCTTTTCTTCCAGCAACAGGTCAACGGATAATACTGAATCATTAAAGCCGAATTCACGCAATGCGGAAACGGTTTTCCTGGCGTTGTCCGGACTGACCCGGACCCAGATGTCGAAATCACCGGTGGCGCGGGGATACCCGTGGTAGCCGACGGCGTATCCGCCAATCAGAAGGTATTCAACTCCTTTCGAGTTCAACAATCTCAAGAACTCTTTGAAGTCGTCCGCGAGTTCGATCCGTACCATACATAGCCCGCCTCATGAATTCGAGCGCGGCGAGGCGCTCGTGGGGTGATTTGGTTGCCCAGTATTCTTTGTCGTCCGGCTCGTCGTCCAGCGAAGCGATGGAAAATGCACTTCGATCGACGCGCCAACGGTCTTGGTCATCGGGCCGGGGCGTGGATCCGTTGTGATCCGGGGTCATCGCACGAGTTCCTCGGGGTTTTCGAGGAGGGCGACGAGGGAGTTGAGGAAGCGTGCTCCTTCGGCTCCATCCACGACGCGGTGATCGCAGCTCATGCTCAGGCCCATGGTTTTGCCGGCGTAGAAGGTGCCATTCTTGGTGAGTACGCTTTCGCGGACGCGGCCCACGGCGAGGATGCCCACTTCGGGATAGTTGATGATGGGGGTGGCGAAAACACCGCCGTAACTGCCGACATTGGAGATGGTGAAGGTGGAGCCGGTGAGGTCTTCGCGGGGGATGGAGCGGTCGCGGCAGCCCTTGGCGAGATTTGTGACCTGTTCGTTCATCTGCACGAGGGAGAGTTGATCGGCATTGCGGAGGACGGGGACCATGAGGCCGTGTTCGGTGTCCACGGCGATGCCGAGATGAATGGTTCCCATGCGCATGATGATGTTTTGTTCATCATCAACGAGGGAGTTGAGTTGAGGATGCGCTCTCAGGGCTTTGCAGACGGCGGTGAGTACGAAGGGGAGGTAACTGAGTTTGCGCCCGATGACACCGGTGTATTCTTCCCGCTTAAGGGCGAGGGATGTGACATCCGCTTCATTGAAGACGGAGAAGTGGACGGCGGTTTTGATGGAACGGTCGAGGGATTCGGCGATTTTTCGGCGGACACCGCGGAAGGGGATGCGCTCGACGACGCCGTCTTCGGGGAGGTTGAGGGGGGCGGGGGAAGAGGGTGCGGTGACGGTGGAAGCGCGAGAAGGGGGAGCGATTGCGGCAGGGGTTCCTGGAGCCGAATTCATGATGTCGGCGGCGGTGACACGCCCACCCCGACCTGTGCCGGATATTCGGTTGATGTCCACCCCTTGTTCTTTTGCAATCCGGCGCACGGCCGGGGTGGCGAGAGATTTGTTTCCCTCGGGTTGTCCGTTTTCTTCGATCGCTTTTCGACTGAAGGATGTTGGCACGGTGAGGGTGGCGTCTACGGAACCGACTACGGTGCCGGAGTCTTTTCGTTCACCCCCGGAATCCCCATCCCCGGAGGAGTCATCAGTGACTGCTTTGGTTCCGCCTGATTTATAGGTGACGAGGACGCTTCCGACATTGAGGATATCACCCTCGGTGCCATTCAGCGATTCGATGATACCGGACCACGGGGTGGGCACTTCGACCAGGGCTTTATCCGTTTCCATCTCGGCGAGGGTCTGGTGTTCTTCAACGGTGTCGCCGGGCTTCACTCGCCACTTAATGAGTTCGGCCTCGTGGACACCTTCGCCGAGATCGGGAAGGATGAAATGTGATTTGTCGGGGGGTTGCTTAATGGTCATTGTTTTG
>CAZLXE010000059.1:3520-13977 GCA_964563005.1 uncultured Isosphaeraceae bacterium
ATCGGGAAGGATGAAATGTGATTTGTCGGGGGGTTGCTTAATGGTCATTGTTTTGCCAGTTATCAGTTGTCAGTTGTCAGTTTTTTGTGCCTCTGCGCCTTGATACTTCGATGCTTTAAATCAAGTCCTAACTCTGTGCCCTCTGTGCCTCTGTGGTGAATATTAATATGCTGCGATTTCTTCGATGGCTTTGCCGATGCGTTCGGATTCGGGGAGGTATTCGAGTTCGAGTTTGTAATAGGGCATGACGGTGTCGAAGCCGGTGACGCGCTGGATGGGGGCTTCGAGGTGGAGGAAGCAGCGTTCCATGATGCGGGCGGCGATTTCTGCGCCGAGGCCGCAGGTTTTGGGGGCTTCGTGGACGATGACGGCCCGGCCGGTTTTCTGCACGGATTCCACGATGGTATCGGTGTCGAGGGGATCGATAGTGCGGAGGTCGATGAGTTCGATGGAGCGGCCGGAGGATTCGATGGCGTTCATACATTGAATCACGGAAGCGCCCCAGGATATAACCGTCATTTCATCGCCTTCGCAGACCACGCGGGCCTGGCCGATGGGGACGGTGTATTCATCTTCGGGGACTTCTTCGCGGAAGGCGCGGTAGATGCGTTTGGGCTCGAAGAAGATGACGGGATCGGGATCACGGATGGCGCTGATGAGCAGACCCTTGGCATCGTAGGGGGATGAGGGCATGACCACTTTGATCCCCGGGGTGTGGGCATAGATAGATTCCGGGCTGTCGCTGTGGAGTTCGGGGGCGTGGATGCCGCCACCGACGGGAACGCGGATGGTGAGGGGTACGGTGAGGGCACTGCGAGTGCGGGTGCGGAAGCGGGCGGCGTGGGTGCAGATCTGGTCGTAAGCGGGGCCGAGAAAGCCCTCGAACTGGATTTCGGGAATCGGCCGCAGTCCCCCCATGGCGAGGCCGATGGCGGTGCCGATGATGCCGGATTCGGCTAATGGGGTATCCACAACTCGGTCTGCTCCGAATCGTTTATGGAGTCCCTCGGTGACGCGGAAGACGCCGCCGTTGACGCCGATGTCCTCGCCTAAGAGGATTACACGATCATCTTGTTCCATTTCCTGGATGAGGGCGAGATTAATGGCTTGGACGAGAGTTAAGTTGGCCATGGTTGGGGTGCCTTCGGGGTCGAGTTCAATTAGTGTTCAGAATAAACGGGCATATCAACCTGTGATGGGTCCTGCCCTATGCTGCTGGTTCTTCCGGTGTCGCGTTGGCGCCTGACTTCATCAGGCAACTCGGCGTACACATCGTTGAAGGCGTCGGCGAATTGGGGGGCGGCGATTTCTTCGGCTCGTTTTACGGCGGCGGCGACTTCGGCTTTGGCTTTTTCGGCGAGGGTTTTTTCTTTCTTTTCCGTCCAGAGTTTTCGATCTTCGAGATATTTGCGGAGGCGGATGACGGGGTCGCGGCCTTTCCACTGCTCGAGTTCTTGTTCATCGCGATAGCGGCGGGCGTCGTCGGCGGTGGTGTGGTCGCCGAGGCGGTAGGTGAGGGCTTCGATAAAGGTTGGTCGGCGTTCCTTGCGGGCGCGTTCGGCGGCTTCGCGGACGACTTTGACCACGGCGAAGATGTCGTTGCCATCGACCTGGATGCATTCCATGCCGTAGGCGAGGCCTCGTTGGGCGACGGTGGGGGCGGAACATTCTTTTTTCGTCGGGGTGGAGATGGCCCAGCCGTTGTTCTGGCAGAAGAAAATGACGGGGAGATTGAGGTTGGCGGCGAAGTTGGCGGCTTCGTGGAAATCGCCTTCGCTGGAGGCCCCATCGCCGAAGAAGGTGCAGGCAAGGGCGTTTTCTTTGCGGTATTTGTGAGACCAGGCCAGGCCGGCGGCGTGGAGCATCTGGGTGCCGATGGGGATGGCGAGGGGAGTGGCCCGGACACCCTCGGGGATCTGATTGCCCCGTTCATCGCCCATCCAATGGAGAAGGATGTATTCCATGGGGAGGCCATGCCAGAAGAGGCCGGCGTTTTCGCGATAGCAGGTGACGAGCCAATCTTCGCGGGTGAGGGCGTAGGCGGCGCCGAGACTGGTGGCTTCCTGGCCCCGGTTTTCGGGGTAGGTTCCCATTCTGCCGGAGCGTTGGAGTTTGAAGGCCACTTCGTCGAACTGACGGCAGATGCCCATGTGTTCATAAAGTTTGACGACATCGGGGTCGGGAATCAGTCCTTTGCCGAGTTTTTCGTCGAATTTGCCGTGCTCGTCGAGGATGGAGACATGTTCGATGGTGGTGGTGAACACTTTTTTGATGGGCATGATTCATTCCTCTGCATAAGAATTCCCGAATCGCAGGGGATATCGGGGGTTGGAACCACACCGGTTCCGAGTGATCTCCCCCATTTCATCGACCCCTTCATCATGATATCGCAGCGTGGACAAAAAATCACCTGAGAAAGACTGCAAAACCGTGTTTATCAGTCATTCGTGTGGTTTCCGGCGGGGAATCGTGCTACCCTGCCGAAAATTTTGCCCCATTCGCACTCGATTGTACTTCTGTCCGGCAATCTGAGATGTGAAGGGTCTGCTGTTCTCCTCTTTCCCCCACCGTTGTTGGGGGTCCATCATGCCCCGTCGCGACGATATTCACTCTATTTTAATCCTTGGCTCCGGTCCCATTGTGATCGGGCAGGGGTGTGAATTTGATTATTCCGGTACGCAGGCGTGCAAGGCGCTCAGGGAGGAGGGCTACCGGGTGGTTTTGGTGAATTCGAATCCGGCGACGATCATGACGGATCCGGCTTTTTCGGATCGAACTTATATTGAGCCAATCACGCCGGAAGCGGTGGGGAAAGTCATTGCTCTGGAGAAGGAGCGGGGGCATCCGATTGATGTGCTATTGCCGACGCTGGGGGGTCAGACGGCGCTGAATTGCGCGTGTGCATTGTTTGATGAGGGGACGCTGGAAGAACACGGCATTGAGATGATCGGGGCGAAACGGGAGGTGATTCATCGGGCGGAGGATCGCGAGGCGTTTCGGACGGTGGTGGAAGCGTGCGACCTGCGGCAGGCGAGGGCGAAGACGGTTACGACGCTGGATGAGGGGCGGGCTTTTCTGGAGGAGATTGGTTTGCCGGCGATTATTCGGCCGGCGTATACGCTGGGGGGAGAAGGGGGCGGGGTGGCGTATAACCGGGAAGAGTTTGAGGACATTGTGCGGCGGGGGCTGGATGCTTCGATGATTGATCAGGTGCTGATTGATGAATCGCTGCTGGGGTGGAAGGAATATGAGTTGGAGGTGGTGCGGGATGGCCGGGATAATTGCATTGTGGTGTGCGGGATTGAGAATATCGATCCGATGGGGGTGCATACGGGGGACTCCATCACGGTGGCTCCCATCATGACGCTTTCGGACAAGGAATATCAGCAAATGCGGGATGCCTCGTTCGCCATTCTGCGGGCGGTGGGGGTGGATACGGGGGGAGCGAATGTGCAGTTTGCGGTGAACCCTGCGAATGGGGATCAGATTGTGATTGAGATGAATCCGAGGGTGAGTCGTTCCTCGGCGTTGGCTTCGAAGGCGACGGGTTTTCCCATTGCCCGGATTGCGGCGAAGTTGGCGGTGGGGTATTCGCTGGATGAGTTGAAGAACGACATCACGGGAACGACGAGCGCGTGTTTCGAGCCGTCGATTGATTATGTGGTGACGAAGATGCCCCGGTGGACCTTTGAGAAGTTTCCCGAGGCGGATGAAACGCTGACGACGCAGATGAAGTCGGTGGGGGAAGCGATGAGTATCGGGCGGACATTCAAGGAGAGTTTTCAGAAGGCGATTCGTTCGATGGAGGTGAAGCGGTTTGGTTTCGGGCTGGATAAGAATGATGAATGGTTGGCGGCGAGACGGTCGGGTGAACGGGGCTGGGAAATTGCCGAGGATACTCTCGTTCGCAAACTCAGTGTGCCGAGTCAGGGGCGCATTTATTATCTGCGGTATGCGATGAAGATGGGGTGGACGGATGAGCGGATTCACGAGTTGACGCGGATCGACCCGTGGTTTCTGAATCAGATGCGTCAACTGGTGGAGTTTGAGGACATTCTCCGGCAATACGCCACACTGGAGGACATTCCCCGGGATATTCTTTTTCAGGCCAAGCAGTATGGGTATAGCGATCCTCAACTTGCTGAGGCGTTTCTTGGCGATATCAATACCGACACCATACTCGCCGTGCGTGCCCGTCGGAAAGAGTTGGGGGTCGAGCCGGTGTTTAAACTGGTGGACACCTGTGCGGCGGAGTTTGAGGCAGACACGCCGTATTATTATTCGACTTATGAAACCCCGGTGGAATGGGTGAAGGGATCAAGGGATCGAGCCGTCAAGGCATCAAGGGAAAGTTCTGACGCAGCCGCACTGCCTTCCGCTTCGCTTCAGGCAGTGGCACCGATGCCTTCTGTTGATGATGAGATTCGTATTTCGGATCGGCCAAAGATTATTATTCTGGGGGGCGGGCCGAACCGGATCGGGCAGGGGATTGAGTTTGATTACTGCTGTTGTCAGGCGGCGTTTGCCTGCGCGGAGATGGGTTTCGAGTCGGTGATGATCAACTCCAATCCGGAGACGGTGAGCACCGATTTTGACACGAGCGATCTTCTTTTCTTTGAGCCGCTGACCCTGGAAGACACGCTGAATATTATCGAGCGGCTGAACGGGGGCGGGCTGGACGAACCGAGTCGTTCGGGGAAGGTGATGGGATGCATTGTGCAGTACGGGGGTCAGACTCCGCTGAATCTGGCGCATGGATTGGTCAAGGCGGGGGTGCCGCTGATCGGGACGGGACTGGACTCGATTGATGAGGCGGAAGACCGGGATCGCTTCACCGCCATTATTGAAGAACTGAAACTGCTTCAGCCGTATAACGGCATCGCCCGCTCACTGGATGAGGCGGTTTCCATTGCGGAATCGATCGGGTATCCGGTGCTGGTGCGTCCTTCTTATGTGCTGGGGGGGCGGGGGATGGAGACCTGTTTTGATGAGGAGGCGCTGCGGCGCTATATGCGTACTGCCGTGGATGTTTCTGAACTGGCGAATGCTCCGGTGCTCATCGATCGGTTTCTTTCCGAGGCGATTGAGGTTGATGTGGATGTCATCGCGGATTTCTCTCCGGATGGTGATTCCGGGCAGGCCCTGGTGTGCGGGGTGATGGAGCACATCGAGGAAGCGGGGGTTCATTCGGGCGATTCCACCTGCACGATTCCGCCGTTTTCGCTTTCTTCCACGCTTCAGGATGAAATTAAGCGGCAGGCCCGGATGTTGGCGGAGCGACTTCGGGTGCGGGGATTGATGAATGTGCAGATGGCGGTGAAGCATGGGGAAATCTACATTATTGAAGTGAATCCCCGGGCTTCGCGGACGGTTCCTTTTGTGGCCAAGGCGAAGGGTGCTCCCTGGGCGCGGCTGGCGGCGAAGGTGATGATGGGGCAATCCATTGCCGATCTCGGTCTGATGGAGATTCCCGATGCCGGCTTCTTCTCGGTTAAAAAACCCGCGTTTCCCTTTTCCAAGTTTCCTGGCGTGGATGTGATTCTCGGTCCGGAGATGCGATCGACGGGCGAGGTGATGGGGCTGCATCTGGCAATGCCGGTGGCTCTCATTAAGGCCCACATGGCGGCGGGGATGCATCTTCCCATCGAGGGTTCCGTGTTTCTCTCGGTGCGTGATTCCGACAAGCCCCATGCCGTGGAAATCACCCGTCGTCTCGTGGCCATGGGATTTACGGTGTTCACTACCGGGGGCACGAATGCCCTTCTGCGGTCTCATGCGGTGGACACCAGTTTGCTGCCGAAGATCAGTGAGGGAGCACGGCCGAATATTCTCGACAAAATGTCCAATAGAGAAATCGGACTGGTGCTGAACACGCCCACCCGAAAAGGGGCGGACACCGATGAGGGTCGGATCCGGGCGATGGCGGTGCGGCAGGGTATTCCCATGATTACGACGATCACCGGGGCGCGGGCGGCGGTGGAGGCCATCGAAGCATTGCGGGCGGGGGCGTGGTCGGTGGCGGCGTTGCAGGATTATTTTCCGGATCTCTCCCCTCCCCAGATACCTGTTTCTCAGATTCAAGCAAATGTGCTTCCGGTTTGAATCAGCCCAGGAAGAAGTCAACGAGTAGGTCATTCTGGAATATCTGGGGCAACTGGCGGATATTCTGCTGCTATTTTCCGGGTTTTTGTTCTTGCATTCAGTCAACTTGCAGTCATAATTGACCGCAGTAATGACGATGAATTTTACTCATTAATCGCCGAAAAAAGGCATTTTTAAAGTTATTCGATTTCGATCATTGATTGCTCAGGAGGCAGATTGATATGGCAACCCGACGAGACATTCTCAAAGGGGGACTGGCGGGTGGAGGCGCGCTCTTTGTGCCCCGGCTGGCTCAGGCCCAACTCTGCCCCCCGGATGGTATTCCGCCTGATCTGATTGTTCGGCCCAGCCCCCCCACCACGCCCTTCATGGCGCCACTGCCCATCATGCCGGTGAAGCAGCCGATCAATCCCCAGAAACTCAATCCACCGCCGGACCCGAATCGGCATCAGCGGTATGACGATTTTCCGCCGCAGGTTTTTTACGAAACGCGGGAGACGGCGTTTTATCATTCGTATCATCCGGAGTTGCCGCCCACGCTTTCGTTCGGTTATGACGGCATGATTCCCGGTCCCACCATTCACACGCGGTGGGATGAGCCGATTTTCGTGCGGATGCGCAATGATCTGCCGGCTGATTATGTCGGGTTCGCGATGCCTTCCACCACGACGCATCTGCACAATCTGCACACGGCGTCGGAGAGTGATGGGTTCCCGATGGATTTCATCGATCCGGGCGAGTTTCACGATCATCATTATCCCATGCTGGCGGCGGGTTTCGATGACCGGGAAAAACTGACGACTCTGTGGTATCACGATCATCGCATGGACTTCACGGCGGCGAATGTGTATGCCGGTTTTTCTGCGTTTTATCTGGCGTTTGACGAACAGGATTCGGGGGATGAGAACGATCCGAATCCCCGGGCGTGGCGGCTGCCCAGTGGGGATTATGATGTTCCGCTGATGCTCCACGATGTGCTTTTTGATGAGCAGGGGCAGGCCGTGTTCGATGTGTTCAACACGGATGGCATTCTGGGGGACAAGTGGACGGTGAACCGGGTGATTCAGCCGTATTTCGAGGTTGAGCCGCGGAAATATCGTTTTCGAATTCTCAATGGTGGCCCTTCGCGATTTTATGAATTGTTCCTGAGCAGCGGGGCACCGTTTACGGTGATTACCACGGATGGAAACTTCCTGCACAAGCCGGTGGAGGTTGAGAGTTTGAAGTTGTCGGTAGCGCAGCGCCACGATGTGATCATAGATTTCTCCGATCATCAGCCGGGCGATTCCATTATTCTGGAGAATCGACTGGAGCAGATTCACGGGCGGGGACCCACGGGGCGGATTCTCACCCCGGGTGATGGAGTCATGCAGTTCCGGGTGGTACCGCTGAAAGGCAAGGATCGGAGCCGGGTGCCGGAGAAGTTCCGCGATTTTCCGCCGATTGATATGAGTGAAGTGGCGGCGGAACGGACCTGGGTGTTTGATTACGATGGGGGGCTGTGGACGATCAACGGGAAACCTGCCGACATGGCTCTTTCCGATGCCGATTGTAAACAGGGGACGGCGGAGATCTGGACGATTCGCAACGACGGCAACGACTGGTCCCATCCTGTACACATACACTTTGAGGAGTTCCGCATTCTGGAATTCAACGGCCGCCCTTTGCCTGCCGACGATGTGCAGTTCGGGCGCAAAGATGTTGTAACGCTGGGGCCGTTTGATGAATGCAAGGTGTATATGCGGTTCCGGGATTTCCTCGGCCGCTACATCATGCACTGCCACAATGTTGTTCACGAAGACCACGCGATGATGATCCGTTGGGACATCGTTCCCTGAAAGAGAAACCATGAAAGAAAATATAAAGGCGAATGATGAACATCGGATGAACCGACGCGCAGCCCTTACCCTGGGGGCATCGCTGTTTCCGGTGCTGGCCCTGGCCACTCCGCCGCGGGGATCAACCGAGGGGGCGGTGCGGATACTTCCTCCGAAGAATCCCGGGCCATCGTTCGGTTCGTTTCCCAATGTGATGGTTAAGACGCACGAGGACAAAGAGGTACGGTTTTATGACGACCTCATCATGGGCAAAATTGTCATGATCAACTTCATGTCTATTCGGGGCGATGGGGTGTATCCCGTGACTTCCAATCTGGTGAAGGTGCAGAAGTTGCTGGGGAATCGGGTCGGTCGCGATTTGTTCATGTATTCGATTTCGCTCGATCCGGAGCAGGACACGCCTGCCCGGTTGAGAAAATTCGCGGAGGAAAAAGGGGTTTCTCCGGGTTGGCGTTTTTTGACGGGAACGATGGATGCAATGAACCTTCTGCGGGGACACTTGTTTGTCCAACGAGCCACCCCCACCACACCGGTTCGGGGTGGAAAAACTCCCAGCCAGTGCTGTTCACCCGGCCTCATCCGCTATGGCAATGAAGCCCTGGGGCGATGGGGATCGGTGCCCTCGCGAATTTCGCCGGAAAGCATCGCCAAACGGTTCTCCTGGCTCGGCATGCGCAGTGGAGACGCCTCATGAACCCCCGGAAATTACCCCAGCAAAAATTGTTTCCTGTATGTATTGCCTCATTCGTTTGCCTGGTACTCTCATCCGGGGCAATTGCTCAGCATCCCGGCCCTCAGCCGCGTCCCGGGCCTTCGGCGCAGATTCCCCTTGATAAGGAAACGACTCTGGTGATCACACCCGAGGGATTCCTTCCGTTGAGCGATCCCTATGTCAATCCACCCGGACTGAATCTGCTGCTGACCGTGAACAGCAACATGTTTGATGGGAACGGGGTGGAGATGCCCAATACGCTGCCGTCCTCGCCGGGCAATCCCTACAATCTCCACGATGGGCCGGTGATCGTTACTGAAATCGATCCCACTTCGGCGGCGAATGATTTGCTGGCGATTCTCCGGGCGCTCCGGGCCGGCTCTCTCGATGCCGCTTCGGTTCAGCGGGCTATTGATATTCTGGAAGGGAATCCCGTTCCCGATCGGGTTTATTCCGGGATTCCGGTGCTTCATTACAAGGGGCCGGAGAAGGTGAAGGCGGTGGAGCCGATCTTTGATGATCAGGGGGTTCTGGTGGGGGGCAATGTGAATGTGCATCAGATCTGGTACGACACACATATTGAATCGGATACGGCATTTATTGATCCCAGTGCGGTGATGGGCGTGCCGTGGACGGTTACATACACGGTGGATGTGCTCGATCGGGGTCACGATGATTTCTCTCCTTTCGTGATGTATTTTGACGATCCCGCGCTCAGTGCTCCCGGCATGCCTCCCATGCCGCATGTGGCGATGGATCAGACCTTTTTCCCCATGGAGGCGGGGACGCGGAATGTTTTCAAGATCAAGATGTCGCGGGGGAAGTATTTTAATCTGGTTTATACCTGGGGCTGGCGGGTGCATCCTCCCCGGGTGCAGGTAATGGAAAATGCGCTCAAGAAGGCGGGGGGGAAGACGCTGCCCCAGTGGGAGATTGATGTCTTCGGGTCTGCTCCTTCTTCCAGTGAAACGGCGAAACTGGCGGCGATTGCGATGATCGGGGATCGCTCGCCAGCCAAGCGTATGTGGCTGGGGTTTCATGCGCTGGCTCCTCTGGTGGATGATGACGATGACCATGATGGCGATCATGAGGAAGATGAGGACGATGATCACCAAGCTTCTCGCACAGTCAAACGCTCTTCAGATTCCGACGATCATGATGGCAATGAGAACGATGAAGATGGCGATGATGGAGACGACGAAATCACCGCGCTTCTCGACGAGATTGAAAACGCCTACCACGACTGGTTCAACCGAACGAAACTTCCCTCCGGCGTGACGCCCGATCCCGAGAGTGATCTCACGCTGTTCTACACCAATAATACGATCTATGGACAGTTCACCGACAAACGCACCATTCAGCGTTGGTTTGAATGGACCAGCCGCCCCGGTGAATTGCGGGTGACCCTGCTCAACGACGATCGCTTCGTGCACGGCTATATGAATGTTGATTTCGGCGGCTCGCGGGGCTGGGAAAATCAGTTCCACTCCACGGTTCCTCTCGGTGGTTCCGGCTGCTGGTTCTCGTTTGGGCGAGTGCATTGGTGGGTGAATGCGGGCGGGCCGTGGGGGGCGATCATGGTTCCTCCCTCGACGGCGAAGGGACCGGGCAAGCACCGGGTTTGGCTGACGCTGAACTTTGATCCTTCGCGACGCTTACGGATTTACCAGTTTGATCCGCTGCATCACGATACGGCGGTGTTTTCTGTGCATTGATAGATTCTTTCCCGGCAGGCGTTTTCCAATCATGGGGTCAATTCTCACATGGCCAATCCCGACCACTCACGGGATGGTTGTATAATGGGG
>CAZLXE010000060.1:0-13826 GCA_964563005.1 uncultured Isosphaeraceae bacterium
TATCGCAGATGAAATGCTGGCCACGATTGCTTCGGCATGGTCGGACTATTCTGATTTTTCTGGTTCTGGGGGCGGTGGTGAATGTGGGGGTGGCGTGGGGGAATGCCTTGATGGTCAATGTGTTTCTGGTACAGGGAAATACTGGCGATGTTTGGAAGCCCCGCTTTTGGGCGGTTACCCGTTGGCAGCGGTGGGGTGCAGTGCGATTTCTATCCTTTCGCACTGAAGCGGTTAGAAATGGAATGGGGGACCCTGATCTCGAACCTCTCAAGATTATTCCCGAGTGGAGTAATCTTGAAAGTGAAATCACGCTTATGAGAACTCGACAAGCTTGGGAGGAAAAAAGGGTCATCGATGGTCGTGGTTGGCCCAAATTATCTCTATGGTGTGAAGTCAGTCGCAGCATAAAAATGGCTGGGATGGATCCAGGGCAATACAACCGATCAGGGCCGAGGGGAGGGATTGATACAAGATTACCTAAATGGCAAAGTCCATTGGGAAAATGGCTGGGCAGGATTCATTCCCGTGTATTGCCCTACCGACTCATCTGGTTCGGATTCATTTTCAATACGCTCTTCTACGCTATTCCACTCTGGATTCTCTTTCCCGGACGATACCTGCTGCGTGGTCGGCGGCGGATTCGTCGTGGGTTGTGTGGGGGGTGCGGGTATATCGTTTCGGTGAATGCTGGACTTCCGGGAGCGAGTCCGAATTGCACGGAATGCGGGATGCCGTTGCCGGAGAGTATTCACCACAGAGCCGCAGAGGACTCAGAGAGAGACGCGGAGGGGAAATGATTTTGTTTTTGGGAAGGGGTTGCTGGAGTCGTTGGTGGGCGATGCCCACCATACAATTACTGGAAGAGCCAGCTCGACAGAACAAAGGCAAAAACGAAGGTGAGGTAGAGGAGGAGGGCGTGGAGGAGGGTGAGCCAGAGACCTTTCCAGCCGCGGGACCAGATCAGGTAGGCGGGTACGGCGAGAGGCCAAGTTATGAGCATGACAAAGCCGAGGGAGCGGGTGAGGGGTTTTTGGCGTTGGCGGGCATCTGACTGGCACAGCATGACCATGATGAACGCGAGGAGGATGGAAAGAATCCAATCCACCGCCGGAGGGTCGGGGCTGATGGCGTAGCAGACACCGCGGAGAAGGAAGAGAAAATAGGCGTAGGCGAGGAGGAACAGCCGCATACGGGAGAGTATAGGGTTTGGGGTTGTTGTTGAGGGGCGATGAATTCCCTGCACAATTCGTACTGGATACCCGCCTGCGCGGGTATGACGAGGGAGTGCCAGGATGAATCCTGACCTACTTTTTTCGGGATGAATCCCGACCTACTCGATGGCTCCGCCGCAACTGCTGCCGGGGCCGGCGGTGCAGCCGTAGCAGTGGTCGTCGGTGGCGATGGGGCGGCGGGCGAGTTCGTGGGTGGTGGTTTCCCAGATGAACTTTGATTCCAGATTCGGGGTGGGCATTTCCAGGGCCTGATTGAAATCGCAGTCGTACATTCTTCCGGTAGGGTCGATGTTGATCTGGTGGCGGCACATGAGGCCGGTCAGGGTGGAAGCATTGAAGGAGTCGATGAGGAGGGTCATGTAGGGTTCGAGGTGGCCATCGCGCTGCAGTTCATGGCGCCATCTTTTGATGGGCATGTTGGTAATGGTCCAGAGTTGGTTGAAGACGAGGCCGAAGCGATTCTGGAGTTCGCGTTTGTAGTCTTTTTCGAGGGCTTCCTGACAGGGGGGAAGGACGGGGCCGATGGGGTTGTACACGAGGTTGAGGGAGAGATCGGGGTTGGAACCATAGCCGACCTCATTGAGTTTTCGCAGGCCCTCGACGGAGGCGTTGTAGGCGCCCTTGCCGCGTTGTCGTTCGACATTGTCGGCCAGATAGCAGGGGAGAGAGGCAACGACCTGGACCTGGTTTTTCGCAAGAAATTCGGGGATCCAGCGATAGTCGGCGCCGGTTTTTTTGTCGATGAATTCGATGATGGTGGGGTTGCAGCGGTCGATGACGGTGAGGCCGGCTTCCCGGAACTGTTCGACCATCCAGCGGAAATTGGGATTCATTTCCGGGCTGCCGCCGGTGAGGTCTACGGTGGTGAGGGAATCCTGCCGGAGGGTCCATTCCACGACTTTTTTCGCCGTGGCTTCGTTCATGTTGTCTTCGGGGGCGGTGCGGGCGGGGGAGGATTCCACATGACAATGGCGGCAGGCGAGATTGCAGACCTTGCCGATGTTGATTTGCAGGGTGGTGATGCTTTTGGCCGCGCGCAGTTCGGCATCGAACCGGGCTCTGAAGCCGGGGTGGTCGAGAATGGGGAGGTCGATGGTGGTCATGAATTATTCAACAGCAGCCGCCTCCGCCGTAGTGCCAGGTGGGGGCGGTGATGGTGAGGTCGGGGTGATTTCGGGAAGTGAGGGCGGCGGCGGTTTTTCGGCAGACGGGGAGGGGGACATCGGTGAGCATGACATGCCCGGCTCCATCATCAAACTGGGTTTCGCTGCCGGTGTAGATCACGGACTGGCCGATGAAAATGCAGGGGCCGTCGGCGGGAACCGGGGTGCGATAGGCGCAGACTTCTACGGTTTCCAACAGGATTTCTTCCTGGAGATCGAACCGTTTTCGATCGAGCATGCGATAGGGACGACGGCTGCGGACTTCGATGCTGCCGAATCCCGCTTCGACAATGGTTTCGAGATAGCGGTCGAGGGTGAGGCAGCCGGAGATGCACTGGGCGCGGAGGGTTTCGTTGGCCCGGAGATGGTCGGGGATTTCGCCGGGGGAGACGGGATCGCTCATGACGAGCCGACCGGCGGGTTTGAGGACGCGGTGCATTTCCAGCAGGGCCTGATTCAGGTCTTCACTGGTGAAGATGTTGAAGAGGCAGTTCTGGGCGGCGATATCGACGGTGCCACTTTCTACGGGGAGGTTGAGGGCGTCGCCATCGCGGATGTCGACGAAGGTGGGGTCGAACCAATCGTTGGTCTGGGCGGCCTGCTGGAGATTCATCCGGGCGGCATCGCGCATTTCGGCGACGGGATCGACGGCGATGACGCCGCCGGGCTTGCGAGCGAAGTAGGCGAGTTGGAGGGCTTCGAGGCCGCCGCCGACGCCGACATAGAGGACGGTCTGGTCTTTTTTCATGTCCTGGGGATGGACGGTGGAGCCGCAGCCATAGTTCATTTCGTGCATGATGGAGGGGATGTGGAGGCCGGGGAGATATTGGGGGGCCTGGGGCACGCAGCAGAGTGAGCCATCCGGCTCCTGAGCGGCTTTGCGGTAAACATCCTGGACGGTGGTGTGATAACTCAAAGCAGAAATCCTCGTGAGGGGTTGGAATCAGGGTAAACCCGGAACGGCTGAATGATATTCCCTTTCGGGGTCAGGGGAGATACCATCATGAGTCCATGCGGTTTCTTATCGACACATTGGGTGGTTTGGGAATGCTCTTTCTGATCGGCTGGCGGTCGCGATTTCGGATGGGGAATGCGTGGTGGAGTTGGCGTAGGGAGACGGTATTCGGGGCTTGCCGTGGGAAATGGCCTGATATGGGGGAGCGGCGGCGGGCTATAATTGATTATGGTCGATGGGTGTGGCACATGAGGCGGTTTACCCGGTAGGGGTGTTGGAGGATGGTTATGCTGGGGGCATGCCTGACCATTCTTCCCGTTTTGTGACTCATCTGGAATCCGCGATCGACGGGACGATCCTCCCGGATCATACGGTTCAGACCGTGCATGAGGGGCGGCCAATTGTGGTTCGTTACGATCTGGAAGGGGTTTGTAATGCATTGAATCGGGATGAATTGGCGACGCGAGCATCTTCGATGTGGCGCTATCGGGAATTGCTGCCGGTTGAAGATGCGAATATTGTTTCGCTGGGGGAATCGATGACGCCGCTGCTTTCCTGTGCTCGGCTGGGGAAGCAGATGGGGTTGGCGAATCTTCTTATAAAGGATGAATCTTCGCTGCCGACGGGTTCGTTCAAGGCGCGGGGGATGGCGGTGGCGGTTTCGATGGCGAAGCAACTGGGGCTGACCCGGCTGGCGGCTCCGACGGCGGGAAATGCGGGAGGGGCGTTGGCGGCGTATGCGGGCCGGGCGGGGATGGAGTGTTTTCTCTTCATGCCGGAGGACACGCCGGTGGTGAATCAATATGAGGCGGCGTTGTATGGGGCGAGGGTATTTCTGGTGAATGGGTTGATTTCAGATTGCGGGCGTATGGTGCGTGAGGGGATGGAGGAGATGGAGTGGTTTGATATGAGTACGCTGAAGGAGCCGTATCGGTTGGAGGGGAAGAAGACGATGGGGTTGGAATTGGCGGAGCAGTTGGGGTGGACGCTGCCGGATGCTATTTTTTATCCCACGGGTGGGGGGACGGGCTTGATCGGGATGGTCAAAGCATTCGCCGAGTTGCGGGAGTTGGGTTGGCTGGAAAACGACATTATTCCCCGGATGTATGCCTGTCAGTCCACGGGTTGTAGCCCGATTGTGAATGCATTTGAGGCGAAGGATCGATTTGCGGAACCGATTGAGAATGCCCACACGGTGGCGTCCGGACTGCGGGTGCCGGGTGCGGTGGGAGATTTTATGATTCTGGATGCCTTGTGGGAGTCAGGCGGGGCGGCGCTGGGGGCGGAGGATTCATCCATTCGGGGGTGGATGAACCGGGTGGCCGCAGAGGAGGGGATCGCCATCTGCCCGGAAACCGCGATCTGTTTCAGCGCCCTCGAGCGAGCCGTGGCGGAGGGGTTGGTGAAAGCGGATGAGCGGGTAGTGGTGTTCAATACGGGGGCGGGGCAGAAATATGTGGAGGTTCTTGAGCGCGATCTGCCGCGGATTGACTGCGGGAAGGAAGTTGATTATTCATCCCTGGCGTGATTTGCCTTTCCCTTTTTCCCTCGGGGAATCTTTGGGGTGGGTGGGTTTTCGGTCGTGGTGGGGTTTGGCCCGATCGTGGGAACGGTGCTTCTTTGCTTGATCCCGGGCCTGTTCCCGACGATGTTGAGCGCGCTCTCTGGCCCGGTCCTGGTGATGTTCCGCGCGGCGCCGGGCGCGATCGCGGTCGTTCTTCACCCGCTCCTTCATCCGGTCTTTGCGATGGGAAATGAGTTCGCGTGCTCCCTGGTGCCGGTGCTCCGCGTGTTCTCGGACCTGCTTTTTGGAGCGCTTGGCGAGTGTGCGGGCTTGATCTCGATGATGACCCTTCTCCTGATCATGCTGCTTCAGAAATGCCTCGATGGTGGCTCGGTCGGCTCCCGGAAAATGCTGCCGCAGCGACTCGGCCCAGTGGGCGTGCTTGGCTTGCAGGTGCTTGTGCTGGGCATCGAGTTCGTGGAGTTTGGCTTTATCGCCCCGTTGACGGGCTTTTTCCCGCAGTTCTTCCAGTCGCACCAACCGCTGTCGATACACCCGCTCCGCCTCTACCGCCAATGCTATGCGAAAAGGGGAGGATACATGATGTTTTTCCACCCGATTGGTCTGCTCTATGCTCGACCCCTCGGTATCCGCGGCCACCAGGCCGATCCCCGGCCCGAACGCGACCAGCAATGCCGTTATCACCCGATGTTTCTGCTTACCCATATTGGATCTCCTTCAATTGAATAGTATTGGATGCCTCATTAATCGATGATCACCCCATCAGCATCCGAGAGTGAGATACAACCTCCCCCCAGGCAAATAGAAAACCCGCGATTCTCTTGCCTACCTTCCATCCGCCGCTGTCCAGATTAAAAAGTCGTCCCAGATGGAATGACTGACCCGGGTGGATTCTCCACTATGCTATGGCCATGGCGAAAAGTCGGACCCATTTTCTGTGCCGGGAGTGTGGGGGCGTGCAATCCCAATGGATGGGGAAATGCCCGGACTGTGGGGTGTGGGATTCTCTGGAGCGGTTTATCGAACCGAAGGCGGCGAAGGAAGCCCATGCGGGGTTGGCGGATTCGTGGACTACGGAGGTGAAGGAAGGGGGTGGAGCATCTCTTAAAAATGCATCACGCAAGAAAACAATCTCTGGAGATCGGACATCTCTGGGTGCTGCGGTTGGTGCTTCCGGGGGGGCAATTCCTCTGCCGGAGGTTGAAACCAGTGATGTTCAGCGCATCGCTACGGGTATTGCGGAGTTTGACCGGGTGCTCGGCGGGGGGCTGGTTCCCGGTTCTGTGACCCTGCTGGGCGGTGATCCGGGAATCGGGAAATCCACGCTGCTGTTGCAGGCGGGAGGGATTCTCGCTCGTCATGAACATCGCGTGCTTTATGTCAGCAGCGAGGAATCGGCGTATCAGACGCGGCTTCGGGCGGATCGACTCTTTCCCGAGGAGGACGGCCACGCGCAAAAAATGCCGCTCGATGATCTGAGCGATCTTCATGTCCTCGCCGACACCAACCTCAATCGAATTGTGGAGCAGGCCCGGCAGGTGCAGCCCTCGGTGATGATTGTGGATTCCATTCAGATGATCTACAAGGCGGATCTCGAAGCGGCGCCGGGCACGATTGCTCAGGTCCGCCGCTGCTGCATGGAACTGGTGTGGCTGGCCAAAATCAGCGGTATGGCGATTCTACTGGTGGGGCACATCACCAAAGATGGCCAACTTGCCGGGCCGAAACTGCTCGAGCATCTTGTCGATGTGGTGCTTTCCTTTGAGGGGGATCGACATCATGCCCATCGGGTGGTGCGGGGAATCAAGAATCGCTTCGGCACAACGATGGAAGTCGGGCTTTTTGAAATGACGGGGCGAGGACTGGAGGAAATCACCAATCTCTCCGCGGTTTCCAACGACACTCCGCTGCCCGGGGTGGCGGTCTGCCCCACGATGCATGGCTCGCGGTGTCTGCTGGCGGAAATTCAGGCCCTGACGGCGGTGGGCTTTCTGGGCAATGCCAAACGAAAGACCGCCGGGCTGGACCCCAGTCGTCTGGCCATGCTTATTGCGGTGCTGGAAAAGCACGGGGGGCTGCGCCTGGCGGATCAGGATATTTTTACTTCCACAATCGGGGGATTGAAAGTGATTGAGCCGGCGACGGATCTGGCTCTGGCGCTGGCCATTGCGGGGGCGCATCTGGGTCGTCGGGTGCCTCAAGGGACGGCGGTCATCGGGGAAGTGGGGCTGGGAGGAGAGATTCGGCCGGTTCCTCAACTCGAGCCGCGTCTGCGCGAAGCAGTCCGTTTGGGCTTCAAGAAGGTGATTTTGTCCTCGAAGGGGGCGGAGAAAACACCCCACCTCGCCCAGCTTCTCCCAGTTCACGAGATTGGTGAGGCATTGGGTCTGCTGACCTAAAAAACCACAGAAGAGTGAAATTAAGGGTTTAGGGCAGAAAATCCACAAAAATATTTTCCTGATATTTGGGGAAAAAATGCTGTAAATTTTTATGCAACTACTTATTTTACAGCATGTTACATGCTTTTTTCTCCATTTAGCCCCTGGACTGATCACCCATAATTTTCTTTAAATAGTGGCGGGCGGTGGCCATAATCGGTGAAATAAGTATCATTCGCGCTTTCAACTGTCGCCGGTCCGTTCCGGTTGGCGGTGTATTCGTCCGGTCTAAGCCCTGTAGGTTTGGTCCATATGGACGGGTGGATAAACTTAGGATCGGTGAGCGGCGAAACACTCACCCATCCGGACTGTTTTAGGAGAGTCACAGATGACTTGCATCAAACAAGTGGGCTTCCTTGCCGGCGCCGCCGCCCTCACACTGACCAGTGTGGGCTACGCGAACCCCGGTTCGGTAGACCTCCAGGATCGACTGGCCCAAGCCGAGGCAAAAATCGCCGAGCTTGAAGCCAAACAAAGCGACAATTGGATGACCGAACAACGAGCGGATGAAATCCGTGGACTTGTTCAAGATGTTCTGGCCGATGCCGATACCCGAGCCAACCTTTTGGGTTCGGGCATGACCGGCGGCTATGACAATGGAGCCGTCCTCGGCTCAGACGATGGAAACTTCCTGCTGCGGACCAACATCATCATGCAGCAACGCTTCATCTACAACAGCCAGGATGACAATGCTGGCGCATCGAACGATACCAATCGTTCCGGCTTCGAGAACACCCGGACCGCGTTTAACCTGTCCGGCCATGTGGTGAACCCCAACTTCCTCTACGACATCCGCATCAATGTGGGCAACAACACCGGTGGGACCGGACGGACCAATCTCCAGCACGCCTGGCTCGGGTATCGCTACAACGACCAGATGACCATTCGCATGGGAACCATGAAAGATGCGTTCCTCCGTGAAGAACTCGTCAACGCCGAGAATCAACTCGCCGTCGAACGATCGCTTCTCAATTATGCCTTCACCACCGGATACACCACCGGCCTCGCCGTGGACTATAACCTGACGGATGACCTCCATTTCACCGCCGCCTACACAAATGGCGCCAACAGTGGCAATGGCACCGCTCTGGCCGCCGACACGGAATATGCCCTCTCGGCTCGGGCGGAATACAAACTCTCCGGCAACTGGGATCAGTTCTCCGACTTCACCAGCCCCATGGGCAGTGAACAGGGCATGATGATCGGGGTTGCCTTCGCCACCGAAAAAAATGAGTTTGGCGCTGGCCTGCCAGCCCTGAAACTGGAGACCACACGCTTCACCGTCGACTTCTCCGCCGAGTTTGATGGAGCCAATGTCTTTGCGGCCTTCATGCTTGCTGACTTCTCAGACAGCGGGTCTGCGGTGACTGATGGATCATCTCCCGTGGGATTTCTTGTTCAGGGTGGTTACTACCTGAACGAAGACTGGGAACTCTTCGGTCGGTATGAATTCCTCGATTATGACACCGTGGCCACGACCGAAGACATGAGTGTTCTCACCTTCGGCGTGACCCGCTATTACAGCGGAAACAATGCCAAGTGGACTACCGATGTGGGCATCGGCGTCAATGAAGTGATGGCTGCCGGGGCTCCGTTCCCCGCTCCCAACGGGATCACCGGATTCCGTACCGACACCTCGGCCGGCCAGGACAGCCAGCTCGTCCTCCGCACCCAGTGGCAAATCGTCTTCTAAACCGGTCTTCCAGATTGATTTCAGAACCCCAACGGCCGATCCTCACGGATCGGCCGTTTTTTTCTTCATTGCCCCAACCTAGGGCAATGATTGACACCATATAAACGGTCATCTATCATCTGTTGGGGATATTGACCCCCGGATATTGACCCCCGAAAGTTCTCTCGCTTCATCAATCGGGATGATTTCCCTGACCCTCCCTCTGCATGGGAAGAGCTGGCAATCCATTCTCCTCACTGCTCATGCCCCGTAAAAAGAAAAAGTATATCTATAAAGAGCGCCTCTCCCAGAAGATAGCCAAAAGATGGGGTGCGGTGGACTGGACGCTCCAGAATTCCGAGATTGCCGAAATCATGGGGGTGAGCCGGGAACGGGCCCGCCAGATTCGAGTACTTTTCGGAGCTCCTCTCAGTCCCACTCACGGTCGAAAACTCAAGCATAAACACGAGACCATGGAACTTTTAAAATGGTTTCACGACAACCGGCGCCTCTCTGGAAAAATCACAGCCCACGACGCCTCCATGCGCAGCCCGTACCCGAATGAAGTCGCCACGATGCGTTTTCGCAGAATGGCCAAACAGGCCGGTTTTGAGTTCTTTCGTCCGATCCGATCTGAGTTGTACATCATGCCCATTAACTGGGAACTCCCCAGCAGCGATATCGCCCGAATCTGGAAAAGGACCCCGCAGCGCATCAGCAACCATCGCTGCCGAGTCGGCACACTCCCCAAGGCACTTTGGCGTCATCGCCAGGGGAATTTTCCTGAGAAGTATCTGCGTGCCCTTCTTCTCGAGGAGAAAAAGGCCAAAAAATACTTCAAGAACAAGGACCGATCCCCCAAATCGTAATCCACCCTACCACGCCACCAACTCTCCGGTCAGTGGCTCCACCAGATCCTTCAGGGTGACGATTCCCGCTGGTTGTCCCGTAGGGGAGTGCTCCACAATCGCCATCGCCCGATGTTCGTGGCGCAGCGTCCGGAGCGCAGATCGAATCGGGGTATGCGGAGCCAGCTTCACCAATGGTTGCATAAGCTCTTCGCTTGCCCGATCCGGTTCCATCAGAGCATCCAACTGGGTCAGCACACCGACCACCTTTCCGTTGCGATCCACCACCGGCAGCCGGGAATAGTTCAGATGTCGCATCACGATTTCCCGCTGACTGCGATCTGCATCCACAGCAAGGGTGGCCACCCGGCTCCAGGGGATCATTTCCTCACCTACGGTTCTCTGCCGCATGGTTAACGCTCGATCGGCCAGAGAGGTCTGCCGTTCACTCAGTGCCCCCGCCCCCCCCGAGTTTCCCCCCGGCCCTGCTCCTTCGCGAATCAACTGAATCATCCGTTGCCGGGCCGTGCGCGGGGCATCTTCGCGCCCGCCCAGACGCCTTCCCGCCAAACGGACGAATCCCAGCACCAACGGGGCCAGTCCTGTCCAGAAGAACACCCGCTCGCAGACCACCAGAAAACCAGAGAGGGCATAGGTCCATCGATCGGTGTGGGTGCGAAACAGATCCTTGGGCAGAATCTCTCCCACGATAAACAACAACGGAATCAACAGAAGGGCATTGAACACGATGGCTCGCCCCTGAGAGATGCCTGCCGCCTCGAACATCACGGCGAATCCGAAACTGGAGGCGTAGTTGGCGATGTTGTTCCCGATGAGCAGAGTGGCGAGCATCCGCCGGGGGTGCTCCACCTGCTCCCGAATCTTTCGTGCCCGGGCATCCCCCGCTCCTACCCGCACCGCCAAGCGTACGCGGTTGATGGTGTACAACCCGGTTTCCAGGCCAGAGAACACGGCACTCAAGGCGAGGCCGATCAGAGCGAGCATAAGAAAGGGAAGCATGGCCAGCGTCACGACTTGTTTCCTCCCCGATTGCCCGGTTCCTGATCCGGCAGCATGGTCATCAACACGGTGCTAATTCGCGTTCCCTCCATTTTTACCACCTGCAAACGCACCCGATCCACCGTTACCTCATCACCCACCTCGGCCCCTTTTCCCAACCTATGCAGAATCAGTCCCCCCAGCGTGGAGACCGAGGAAATACTTGAATCCTCTCCGGCCAGGGCAAATTGCTCCGCCCAGTCATGCACACTCACCTCCCCATCCACCCGCCATTGATTCAATCCCACGATCTGCGGCTGAGCCACACCCCCACCCCCCCGGGTGATGTCGCCCACCAGTTCCTCAACGACATCTTCGATGGACACAAATCCTGCCGTGCCGCCGTATTCATCCACCACGATGGCGCTTTGGGTGTGCGTTGATTGAAACTGGTGCAGCAACTGTTCCAGGGTGGCCATCTGGGGTACGAACCGGGCCGGGGTGATTGCGCCGGGGAGATCAGTCACCATTGGATTCTCGTTCTGGTCTGCATCGAGGAGGAATCGCTTCACATGAAGAATGCCGAGAATGGTGTCGAGATCATTTCGATACACGGGCAATTTGGTCAGCCGCTTCTTCCCCAGAACGGCCCGAACTTCCGCCTCGCCGGCATCCTCCGACACAGCCAGCACCCGCACCCGGGGGGTCATCACATCGCGCACCCGCAATCGACTCAGTGAGAACACCTCGCGGAGAATTCGCTCTTCTTCTTCATCAATCACGCCGTGGGCTTCAGACTGGCCAAGAAGAGTGTGCAGTTCATCTTCCGGCTCCGAAGTGGATGAACCCGGCGAAGCCAGCCGTCCCAAGGGGGTCACGACTATCCGGCTGAGCACCACTCTTAATGGGGTGATGGCCTGATGCAGTGCCAGGAGCAGAGGACCGGTCAAGCGGGCGAATCTCACCCGGTCCCCCGTCGCCACCATCTTCGGCAACACTTCTCCGATTAACACGATTATCACTAGAAAACCCACTCCCAGCCCGACCTGCCCGAGTACCCCCCATCCGCTGTTCAACATCAACACCGAACTGAGCACAAAGTACAGAGCATTTACGGTCATGTTGCCCAGCATGACCGTGATCAGCAGCATGTGGG
Source organism: uncultured Isosphaeraceae bacterium (assembly GCA_964563005.1). Classification (GTDB taxonomy): domain Bacteria; phylum Planctomycetota; class Phycisphaerae; order Phycisphaerales; family SM1A02; genus CAZLXE01. Next base: position 11,989 of record CAZLXE010000060.1, read on the forward strand.
GATCCGCCAGCAATCCCAGGACCGCCCGATCTGTCCGCCCGTTCCGCCTGGACAACTCACCCCGTACCGATTGATTCATGCCGAAGAGGGCGGTTTCCGAACCGGAAAAAAAACCGCTGGCGATGAGCAGAGCGATCAGGCCCAGGAGGAGGGAATAATCGAACGCGCCCCATTGGAGGAGAGCGAAAAATGCTGATGAAGAACAAGGGAATGATTGAATCATGAGGTATGCACTGAATCCACTTCATTCCGCAGCGCTCCCCGCACGCGCGACACCGCCACCAACACGAACCCACCGGAAAGCAACAGCAGCAGAATCCCCGTGCCCACGATGATAAATCGCTCATCGCCCGCGCTTTCATCAGCCCATTTTTTTGCCACCAGCCACCCGAGGGCAGAGACTGCGGTGGCGACCATGAACACGGCGGGAATCGCGGCGAACCACACCTTCCCTCCTCGCTTTCCCCGGCGCAATAACCACATCGTCACCGTGGTCAAGGTCAGCGCCCCGATGAGTTGATTGCCCGCACCGAAGAAGGGCCACAATGCTGCATATGCTTTTTCTGAATAGGTGAAGAGCAGCATCAAACCCACCGTACACGCCGTGTTGAAGCCGTGGTGTCGAAAAATCGGGGGGGGCTGGCCATTTTCTCCTCCGGCGAGGCACACCCACAATTCTTCAAACAGGTATCGCCCCAGTCGCACCGCGGTGTCGAGCGTGGTGACGAGAAATCCTTCTATGATGAGAATGCCCAGTACGCACCCGATGGCCATGGGAATGCCCAACTGGCTGAACAGTCCCCCGCAGCCCACGGCAAAGGTGAGAATCACTCCGCCGGAAGACGACATGTTTGCGTCATACGATGCGGTATTCATCTGGCTCCCCACCGCCACCAATACCAGGAGGGCGAGGAAACTCTCCAGAATCATCGCGTTATACCCCACCCGGCGGCAGTCGCTTTCCCTCGGGATCTGTTTCACCGTCGTTCCCGTGGCCACGAGAGAGTGAAACCCGCTGATCGCTCCGCAGGCGATGGTGATGAACATGATCGGCCAGAACGGGCCTTTGCTCACTGTGCCCGATGCAATGGAAGACAGTGGCAACTGCATGGCGCTGCCCTCGCCCCCCGAAATCCCCGCAACCAGCGTTCCCACGACCAGCAAGCCCAGCCCGCCGTAGAGAATCTGCACATTCATGAAGTCCCTCGGTTGAATAATGATCCACACTGGAATCCAACAGGCGAAGCACACATACGCCGCCAGCACCAGCATCCATGTATTCGAGACGATGCTGACGGGCCAGCGAAATCCTGCTCCCACGCTGAGTATGCACACGACACTCGCGATCAGAAAGATCGGCAGGGTCCCAACCCCTCGCCGGTGAATCAGCCAGCCCATCATGGGTGATATGAAGGTCATGATGATGACGCTGGTGGTGGCAATGCCTCCGATCCGGGCCATGGACACTCCATGCTGTATCACGGTGCGAAACATGGTCTGTCCATCCTCTAATCCCAGCGCCGCCAAGGGATACGAGCTGCTCAAGGCGTTCGCCGAGAGTTTGAGAAAGATTGCATTGACCAATGACAGCACCAGAAGCAGAAATGCTACGAACAGGAGATAGCCGAACTTTCCCAATTCCCTTCGGGCGATTTCCGCGATTGTTTTTCCCCCTTCCCGGACTGATACAAACATCGCTGTCATGTCGTGAACGGCCCCGTAAAAAATGCCACCAAGCACGATCCACAGCCAGGCCGGTCCCCAGCCATAGGCGAGGGCGATGATCGGGCCTACGATCGGACCCGCCCCCGCAATTGACGCAAAATGATGGGCGAAGA
>CAZLXE010000061.1:0-12209 GCA_964563005.1 uncultured Isosphaeraceae bacterium
CCTACGGTCATCGCGGCGACAGTCATCGCGGCATACAATACATTTTTCATGGGAATGTCCTCTCTCTTCTCTAATTCAGAACGAATAAAACACTTTTCCCGCAGCTCTCTTTTCTGCGGTGATATGTAAATATACAGCGCATACGGCTCGATCCAAATGAATGATAGAGAATGAGTGACCGTTGTTCCCCGTGGATGATGCACAACCGTTATAAACTACCCAGACTCTCACTCGCTATCGCAACGGCCTCAATACCAGCAATCGCTGCTTGTTTTATGGGTGACAAATCTCATCAGCAAAATACCGATAACCGGGGCGGGGAAATAAATGGGCTGCGAACAGGGGAATGGGCAGAGCCGAGGAACGATTACCCGCTCGTATCCACTGCCGTTCCATCACTATGAGCCGTTCCTAAAGCACCACCCGGAGTCGACGCCCCGTTCATAGTCGGTTCCCGATGTGAAAGCCAACTGGCCGGGTAATGGCTGTCATCCAGTTCCAGGGCGGCCTGGGTGGGAAGCAGCGGCCGGAAGGTGTCGCACATGACGGCCAGTTCATCTGTCCATTTTTTCCCGAGCGAGGCCTCGCGCGTTCCCGGATGGGGGCCGTGCGGAATGCCCTGGGGATGTAGCGTCATCGAACCCACCTCAATTCCCTTCCGCGCCTTATAGTTTCCTTCTACATAATAAAGCACTTCATCGGAATCGATGTTGGAGTGATAATACGGAATGGGCACGGCCAACGGATGAGAATCCAGCGTCCGGGGACAGAACGAACAGATCACAAAGTTATGGGCCTCGAAGGTCTGGTGAATCGGCGGCGGCATGTGCAATTGCCCGGTGATGGGGGCGAAGTCATCTATATTAAAGGTGTAAGGGTAATAGCACCCATCCCACCCCACCACATCCAGCGGGTGATAATCATAAATGTAACTATGCACGCTGTGGAGGGCCTTGATCCGTACCTCGAATTTTCCCTCCTCTTCATACACCAGGGGAAGCGTCGGTTCATGCAGGTCGCGCTCGCAGTACGGGGCGTGCTCGAGAAATTGCCCGGTTTTCTTGGCCAGATATCCCGGCGGCGGGAGAATATGGGAACTGTTCACGGTTTCGATCACCAGGAAACGGGGATTGGGATCATCCGGGCCGGGAGTATCAAACTCCATCCGGTAAATCGTGCCCTTGGGAATGATGATGTAGTCCTTTCTTTTGAAGGAAAGCGTGCCGAATATTGTGGACACCGTGCCCGATCCTTCGTGAATAAAAAGACACTCATCCCCCATGCCATTTTTATAATGGTACGGCATCGGTTCCGCCGGCACACACACCGACATTTCACAGTCCGCATTCCCGAACATGATGACCCGACCGGTGATGGGATCGCCCTTCGGGTTCATGGGAGTGGTTTTGATATGGCGCATCCGCATCACATCCCGTTCCACATAGTCCGGCTGGGTGGAATACAGCGCCTTCCAGCCCGTTACCTGCGTGGGAGGATGGATGTGATACAGCGTGGATGTCGGCCCCACAAATCCCTCCGTGCCGAACACCTCTTCCGCATATAACGCCCCATCCGGGCGACGAAACTGGATGTGACGCTTCGGAGGAATCTGTCCGAGTTTAAAATAATGCGGCATAGCAAGGCAATCCTTTTTGGAGACAACGATCAGGCGGCTTAAAATCCAGTCCGCAACCCAGGAAAAGTCCGGTATTGTAGCCCGTTCTGCTGCATTTGCCTTAATAATTGCCGGCTTCAGGTGATTCTTCCCCGAGAATCCCTCGCAGAATCCATCCTCAAGTGGTGTGAATTCCCGGGCGATAATGTTTTCCATGTATTGTCCGCAAATCAGTTGTCTATCTCATCGCCAATTCTGTGCCGGGATCGCCATCCTGCTCTCTCTGCTGTTGATCCCATCGCAGACCAAGGCCCAGAGCATCTTCGACCTCTTTATCAGCAGCCCCAATATCGGTGCCCCGCCTGATGCCACTTTCGGCGGCTCGAGCATCCCCGACCTGTTCAACAACGCATTGAACTTGCAGGGTGCGTTTGCCGGATTCAGCGGCTTCGATTGGACGGCAAACCTCGATTATGCGGGTATTGCGAACGCCATCACGATCGGTATGAATGCCGCCGGGAACTCCGCCACCATCACCTTCAACACCATCGATGGCCCGCAGACCTTTACCTTCACGGGAACCGATCTGTTCGGGCAGATCGAACAGTTCATGCAGGACAATCTTGCCAACCAACTCGGTGCCTTCATCGAAACCATGAACGCCCTTTCTCTGGTCGCCGTAACCGATGGATCGCCGCTCTCCACCACCGCTCGTTCAGCCAATTATGTCTTCGACCGCTTCGGACTCCATACGAATCTAACCGCCGCCGAGCGCCACGCCGCCCTCGGGGGGGAGTCCAAGAAACACTCCCAGACCCGATTTGATGCCTATACCCAGATCATTGAAACCGACATTGGGAACGGCACGAGTTATTCGATCGTTCCCTCCTTCGAATATGCCTTTAACGATCAGATCGCCCTCGCCCTGATGCTTCCCGTCTCCTGGCACGAAATCGGCGGCGCGGAAGTGGTCAACATCCATGGCACCCTTGCTTTGCCCATCCAGGTGATTCGGGAAGGTGGCATCCTGCCCGGCGGGGTGCGGGTGACCCCCTTTGCCTCCCTTTCCGCTTCGGGTTCAGCAGACATGATTGCGGGAACCCTCCTCCAGAGTTATGGATTCAACGCCACCGCAACCCTCGAATTCGGCGATCTTCTCATCTCCGGTTCAACCCAACTCAGTGTCTATGAAGGTGTGCCGTTCAGTATTCAGGGATACAACTTCGATCCCGGCATCAGTCAGCAGATTCTCAAGAATGGAGTCAAGGCCACTTGGATGCTGGGAGAACACGCCTACATCTACGGCAGCATGACCGAAACTTCATTTCTCTCCGCCGCCGCCGTGGATGAATACATCTCCCCCGGCGGGGGATTCGGCATCCGCAAACCCAACGGCTTCAACCTCGAATTGGGTTACAAGGGGGATGTCGCCACCGGCTACAATGCCCACGAAATTCGCCTCACCCTCCGCATGCCCTTCTGAAAATATCAACCCTCGCTCGTCACCGTACTCCTCGGCGATGCCGAGAGCGTCCAATCGTCAAACAGTCCCGCCTGAAAATGCACCACGCCCCGAGACGCGATCATCGCCGCGTTGTCCATGCAATAGTCCATCTTCGGCAGCCGCACCGCCACCCCCCGCTCCTCCCCCAGTTGCCGTAACTCTCGGCGCAAACGACTGTTCGCACTCACTCCCCCGCCCACCACGATAGACCGAACTGATTCTCGATCCAGCGCCTTCCGGAGATTTTTCATCAGCGCCCCGATCGCCGCCCGCTGAAATGACGCCGCATAATCTGCCTTCTCCCTATCAGACAGGGCTGAAGCATCGCGCTCAAACTGTGCTGCCGTTCCCCGTCCCTGGGGCATGCCACACACCGCATACAACAGCGCCGTCTTCAATCCACTGAAGGAAAAATCCAGCCGATCCCGCCCCAGATTCGCCACCGGAAAATCATACGCCGCATCATCTCCCTGCTGAGCCAGTCCATCCAGCCGAGGTCCGCCGGGATATCCCAATTCCAGAATCGTCGCCGCCTTGTCATACGCCTCTCCCACCGCATCGTCGATCGTTTTCCCCAGCAAACGCACCACTCCCGCCTCCTCCAACAGATACATGCTCGAATGTCCACCGGAGACCACCAGCCCCAGCCCCGGCAACATCACCGGGTCGTCTTTCAGGACCACTGCCTGCAAATGGGCCAGCAGGTGATCGACCCCGATCAGCGGCTTTCCCAGCGACCATGCCAACGATTTCGCTGCACTCACCCCCACCAGCAGGGACCCGATCAACCCCGGCCGGTTCCCCACCGCAATGGCGTCCAATTCGTTGTATTCAACGCCCGCCTCCTGCACGGCCTCCCGAATCACCGGAACAATCCGCTCCAGATGCGCCCGACTCGCAATCTCCGGCACCACCCCGCCATACACCTCATGGAGATCAAACTGCGTTGCGATGACATTACTCAATACCACATGCTCACCCCGCACCACCGCCGCCGCAGTCTCATCGCAACTCGACTCGATACCCAAAATCAACGGCTCACTCTGTCGCGACGGGGCCGTGCTCATTCTTCCCCATCCCGTTCCTCCTGCTGCAGAGTCCCCTCGCTCGACAACATCGCCTGCTGTTTAATCTTCGCGATTTCCTCATCCAACGCCTGCAGTCGTTCCTCCACCTGGCTCCGGGCCGCCAACACCCGAGTCAATTCCGTGTTGAACGCCACCGCCGCACTGTCTTCTTCACTCATCGAAGGCCACGCCCCGGTCGTCACCCGATCCCGCAGCGCCTCCACTGCCGTGGCCAGTTGAATATCTCCCAACTTGCCGCGAATCCACTCCACTCCCGTACATCGAGGAATATCCTTGCCCTCATCGCGGATCGCATCGGAAATCTGTCGGGTTTTCCCCAGGGCGGACCGCGCTTCATCCGACATCGGGATCACCATTCCCGGATCAGGATCCACCCCCCACACCGTTTCATCCTCGTTCCGATTGCGATTCAGGTTGCGCCCATCGGGAAGATAATAGTCGGCCACCGTAAATTTCAATTCTCCCGCCTCATACGGCAATTCTCGCACCTCCTGCACCGATCCCTTGCCGAACGATCTCGTTCCCAACACCTTCGCCCGTCCATTGCTCTGCAAAGCCCCCGCCACAATCTCGCTCGCCGATGCGGACAGATCGTTCACCATCACGATCATGGGAAATTCCTCCAGAGTTCCCGGGTGATGAGCCGCATACACCGTGGACTTACCAGATCGCGGACGCACGGACACAATCACTCCTTTGGGGAGAAAGAGATCAGACATCGCCACCGCCGCCGAGAGCGCCCCGCCCGGATTGTCCCGCAGATCCAATATCAACCCCCGCAATCCGTCCCGCTGCGCCTCCTCCAGCGCCGTTGTCAGTTCATCCATCGTCGTCCCATTGAATCCCGTCACCCGGATGCACGCCAGCCCCATCTCCTCATCCACACAATACGACCATCCCCGACCACTCCGGCGAACCCCCATCACCGTCGGGGCATGAATCTGCTCCCGAATCAGGGTAATCGTCTCTTCCGTCCCGTCTTCGTGCCGCACCGTTACTTCCACCGGCGATCCCGGCTCGCCCGTCAACCGCTCGATGCACTCATTCACGCCCAACTGAAAAGTCGATTCCCCCTCAATGGTCAACACCACATCCCCCGACCGGACCCCCGCTGCCAGGGCGGGAGAAGCGTCCATCGGAGAAATAATTGTCAGATAGTCCTCCTTGATATCCACATACGCCCCGATCCCTCCATATCGCCCCCGTAGATTTTTCTCGAACTGCTCCAGATATTTCGGAGAGATATAAAAAGTGTGCGGATCACCCAGCGTCTCCACCATCGCCTCGATCATCGCCTGCTCCATTTGCTGCGCATCCTCGGCATCCGGACTCTTGACATACTCATCTCTCAATATCTGATGGACTGCCAGCACCGTCTCCATCCCCTCGCGATCCCACATACGCCCCGCAATGGTCCACGACAACTGCCCCAGGGCCGAACCCACCAGAATCACACAGAGAGCGGGGATCATCATCCGTTTCGATTGCATGCCAAATCCTTTCTGATACCGCGTCATACTCAAAATGCGCGGGCATTGCTCCTCCGTGACCATACCAACGCACCATTATTCCCAGATTATTGCCGCATTTCTCTCCCGCCGCGCTCTACAATACCCCCACTACGGTTGGGAGACCACACCCGCATGAGCCAGATGTCACAACTGAAACGCGAACAACTCCGGGTCGCCGCAGAAAAAGCCATCCTCGCCGGCTTACTCTTACCCCAACAATACATAGATCCCGAGGATCGATTCCACGAACTCCGCGCCCTCACCCAGACCGCCGGAGCCACCGTAGTGGGTGAAATCACCCAGAAGCGGCGCACCCCTCGGGGAAAAACCTACCTCGGCAAAGGCAAGGTGGAAGAACTCGCTCATCTCGTCGAGATGACCCAGGCCACCCTCGTCATCTTCGATCACGACCTTTCCCCCGCTCAGATTCGAAATCTCGAAGAAGCCACCGAATGCAAGATCATCGACCGCAGTGAACTCATCCTCGACATCTTCGCCAATCGCGCCGCCACCCACATGGCCAAACTCCAGGTCGAAATCGCCCAACTCGAATACACCTATCCCCGCCTCCGGGCCATGTGGGATCATCTCGGCCAGATTGTCGGCGGCGCCCCCGTTGGCATCGGCACCCGGGGCCCCGGCGAACAACAGATTGAAATCGACCGCCGCCTCGTCAAATCCCGCCTCGGCCAACTCAAGCGAGAGTTGCGGGAGATTCAGGGTCGGAAGACCCGCGAAGTCACGAAACGCAATCTCGACCACTACACCGTCGGCCTCGTCGGCTACACCAACGCCGGCAAATCCACCCTCTTCAACCGCCTCACCGAGGGCGGGGCCTTCGCTCATCAGAAACTTTTCGCCACCCTGTCAACCCGCATCGAATCCTGGAATATCGGTGGGGGCAACGCCGTCATGCTCTCCGACACCGTGGGTTTCATCCGTGATCTTCCCCATCACCTCGTGGCCTCATTCCGGTCCACCCTCGAAGAAACCGTATACGCTCAATTGCTCATCATCATGGTGGATGCCGCCGACCCCAATGCAGAGATGCACCTCGAAACCGTCCAGTCTACGCTTGACCAAATCGGAGCCACCCAGCAACCCCGGCTCATCGTCCTCAATAAAATCGACCGCCAATCCTCTCCAGACGACCTTCTCGTCTGGATGAATCGCCATCCCGAAGCCCACCCCATCAGCGCCGCTACCGGACAGGGACTCGATGATCTCTCCGCCGTCGTGCTCGACCACATGCTTGGCGGCGTGCGAGAAGTCACCCTCACCGTCCCCTTTGCCGACAGTTCGACCATTGATTTTCTGGAAAAACGAACCATCGTGCTGGACCGGCAATACGAAGCCGAATCCGCCCGGTTCACGGTGAAGATCGGCCGCCGTCACATCGATATGCTGCTCGCCCGGGGCGCCGAGTTCACCATCGACCAAAAACCGCCTCTCGAAGCGGTTGAGCACTTATGGCCCCAACCATGCATCGCACCCACCTTGAACACCCCTCCCCACCACTTCCACTGAACTCAACATGACCACCTCCGCTTGAAATCCCGGCATGGCTCCTTCCTTTCCCTGCCCCCTCCACCCCGATCTCCTTACCGCCATCAACTCATGGCGCACGCATCCCGAGTTATCACGGCTCGCCGCCAAAATGTACGCCCATTCCGAACCCACCGGCTTCCTCGATGCCTGCTCCGAAGCCCTCGTCGCCCGACATCTCCTCCAGACAAGTACCGAGGTGAGGTATGAAGTGCCCACCCCTTCCGGAAAGCAATGCGATTTCCAATTGCAATTCAACGACACCACCCTCTACCTTCACATTAAACGACTCGACTCCATCCATTCTGAAGATCGCCACATCACCATCTCCTCCCGGCTCCGCTATCTCGAAAGAATCCCCCGCCCCTTCATCGTGCAGATTCGTTGGCCCGAAAAGCCCTCCGATACCGCCATGCAGCAACTCGTCCGGGAAGCAGCGGAATTCATCCGCCACGCCCATGTCGGCGATGAGCATCGCATGAACGATGATGAAGGAAATGAAATCGGCGGCGTGCGCATCGTCGCTCCCTGCCCCGGCAATCATGTCAATCTCGTCATCGGCCTCTCCTCCGGGTTCACCGACGAAGCCCAACGCATCCGCCGCCTCCTCGACCGGGCGTATTCCCAATTCATGCCCCGCGCCCTCAATGTCATCCTCATTGGAACTTCCCATCGGGAGGAGAGGGTCGATATGGAAAACGCCCTCCTCGGCGATCACATCGAACGCTGGGACACCCATCCCCCGAAAGGTCGTCGCATCGCCCACGGCCGGGCAAGCGACGGCTTCTGGCAGGGGCGAAGGTGTCCGGATTCCCAGGCCGCCCTCTGGTTCCATTGTGATCCCGAATCACCCGGCCCAAATCTCACCCATAACATTTTCCTGCGCCCGAAAAAGAAAATCGACTCCACTTTGACCGAAATCCTGAATCGCATATTCGATCCACCCCCTGCTCGAACCCCGTTGCCGGAAAAAAACAGGCCTACTTGACCCCCGATCGCGCCCAGGCGAACCTGCCCTTATGAAGGTTGTTCACACAATTTCCGAATTGGAAGAGCACGACGGCGGAGCGTTTGTCCCCACCATGGGCGCCCTGCACGAAGGCCACCTTTCCCTCATCCGTCACGCTGCCTCCCTCGGGGGAACCACCATCATCAGCATCTTCGTCAATCCTACCCAATTTGGCCCCGACGAAGATTTCCAGCAGTATCCCCGCCGGATCGAACACGATCTCCAACTCGCCGAGACCCACGGAGCGACCATCGCCTTTCTCCCCGAACCGGAAACCATCTACCCTCCGCAGGAATCGATCCCCGTCCCCCCCCTCCCCGCCGTCGCCACCCAACCAGCACTGGAAGACGCCTGCCGCCCCCATCATTTCGCCGGCGTCTGCCAGGTCGTCGCCCGCCTTTTCGATCTTGTCCATCCCCACTGGGCCATCTTCGGCGAAAAAGACTACCAACAACTCCTCGTCATCCGGGCCATGGTCGCCCAGGAGCAAAACCGCTGGCCAAACCTGAACATCATCGCCCAGCCCACCGTGCGCGAACCCGATGGCCTCGCCCTCAGCAGCCGCAACATCAACCTCTCCCCGCAGGAACGCCCCCGCGCCCTCGGCCTGATTCACGCCCTCCTCGCCGCCCAACAGTCACCATCCCCCCAAACCGCAGAGCAAGCCATGCGTCGCATCCTCGAAGAACGCAACCTGAAAATCGACTACGCCGTCGTCAGAGATTCCTCGACCCTCACCCCCATTACCCGATTTTCCCGACCCGCCCGCGCCCTGATTGCAGCCCGCCTCGGTGCAGTCCGCCTGATCGACAATATCTCCCTGACCCCGGATGGGGAGTGATTCCTACAAGTTCGCGGCTAGAATGATCCGTCTCACAACAAATACCCCCAGGAATAACCCCAGAAAAACCTCAGGAATAACCCATGACCACCTTCACCACCGCCACTTCCACCAATATGCTCACCTCCCACAACCCTGCCACCCAGGAAATCGTCGGTGAAGTCCCCATCACGCCCGAATCCTCCATCCCCGACATCATCGCCAAGGCCCGGGCCGCCCAGCCGGACTGGGCCGCACTCTCCATGCCCGATCGCATGGAAAAAATCCTCCCCCTCGGAGAAACCCTCCAGGCCCGTAAGGAAGAACTCGCCCTTCTCCTCACCCGCGAAATGGGCAAACCTCTCAAAGATGCCCGCTTCGAGATCGACCGCTGCTCCCTCCCCCTCGCCGACCGTCTGAACGACATCGCCGTCGCCCTCGAACCCGATGTCATCGACGATGGCAAAACCCACTCCGTCCTCTATCACGACCCCCTCGGCGTCTGTGCGGCCATCTCCCCCTGGAATTTCCCGATGGCCATGCCCCATTCCCTCGTCATCCCCGCCCTCATGGCCGGCAATACCGTCGTCTTCAAACCTTCCGAAGAAACCCCCCTCATCGGCCAATGCTATGGCGATATTCTCCGCGAATCCCTTCCCGAAAATGTCCTTCAGGTGGTTCAGGGTGCCGACGGCCAGGGCAAGACCCTCGTCAACGGCGATGTCGATCTCATCGCCTTCACCGGCTCCCGTGAAACCGGCAAGCACATCCTCGCCGCCGCCAGCAAAGGCCTCAAGCGCGTCATCCTCGAACTCGGCGGCAAGGATCCGCTGATTGTCCTCGACGATGCCGACATCGACGCCGCCGCCGACTACGCCGTCAACAACAGCTTCCGCAACGCCGGTCAGGTCTGCGTCAGCACCGAACGCGTCTATGTGGATGAAGCAATCGCCCCTCAGTTCGAAGCCGCCATAATCGAAAAAACCCAGGCCCTCAAAACCGGCGACGGCACAGAAGAAGGCGTCATCATCGGCCCCATGATCAACGCCGGGCAGCGCGACCATGTCCTCCAACAACTCGAACAAGCCAAGAAAGACGGCGCCTCCGTCCTCACCGGCGACACCAACCACCACGACAACTTCATCACCCCCACCGTCCTCACCAAGATGACCCACAACATGGCCATGATGCGAGAAGAAACCTTCGGCCCCATCTGCTGCATCATGACTTTCAAAAACGACAACGAAGCCATCCAACTCGCCAACGATACCCCCTTCGGCCTCGGAGCCACCGTCTTTGGAACCGACCTCGATCGCGCCGCTGCCGTCGGTCGCCAACTCGGCTCCGGCATGGTCGGCATCAACCGTGGCTGCTACGGAGCCGCCGGCTGCCCCTGGGTCGGTGCCCATGAATCCGGCTACGGCTATCACAGCGGCAAAGACGGCCACCGACAATTCACCCAGACCCGAGTCGTCAGCGTTCCCAAGTCATAATTCAATAATTCCAGTATCATGCATGCGTGAACCCCACCGGGAAAACCATCCTGATCTACGGCGGCACCTTCGACCCCCCCCACCGAGCCCATACCACCCTCCCCCCCATCGTGGCCCGCGCCCTGGGCTGTCCACGCATGCTCTACATCCCCGCCGCCACCAGTCCCCATAAGCAAAACGCCACCTCCACGCCTGCTCATCACCGTCTCGCCATGCTCGCCCTCGCCCTCGCCGACATCCCCGAGGCAGAAATCTCCACTCTCGAACTCGATCGCAATGGCCTGAGTTTCACCATCGACACCCTGGAAACGCTCCATCAAAACGCAGAGCCGGGCAACTCATTCCGACTGCTCATCGGAGCCGACCACGCCCTCAACTTCCATGCCTGGAAAGAATGGCGACGCATCCTCCAACTCGCCCCCCCCGCCGTCATGCTCCGCCCCCCCTTGACCATTCAATCGTTTCACCAACAACTCATCGAAGTGTATGGCGAAAAAGAAGCCCTCGAATGGTTCGACCGCGCCATTCCCGCCCCCCGCTTCGACATCTCCGCCACCGACATCCGCCATCGCCTCGCCCAAAACCTTCCCCTCGAAGACCTCCTCGACCCCGCCGTACTCGATTACATCCACCGCGAACACCTCTACGGCGTATAAGTGAGGATCAGTCCTGAACGGCCGGGACTTTCCCCAAATCACCGCTATCATCAATCGCTCACTCCCCCCTTCCCCTCATGCCTGAATCCCCCATCAAATCCGTCGCCTTCGTCTCCCTCGGCTGCCCGAAAAACCTTATCGACTCCGAAGCCATGCTCGGTACCCTCGTTGAGGCCGATGTCAACCTTGTTTCCGATCACGATGCCGCCGACGCCATCATCATCAACACCTGCGGCTTCCTCGAAGATTCCAAAGAAGAATCGCTGGAAGTCATCGCCGAAGCGATTGAACGGAAAGAAAAGGGATCGGTGAAGCGGGTTGTGGTCGCGGGCTGCCTGGTGCAGCGCCACCGGGCAAAACTGCTCGAGTGGGCGCCCGGCATCGACGCCATGATCGGTGTGTTCGACCGCGATCATATTCTCGATGCAGTGCATGGTTCTCCCGCAGATCGAACCTCCCTCCAATCCGACGAAACGCCCCCCTACTGGATCGAAGCCAATGCTCTCCAGGCCGCCCGCACGCGTGGCCTGAACACCGTCGGTCTCACTGTCAATGGTCAGGACGGCCACGGCATCGGCTACTTTGAAAGCGATGCCCGTCGCCTCCGCCTCACCCCCAAACACTGGGCCTATCTCCGCATCAGCGAGGGCTGCAACCAGAAATGCACCTTCTGCACCATCCCCTCCATAAGGGGCAAAATGCGCTCCAAGCCCCCCCAAGTCATCCTCAGCGAAGCCCGCTCCCTCCTCGAAGACGGCGTATTCGAACTCAACCTCATCGGCCAGGACACCACCTCCTACGGCCACGACATCGGGTACCACAGCGAATCGAAGCACGAGGGATTGGTGGGACTGTTAACTTCACTGAATGAAGTCGTCGAATCCCATGGCACTGGGGTTAATTCCGGGGGTGGTTCCGGGGGTGGTTGGATTCGGTTGATGTATGCTTATCCCACCGACTTCACCGAT
>CAZLXE010000061.1:12309-13764 GCA_964563005.1 uncultured Isosphaeraceae bacterium
TTCCGGGGGTGGTTGGATTCGGTTGATGTATGCTTATCCCACCGACTTCACCGATGCCATGATCGACGCCATCGCCTCTCTTCCGCATGTCGCCAATTATATTGACATCCCCCTTCAGCACATGACCGATTCCATGTTGTCCGCCATGCGCCGCCGCACTTCGAGGGAGGAGCAATGGCATCTGCTGGAAAAGCTGAGGGACCGGATTCCGGGGGTCGCCATCCGCACCACCTTCATCACCGGCTTCCCCGGCGAAACCGAAAAGGATCACGAAGACCTGCTGGACTTTATCCGGGGCTTTCAGTTTGATGCCCTTGGAGTGTTTCGCTATTCCCCCGAACCGGGCACACCTGCCGCTACTCTTGATCAGGATCCGAATCTCCATGTTCCGGATGACCTCAAACTGGTGCGCGAGCAGGAAATCATGCTGGCTCAGCAGGAAATCGCCTTCGACAACGCTCAGTATGTCGCCGAGCAGCATTCCCAGTTTGACATTCTCATCGACCAGCCCGCAGAACAAGCCAATGCCTACTTCGGACGCGGCTATCACCAGGCCCCGCAGGTCGATTCCCAAACGCTCGTCCACAGCACCCAACCCCTCAAGCCCGGCGACCTCGTCCGCTGTACCATCGTCGATGCCGACGGCTATGATCTCATCGCCCGACCCTCGGGTGAACTCGAGCCGGAGTCTTCCCTCCCCACGATGCGGGAAAGCGAGTGATGGTTCACCATGCCTGAACTGCCCGCGGTGGAGTTTGGTCGTGTGCTTGCTGAGGGTATCGCCCAGGGACGCACCATCACCCGCGTCCGTTGTCCCAAAGATGAAATCATTTACGAAGGGGTGAGCGGAGGGCGAATCAGAAAAGCGTTAACCGGGCGTAAAATTCTGGGCGTTCACCGCCGGGGTAAACACCTCTATTTCGAACTCGACCGTCGCCCCTGGCCTCTCTTCCACTTCGGCATGACTGGTTCATTTCGGATTTTCCATAATAATTCCCTGAACAATATCCCCCAACCCCTCGAACTCATCTCCAGCGGCTGCGTTTCCACGGAACAATGGCCTCCACCCTTCACCAAAATCCATCTCTGGCTCGACGATGGCGGCGAACTGGTGATGACCAACCAGCGCCGCTTCGGTCGCATCCGCCTCCGCGAAGATCCCCTGAACGAGCCGCCTCTCAGTAAACTCGGCTTCGACCCCGTCCACGATTTGCCTTCGCCCAAACAATTCATCGAAATACTCAGCCAGCGCAAAGCCCCCATCAAGGCCGTCCTCCTCGACCAATCCGTCGCCGCGGGCGTGGGAAACTGGATCGCCGATGACATCCTCTACGCGGCTAAAATAGACCCCCGCCGCCGGGCCTCCGAACTAACCGAAGCCGAACTCAAACGCATCCGCACCAAACTCAAACACATCATCACCACCGCCGTCCGCGTCAACGGCGACAAAGACCA
>CAZLXE010000062.1:0-12024 GCA_964563005.1 uncultured Isosphaeraceae bacterium
GATATCGGCGATGCGGGGGTCAACATCGTCACCTGGCGGGAAGCGGAACCGGAGTAAAACACCATGCTTAATAATCACTCTCAATGGCAGGGATGGCTCGGTCGGATATTGGTCGTCATCGGCGTCATGACCTCCGCCGCCCAAGGGCAGACTGCAGGAACCATCACCACCGTGGCCGGAATCGGACTCAAGGGTTTCAGTGGTGATGGAGGACCGGCAACCTCGGCCCAACTGCAGGATCCGGGAAGCGTGGCGGTGGATGGAGCTGGAAATATCTTCATTGCCGACAGAAAAAATCAACGGATCCGGCGGATAGATGCAGCAACCGGAATCATCACCACGGTAGCCGGGAATCCTTCTCTGAGTCCACCCGACTCGCATGGGAAGCAGAAGGCATATGGAGAATTCGCCGGGGATGGGGGGCTGGCCATCAACGCCAAATTAGATGATCCGGAAGGCGTGGTGCTGGACGCTGCAGGGAATATCTACATTGCGGATAAGGAAAATCAACGGATCCGAAAAATAGACGCTACGACAGGCATCATCACCACCTTTGCGGGATCGCCCCTCGAAGGGGGGCTGGATGGGAATGGGGTAACAAAAAAAATTGGCGACTTCGCCGGAGATGGGGGGCTGGCGGTGAATGCAAAACTGCATGATCCTGATGGCCTGGCGATTGATACCGCAGGAAATATTTTTATTGCGGATAAGAAAAATCAACGCATTCGCCGCGTGGATGCCTCAACCGGAATCATCACCACGGTGGCCGGGAATCCTCTGGACGGAACACTCGACGGGAATGGAGTGACAAAAAAAATCGGGGCCTACGCCGGGGATGGGGGACTGGCGGTGAACGCAAAACTGAACGATCCCGAGGGAGTTGGTGTCGATGCCACTGGAAATATCTATATTGCTGACAAAAAAAACAATCGCATCCGAAAAGTTGATGCCGCCACCGGGATCATCGTGACCATCGCCGGAACCGGCATTAAGGGATGCACCGGAGATGGGGGAGCCGCCACCCTGGCCCAACTGAACAGTCCGGAAAGTGTCGCAACTGACTCGCTGGGGAATGTCTATGTCGTGGATACCAAGAATTGCAGCATCCGCAAGGTCGATGGATCCACCGGGACCATTTCCACCGTAGTCGGGAGCGGGCTGTGTGGATTCGGCGGGGATGGAGGCCCGGCAATTTCCGCCATGCTGTCTGATCCTCATGGGATGGCCATCGACAGTGGAGGGAATTTCATCATCGGAGATAAGAAAAATCAGCGCATCCGATTTGTGAACCATTCCTTGATGTCGGTCGTCAGTTGGCAAGAAATTCAGCCCGAATAGCGTGGGAAACTGAGCACCGGTGTTCCTGCTTTGGGGATGGGGCTATCCTGCCCCCATGACCATCCTTCGCACCGATCCCGAATTTCTCGCCGTCGCCCGGGGTGACGCCCCCGCCGATCTCCTCTTCACCAACGCCAGAATTGTGAATGTCTTCTCTCGCACCATTGAGGATGGCTGTGTGTCGGTGTTCGGGGGACGAATTGCCGCGGTCGGCGCCCCCCGAGAAGCCGCCGACAGTATCGACCTTCAGGGGTCATGCATCGCTCCCGGCTTCATCGACGCCCATATGCATGTGGAATCCACCATGCTTCTCCCCTCCCGATTCGTCCAGGTCGCGGCTCCCCACGGCACAACCGGCGTGGTCTTCGATCCCCACGAAATCGCCAATGTCTGCGGCATTGAAGGTATCCGGTATCTGATGGACGATGCCCGGGGACTCGACCTGCACGCCATGTTCGCCGCGTCGTCGTGCGTGCCTGCTTCTCCCCTTGAAACTTCCGGAGCGGAAATCACCACGGCCGACATCCGTTCCCTGTTCGAGGATGGTCGCGTCGTCGCCCTGGCCGAGATGATGAACTTCCCCGGCGTGGTCAACGCCATTCCCGAAGTCATGGAGAAGGTGCGATTGGGTCTTGATGAGCGCATCGTGGACGGCCACGCCCCCGGCCTGAGCGGGTCTGCTTTACAGGCATACAGTGCGGCCGGGATTTCCTCCGATCACGAATGCACCACCGCCGCCGAAGCCGAGGAAAAACTGAAACACGGCATGCGCATCTACCTCCGCGAAGGCAGCGCCGCCCGCAACCTCGAAGCCCTCCTCCCTCTCGTCAACGCCTCCAACGCCCACCGCTTCTGTTTCTGCACCGATGATCGCCACCCCGGCGCGCTTATTGAGGAAGGCCACATCGACCACATTGTCCGCAAGGCGATCCGATTGGGTCTCGACCCCATACTCGCCATCACGCTTGCCACCATCAATCCCGCCGAGCATTATCGCCAACCGGGACTGGGCGCAGTGGCTCCCGGCCGTTACGCCGACCTGATCGTCTTTGATGATCTCCAGAACATTCAGCCCCGACTGGTGTATTGCCGGGGCGTGAAGGCGGCAGAAAACGGCAATTTCACGGGCACGGTTTCAACGCCCGACACACACCGCTTCCGAAATTCTGTGCATCTTCCGGTCAATCTTGACGAAACATCCTTCACCATTTCCGCTTCCCTTTCCAGGGGCGGGGACCATGACATCCGCGTCATCGGCATGGATCCCCATCAACTCATCACCGAACACCTCACCATGCCCCCCCGGATTGAGGACAACCGGATGATCGCCGACCCCCAACGCGACCTCCTCAAACTCGCCGTCATCGAACGCCACAAACAAACCGGCAACATCGGCCTCGGTTTCGTTCACGGCTTCGGATTCAAAGAGGGAGCCATCGCATCCACCGTTGGGCACGATTCTCACAATCTCACCATTGCCGGAACGAATGATCGGGATATGCTCATCGCCGCGAGGGCGTTGGCGGATGCCGGGGGCGGCCAATGCGTCGTCGCACACGGCGAAGTCCGGGCGCTCCTCCCCCTCCCCATCGCAGGCCTGCTCTCCGACCAACTCCCGGAAATCGTCGCCCAACAACAGCATGATCTCCACGCAGCATCCAAATCACTCGGCTGCCCTCACGAAGACCCCTTCATGCCCCTCTCCTTCCTCCCCCTCACCGTCATCCCCCACCTCAAACTCAGCGACCGCGGCCTCGTGGATGTCGATCAATTCCGGCATGTTCCTCTTTCCGGCAATGAGGAATAGTGAGGGGATTAAAATTCAAGTGGTTTGCTTCTCGGGGGTTTGGTTTCCGGGGGTTTGGTTTTCGGGGGTTTGGTTTTCAGGGGATTCGGCTTCTCGGGGTTTGGTTACACTTCACTGGTTATGGAGACAGGACAATCATCATCATCGCTCACCGCGTTCGTCAATCCCACCCGAGCGGCTGGTAAACCTCATGCCTGGCGCTCCATCCTTCTGTGTTGCCTGCTCGCGTTGGGAGCATTCTGGATGATGTCCACGGCCCTTCGTGCCGCCCTCCCCCCTCCTCCCAATTCTGTTTTCATCGCCAAACTCGAGCATTTCAGCCGTCATTGGGATGAGTATGACACGATTTTTCTCGGCTCGAGCCATGTGTACCGCCATCTCGATCCCGCCCGGTTCGATGCCATCATGGCAAGCGGGGGACACCCCACCCGATCCCTGAATCTCGGTGTGCAGGCCCTCAGCGCGCTCGAAGCCCGATACCTTCTTGATCTGATTGCATCGCACCCCCCCACTGCGCTGCGCACTCTTTTCATCGGGCCGCTGGAAAATACGCTCGATTCTGCGGGAAATCTGGAGTCGCATCGCGTCCGTTTCTGGCATACTCCTTCCCTTACGCTGAAAGTCTGCCGCCTGATTCTCGACACCAATGTGACTCCGGCTCGCAAACTCGAACTCCTGGATCAACACGGACGGCTGTTCCTCGCTCGCACTACCAATGAAGGGCGCCTCCGCAGCGTGCTGGAGCCATGGATCACCGGCACCGACGAAAGCCGCCATCTCGACCGGGAACACCAGCGGGTGGCGACCGAGGCCTGGATTGGCAATCAGAACAATGGCTTTCAGTCCCTCGATGATGCCTTCCTGACTGCGACCGGTGATGAACGAGCACGATTGGAGCGCCGCCGCAAACACTGGCAGGAGTCCCGACTTTCGTTTCCAGATTTGGTGGAATCGTGGCGAGGCGAGAGAATGGTGACCGAACTGAGTGAAACCGACCGCCGGTTGGTCGATCTGTTGGTCAATGCATCTGTTCCTGATGGGGTGGAAATGATTTTCATCACTCACCCCACCCCGAAGCGCCCCGATGAAACTCGTTTGGATTTACTTGCCGCCGAACGCGAAAAGATGATTCCGGCTTTGTTGGACCTTGGTGATCCGGATCGACACCTGGATCTCTATGATCCCGATCTCCGGTTCGATCTTGCCCATCTCAATGTCCGGGGAGCGACGATGCTGACCGATGCATTGGCCCGGGATTTTCTGGATTATCTGAAGCGATCGGAATAACCGTCTGATGCTGTTCACGGAACTCCGCTTTATCCCGTTCTTTCTGCTCGTGTTCTGCGGAACCTGGTCTCTGCGGGGAAACCGCACCCGCAAACTCTGGCTCCTCCTTTGGAGTTATGCTTTTTACGCCGCCTGGGATTGGCACTTTCTCTCCCTCATCCTGATTTCCACCATCATCGACTTCGTCGCCGCCCGAGCGATTGGCCGAACCGATGCTCCCCGCACCCGCAAACGCTGGCTCGTCCTCAGCATCGTCGCCAATCTCGGCCTGCTGGGGATTTTTAAATACGCCGGATTTTTCATCGACTCGGCCTCCGAAATTCTGGCCTGGCTGGGTCTGCCCGCCTCGGAGTTTTCCCTCCGCCTCATCCTTCCCGTGGGCATCAGTTTCTATACCTTTCAATCCCTGAGCACCACCCTCGATGTCTATTTTCGGAAACTCGCTCCTCCTCGCAGCCCGCTCGATTTCGCTCTCTTCGTCGGTTTTTTTCCCCAACTGGTGGCCGGGCCGATCGTCCGGGCGGCGGATTTCCTCCCTCAATTACAACGATCTCCCCGCTGGTCATCCGTCCGTGTCCGCGCCTGTCTCACCCTCTTCCTTATCGGGTTCATGAAGAAAGCCGTCGTCGCCGATGGAGTCAGTCCCCTCGTCGATACCTACTTCGCCAATCCCATGGCTTATGGTGCCCTCAGCGCCTGGCTCGCGGCTCTCCTCTTCGCGGTTCAGATCTACTGCGACTTCTCCGGCTATTCCGACATGGCCATCGCTACCGCCGGACTCCTCGGCTACAACCTCCGCCTGAATTTCAATTTCCCTTACTTTGCCGCAAACCTGCGCGATTTCTGGCGCCGCTGGCATATCAGTTTGTCAACCTGGCTCCGTGACTATCTCTACATTCCCCTGGGCGGAAATCGAGGCGGCCTGCTGCGGCAGTATCGAAACCTCATGATCACCATGCTCCTGGGCGGACTCTGGCACGGGGCCGCCTGGACCTTTATCCTCTGGGGCGCGCTCCACGGCATCGGCCTGATCGCCGTGGATATCTGGAGCAGGTGGATCAAGCCACGACTCCCCCACTTCCCTCTCGAGATGCTGGGGAAATTCACCGGAAGTCTCTTGACATTCTTCTGGGTCTGTCTGGGCTGGATGCTCTTTCGGGCGGAAAACCTGGATTCCGCCCGCACTGTCTTCCACGCCGCCCTGTGGTTCGATTCACCCGGCGAACGCCTCCTCGGAGACCGCCTCCACTGGCTCATCATCGCCCTCGCTCTGGTTCATCTCGTGGCCTATCGTTTCGTCCGCCAGGAGTTTCTCTGGTGCGAAAAACTCCCCCGCTGGTTTTTCGCCCTCATGTATGGCGCAATCTGGGCCATCGTCACCACCCTCCTCCATCCCCATGCCAGGCCCTTCATTTATTTCCAGTTCTGATGATCGCCTATTTCGTTCCGACTGCAATCACCAATTCGCACGGCCCGCAGAACCCATCCTCACCTTCATATTCCTTGAGCCGCTCTTCGATCTCCTGCCACGCCTGATCCTTTTCCTCATCGGAAAGGCCGGACAGCATCTGATGCAGCGCCCCGAAGGATTCCTTTTCAAACTGAAGACATTCCGCCGCCGTCTTCACCCGCACCGGCGCATCCACCACCTTGACTTCCACATCCTTGAACCCCGCCTGCACAAACGCCGCCTCCAGCACTCCTTCTCCTCCCAGACTGAACGGGCCTGGCTGCCCGGCCAGCGGAGCCGGAAGATTCGCCCGACGCCGGATGATCGAAACCGGGGCAGAGAAGAATTCATTCTTGTCTGCCGTGGAATACACCATCGCCGCCACCTTCCCCCCATCCTTGAGTGCATGGCGCATGCCCGTCAGGGCGCGCTGCTGATCGGGAAAATAAATCATTCCCACCCGGGAAATCACGGCATCGAACGATCCTGCTTCCAGATCAGTCAAGTTCTCCCCATCCAACACTCGCGTCTCCACATTATTGAATCCCGCCTCTTTCGCCCTCGCCCCCGCAAACTCCAGAATGCCCGGTGATAAATCCGTTGCCAGAACCCGGCCACTCGCCCCCACCCGATCCGCCACCATGATGGTCTGATCGCCCGCCCCTGCGGCGACATCGAGCACTTGACTCCCGGCCTCGATCCCGGCCATATCGAGCATCGTTTCCGTCGGTCCGCCCAGCCATGCCGTCAGCAGAGATCCCCAGCGATGCCACGCCTCCGCGGCGGTATCCCATTGCTGAAGGGTGGTTTTTTTGTACTGAATCGGATCAAACTTCGGTTTCTCGTCGATCATCTGCGGCATTGAATTCATCCCTTTCTTGTGA
Source organism: uncultured Isosphaeraceae bacterium (assembly GCA_964563005.1). GTDB lineage: Bacteria > Planctomycetota > Phycisphaerae > Phycisphaerales > SM1A02 > CAZLXE01. The sequence goes on from CAZLXE010000062.1 coordinate 6,767, forward strand.
ATCAATCGTCCAAACTGAAAAATTGATGGCTCCATCAGCCATCAAAAAAGCGGGAGACGAGGGTCGAACTCGCGACATCCAGCTTGGGAAGCTGGCGCTCTACCACTGAGCTACTCCCGCAGGAGTCTTCGCAGTATAGCAATTGAGCGTATCAGGTCGTAACGACTGCCGCCGCTTCACCCCGTTCCACATCATTCCCCTCCGGCAGCAGATAGTCAATGACATCGATGGCTTTATAAGAACTCGCCCCCGGTTTCAGAAATCGCGCCACCCGTTGTGCATCATCACCCGAAGTAATCAGCGGTTTCTCCAACTCGCCCCACTTCTGTACCTGACCCAGGCCGATATTCGCCATCAATCCATTACACACACACTTCCGGCCCTGCGTATCCTCCTCCTTGCCCCCCTTGCGGAGATAATCCTCCTCCGGCTCGGCGGGGCAGCGCCACCCCACCTTGCCGTTCTCCATTTTGTAAGCATGCCGCAGATAACTCAGATCGCAGATTCGCTTTCGGCTCTCGTAAATCGTCCGGTCGGAGTTGGTGTCGTCCATCTCCAGTATTTTAAATGGAAACCCTGTCGGAGAGGCCCGGGGATCCGTAAAAATAGAGGCCTCCCCACGCTGACTCATCGCCAGCACCCGCTCTTTAATTTCCGGAGTCAACCCTGATTCCTCGCAATACGCAAACGCCGTCCCAATTTGCACGCCCGCCGCCCCCGCCTTGAGCGCTTCGGCCACCCGCTCCGGCTCCGCATAGGAACCGGCCAGCCAGAAGGGCAACCCGATGGCCTTGATCGCTTCGAGATCCGCAATGTCCCGATCCCCATACACCGGCTCTCCCTCAACGCTCAACTGCATCTTTCCCCGAGGCGGTGCGTTGTGCCCCCCCGCCGTCGGGCCTTCGATGACAAACCCATTCACCTTGCCACTGGCCTTGCGGGCCAGCACACTGGCCAGAGTCGCAGAGGAAACAATCGCCAGAAAGTCGGGTCGATCAAGATCGGGCGCCGCCCCTTCACAAAATGCATTCGGATCGAATTGCGTCGTAAAAACCTCATCCCGATCTGCGCCCTGAACATCGAGGCGCAATTCCACGGGCTGCTTTTGGGCCAGACGATCGATCACCCCGGGAATCGCCCTCGGAATGCCCGCCCCCATCAAAACATAAGTCACCCCGGCCAGCATCGCCCCATAAATCGAGGGCAAATTCGGGGCCTGAATCTTTTCCAGAAAATTAATCCCCACCTGACCAGTGTGGCCTTCCTTTGCCAGAAACACTTCCACAAAATTCGAGGCCACCAGAAGATTTTCCAACGGACGGGAATGTTTCTCGCCAATCGATGGTTTGGCCCGGAATGGTTTCTCCTCCGGCTTGCCCCCCTTGACAAAATATTTATCGAGAATGCGTTGCGCGACACCGGGAATCGGAAAATGCTCCAACGCCCGGCGCATGTGTCCCCCGGGATCGCCGACCTGCAGCCGTCGAGCCAGAATTACATCCAGCGCCGTCCCTGAAACCACCCCCAGTTGGCCCGCCTTTGAAACCGCGTTGGCGAGCGACCAACTCGATACCCCCGCCCCCATTCCGCCCTGAATGATCTTGGGACGCGCTTTTTGACACATGACAGAAAATCCTCTGCATAGGACGGATCACGATGGCTTCCGTGGGCATCATTCACTCAATCCTGTATTGAGCGCACTCCCGTTTATGCCACCCTACCATAATTATCGGTTCGGCATTCCGAAGATATCAACAATCAAGGCCAATCCATGAACTTGCCTCGAATACATCCAATCTCACCGTACACTAGTGCTGCCCTACCCGACCACAAAAACTACGATAGAATGCTCAACGCTTAGAAATCAACCCTGCAACCCTGCTTTTCTCGGACACCCCAGTCCTCCACCCTCCTCTATACGGGAAGGAATCATCATGCCCCTCACCCCATCACCAATCCTCGCCGTCATCCCACCCGGGGTCTGGATCGCCGTCATCGTGGTTCTGGGCCTGGTCGCCCTGTTTATCCTTTGGCTGGTGGGCCAAATCATCGCCCTCTGGTGGCAGGCCATCGTATCCGGCGCTCCCATCCGCCTCATCGACCTCATCATGATGCGTTTCCGCAAGGTCGATCCCAAAACCATCGTATTCAATCGGGTCAGCGCAAAAAAAGCCGGGCTGGACATTTCCGCTGATCTGCTCGAATCCCACTATCTCGCTGGCGGTCGCGTCACCAATGTCGTTCGCTCCCTCATCGCCGCAGATCGAGCCAAAATTGACCTCGGCTGGGATCGGGCCACCGCCATCGACCTTGCCGGTCGAGACATTCTCGAAGCCGTCCGCACCAGTGTCGATCCCAAGGTGATCGATTGCCCGCATACCGGATCCCCGAAAAGTACCGTTGATGCCGTGGCCAAAGACGGCATTCAACTCAAAGCTAAAGCCCGGGTAACCGTCCGCACCAATATCGCCCGACTCGTAGGCGGAGCCACCGAAGAAACCATCATCGCCCGGGTCGGTGAAGGCATCGTTTCTGCCATCGGCTCATCCGACACCCATAAACAGGTACTCGAGAATCCCGATCGCATCAGTTCCGCCGTGCTGGAAAAAGGCCTGGATTCCGGCACCGCCTTCGAAATCCTCTCCATCGACATTGCTGATGTCGATGTCGGCGATAACATCGGGGCCGGTCTCCAGCAGGATCAGGCCATCGCCGACACCAAAAGATTTCAGGCGGAAGCTGAAAAACGCCGGGCTATGGCCGTTGCCCATGAGGCGGAATTCCAGGCCGAAGCCCAGAAGAATCGCGCCCTTGTCATTCTCGCCGAGTCCGAAGTCCCCAAAGCCATGGCCGATTCCTTCCGCAGCGGCAACATGGGCATCATGGATTATTACCGCATGAAAAATGTCATCGCCGACACCTCCATGCGCGACTCCATCGCCAGTCCCCCAGGGGACACCACCAGCGGCTGACCAACCCCCGGTACCCCCCCTACTTTGCTCAGGGGCTAGACCGTGCCGTACTGGAGAGGTCGACCACTGTGCCCGTACTCCACATCGTCATTCCGATTTACAACGAAGGCGACACCCTGGAACCGTGCCTCCAGCAGGTGCGCCAAGCCCCCCTCCCCAAAGGATGGTCCCGCCGACTGGTGCTTGTGGACGATTGCTCCCAGGGAGCCCACGCCCGATCCGTGCAGACAATATCCGAATCTCTGGCCTCTGATGGATGCGATCTTCTCCTCCTCCATCACGATAGCAACCGAGGCAAAGGAGCCGCTCTCCGCACCGGCTTCGAGTCGATTCTCAAGGACAATCCATCCGATGATGATCTGGTGATTATTCAGGATGCCGATCTCGAATACGACCCCCATGACTACGCCGTCCTCCTCAAACCATGCACGCAAAATGGAGCCCCCGCCGTATTCGGCTCCCGTTGGGGAAGCCATTACCGCGCCCAAGGTTTCCGCTGGCGCATCCACATTCTCGGCAATACCCTGCTCACCCAGGCCAGCAACCTCCGTACCGGCCTTCGCGTCCGCGACATGGAATGCTGCTATAAACTCCTGAACCTGCCCACCCTGCGGCGTCTCCTTCCTATGCTCACCGAGAATCGCTTCGGCATTGAACCCCAGATCGCCGCCGGTCTCGCCATGCTCGGAATCCAGCCGGTGAATATTCCCGTCTCATACAACCCCCGAGGCATGTCCGGAGGGAAAAAAATCGGCTGGCGCGACGGCGTGCGCGCCTTGATGGTCATCGCCCGAGGAGTCAAACCACAATCTTGCGGGGAATCCATTTGACCAACGATGCTGGAGAACATATCGCTTTCCTGACCCCACGCAAAATAGCCCTGCAACTCCTCGGCTTCGCTCTCGGCATCTTTCTCCTCTACCTATGCATACGCGGCGCCATCACCGGAGAACATGCCGCCGAGGGTTGGGACAAAATTCGCCACGCTTCCCCGCACCTCATCGTCATCCTTCTCGGCTGCACCCTGCTCAGTCTCCTCATCAACGGCACGAGTTTCTGGATCACCATTCAATCGATCAAACCACTCCGCTGGTGGGACATGCAGCGACTCAACTTCACCGGGAACCTGCTCAACTATGCCCCCATCCGTCTGGGAGCCATCGCCCGCGTGGCCTATCATCTCCGCGTCGATCGTCTCCGCCTCCTCCAGATCACCGCCTGGTTTGGCTTCATCGGTGTCTTTCTTGCCCTCGCCATCGCGGCCTGTGTGGGTGTATCCTGGCTCCATCCCGAGTTTGATCTCTGGTGGATGATGATGATCCTCGGCATCATGATCCTCGGCGGACTCGGGGCAAGAATCATGGTTCAAGTACCAGTGGTACAGCGATTCGGACAGGGACTGGATCAGATTGTCCACGACCCTCGAGCGCTCTGGGGAACCATCATCCTCCGCCTCGCCGACCTCTCCTGCTATACCGGACGCATGGTCGCCGCCGCCCTCATTCTGGGCCTCGACCTTCCCCTCACTCAGATCGTCATTCTCGCCGTAGTCGCCCTCGGAGCCAGTCTCACCCCCCTGGGTCGCGTGGGCATCCGCGAATGGTGCGTGGCTCAGGCGGCTCTCCTGTTAAGTCTGAACGCCGATGAAGCCGCCGGAAGAATGGCCCAACTCGCCCTCGTCGAATCCGCCGGCGAAGCCCTCATCTTCCTCCCTCTCGGGGTCTTTTTCCTCTGGTGGTACCGCAAAGCCATGCTGAAACCAAACCCCCGGAAACCAAACCCCCGGAAAGCAAACCCCACTCCGCCACCGACCCCGTAGTTCCTGCGCCATGCTCGCGCAGAACTGATCCATCGATGCCCCGGAATCGTTATTTTCCCACATCCTTTGTTGGCATGGCCCTTGCATCAACCCACTCCCGACTGAGTGTCATGGATGAACGAAAAGGCCACGGATGGCCGACTGTTTGAGTGTGTCCAGATGAGTAAACCCTCCACGGAAGGAGGGTTTTCTCTTGGATATTCGACGCTCCCTCTCAATCCTCCCCAAGTTCCCCTATCATGAATCTCCCCCTAAAACGGAGACCACTCATGATCGACCGTCGAACCTTCATAACCACCACCGCTGCCGCCGGGCTTGCCGGATCCCTGACGCAAGGAGATTCTTTCCCTCCCAGCGCAAAAGCGAAGAACGATGAACAGAAACCACACCAAGAGGGAGCCGGGGGAACCGGGGGAACCGGGGGAATCGTGGCCATTAGTTCCGCCAATGGACTGCGCGCCGTCACC
>CAZLXE010000062.1:12124-13522 GCA_964563005.1 uncultured Isosphaeraceae bacterium
GGGAACCGGGGGAATCGTGGCCATTAGTTCCGCCAATGGACTGCGCGCCGTCACCCGCGCCACTGAAATGATGCAACAGGGAAGCGATCCCCTCGATGCCGTGGTCCATGGCGTGAAGATCGTCGAGGATGATCCCAACGATATGTCAGTCGGCTACGGCGGTCTCCCCAACGAAGAAGGTGTCGTCGAACTCGACTCCTCCGTCATGCACGGCCCCACCCACAAGGCCGGAGCCGTCGCCGCCCTCCAGAACATCAAAAATCCCGCTTCCGTTGCCCTCCAGGTCTGTCGCCGCACCGATCATGTCCTGCTCGTCGGCGAAGGGGCGCTGAAATTCGCCCGGGCCATGGGATTCCCGGAAGAAAATCTCCTCACCGATCGCGCCCGAAAGGCCTGGCTGAAATGGAAAACCAACCTCAACCCCAAAGATGATTGGCTGAACGACGACCAGCGCCTCCGCCCGAAAATCGATGAACTCGAAGGAGTTCAGTCTAAAAACGAAAACCCCTCCTCCGAGATTCCCCGCTCCTGGGGAACCATTCACTGCTCCGCCCTCGATGCCCACGGCAACCTCGGCGCCGTCACCACCACCAGCGGACTCAGTTACAAAATCCCCGGCCGCGTAGGCGACTCCCCCATCATCGGCGCCGGCATGTTCGTGGATAACGAAGTCGGCTCCGCCGGAGCCACCGGTCGAGGCGAATCCGTCATCCAATCCTGCGGCTCCTTCTCGGCCGTCCAGCACATGGCCAACGGAGATGACCCCTCCACCGCCTGCCTGAAAGTCCTGAAGTGGATCGCCGATCACACCAAACGCCCCGATCTTCTGAACAAAAAGGGACAACCCAACTTCGGCGTCGTCATGTATGCCCTTCGCAAAGATGGTGCCTACGGAGCCGCCAGCATGCATCCCGGCTACCGTTTTTCCGTTCACGATGGAACTCAGGCCCGCCACGAAAACTGCGCTGCTCTGTTTGAATAAATCACCGCAGTTACTTCAACCACTCGAACCCGCACTCCGAACACCGCACCCCCGGGCTCGGCCCCTTCAGATACCCGCACTGACCACAGTACGCCTTTCGGAAGAGCCGTCGCTTCTTAGCCGTAACCAGAAAATAAATCCCCGGCCCCGACAACCACAGCGCCCCCGTCGCCCCGATCAGCAACGACCAGAAAGTACCGGTATGACAATAACAGTCGGTGCGTTTTTTTACCATGACATCAATGGGAATGATCACCATTAACCCGATGATCGTACCGCCGAACAATTGGCTCACCAATCTTCCCAAAGCACGATCCGCCCAAAGATGACGCGAATAAACAAACAGCAGGAAACTCCATCCGCACCAACATAAAACCAGCCCCGCTCCTGCGGCGATCATGATTGAAGGATAATCC
>CAZLXE010000063.1:0-13393 GCA_964563005.1 uncultured Isosphaeraceae bacterium
GGGAAAAAACAACTTGAGTGTCCGCCGGTTTTGGTTCGGGGGAAATCATGATATCTTGGTCTAGATTCTCATCTCCGGGATGTCTGACTACTGACTGAAATTTTGCCATGAAAACCATTATTGAACCATTCCGAATTAAGAGTGTAGAGCCGATTCGTCTGACCACCCGGGAAGAGCGGGTTGAGCATTTGAGGCGGGCGGATTTTAATCTGTTTCGCATTGCCGCCGAGCAGGTGATGATTGATCTGCTGACGGATTCGGGGACGGGGGCGATGAGCAGCGAGCAATGGGCGGGGGTGATGCGGGCGGATGAATCGTATGCGGGGGCGCGGTCGTATTTTCGGTTTCGGGAGGCGGTGGAGGAGATTATGGGGTTTTCACATGTGCTGCCGACGCATCAGGGGCGGGCGAGCGAGCGGCTGCTGGTGGAGGTGATGGTGGGGAATGGAGATGCGGGAAAGGGGAAGGTGATTCCCAACAATGCTCATTTTGATACGACGCGGGCGAATATTGAACACAGCGGGGCGGAAGCGATGGATCTGCTGACGGAGGATGGTCGGTCGCCCGAGGTGTCTGGTTCTTTCAAGGGAAATGTGGACCTGGGTTGTCTGGAAGCACTTTTGAAGGAGCGGGCCGAGGACATTCCTTTTGTGATGGTGACGATTACCTGCAATAACAATGGGGGTCAGCCGGTTTCACTGGAGAATCTTCGGGGGGTGCGGGAACTGTGCGATCAGTACGGCAAGAAACTGTTTCTGGATGCGGCGAGGTTTGCGGAAAATGCGTGGTTCATCAAGCAGCGGGAGCCGGGGCAGGGCGATCGTCGGGTGGGGGAGATTGTGCGGGAGCAGTTTGATCTGGCGGACGGGGCGACGATATCCGCCAAGAAGGACGGCATTGTGAATATCGGGGGGGTGCTTCTTTTTCGCGATGAGGAACTGTATCGACAGGCAAGTACCCTGCTTATTCTCACGGAAGGTTTTGTTACTTACGGCGGATTGTCGGGACGGGATCTGGAAGCGATGGCCATTGGGTTTCGGGAAGTGCTGGATGAGGATTATCTTCGTTACCGAATTCGGTCTATGGAATATCTGGGGGAAAAACTGGAGGAGGCGGGCATTGCGATTGTGAGGCCTCCGGGAGGGCATGCGGTGTATATTGATGCGGCGGCGTTTTGCCCGCAGGTGCCGCGATCGGAGTTTCCGGGGCAGTCACTGGCCTGTGGGCTCTATGAGCATGGGGGCATTCGATCCTGTGAAATCGGTTCGGTGATGCTGGGCGAGCACGCGACGATGGAGTTGGTGCGGTTGGCGGTTCCCCGGCGGACTTATACGCAGAGTCATATTGATTATGTGAGCGAGGTGATCTGCGAGTTGAAGGAGGAGGCGGGGGAGTTGCCGGGATACCGGATTGTGGAGGAGCCGCCGGCGTTGCGGCATTTCACAGCGCGGTTTGCACCGGTGTAAGTAAGGTTGATCGGACCGGGGATATATTTTGTTTCGTGGAGATATCTCCGTTGTTTGTCAATTGCCTTTATTGATTAGGCGGAGGTGGGGGAGTACAACATGATCCGTCAGCCATTCGGTGAGGCGGGTGGCTCCGTGGAGGTTCATATGACTCCATTCCAGGAAATCCGCATCGGTCCAGGTTTCTCCGTAGTCTTCCAGGGGGATGAACCGGATATTTTCACTGGCGGCAATTCTTGCTATTGATTCCCGTGCGTTTGAGACCGTGTCGGGGGGTAAGTGCTTTTCAAGCAGTGCGGGAAGGGGAATCTCGAACAGGACGACATCCACATCGGCGGCATGCAGGGCTCGGAGAATCTCCCGCATGCTCTCTTCCTGCATTTTTGTGAAAAAGTACTTTCCATCCTTTAGTTTGCGGGAAACAAAGGTGGTGACGCTGTCTTCGGAAAAAGATCGGTTCTGCAGCGATTTATTGGGAAAATATCGATGCCATCGCGTGGATTCACCGCGTTGAGGAGAGGGCGATGGTGCGCCTCGGAGGATATCGTGGATGTCGAGCGGGAATTTTTTTCGGTGACGAAAGGTGCGTACGAAATCTCCGATCAGGGTGGAGACTCGTTTGCGATATCTCAGGGTGTGCCAGTGGGTGCCGACGAGTCGCCAGATGACCGTGGGGAGCATAGAAATCGCCTGGGGCGTATCTTCGTGCAGCATCCGCCACCAGGTGGGAACGGTGAGAAACTCGGTGGTCCCCTTTGTGCGGAGGGTATCTCCCCAGAGTTGATAGCAGCTTACTCCATAGAGGACTAGAGACGGTCGGCCATTCGCCAGGAGGTATTTGGTCACCATAAGATTTTCACTGGCATGCGTTCCCGGGCAGGCATAGTTGGCCACGGAGACGGGTCGGGACAAGGCAGATTCCAGACGCTCGGATACAATCGGAGCGTCGATACACTCGCGGGTACGGCTTGAGCCGATGAAGGAAATCTCAGCCGGACCATATGCTTCAAGGAGTTGGGCCGTGGCCTCGTATTCTACTTCTCCTATGTTATAGGGGATCAATGCCCGGGGTTCGGCGAATCGAAATGCACTCTCCACGCAGGCCACGATGATCAGGGCGAGGATGAATGCCCAGGGAAATCCGGACAGGAGCGCCGGCTGGTTAGAATTGGAAATAGATGAAGGCCTGTCCACCTTTGCTCCCAAAGAAGATAAAAGCGAGAATCCCCGCCGTGTAGACGGCGGTGCGTAGCAGGAAGGGCAACCGAAGGACGAATTTCAGATCGTTCTTGTACCACTGAATCAACTGTACGCCGAAAAACAACGCGGTGCAGCTCAGAAACACCAGCATATCATCGAGTTTGAGCGTCCGGGGAGTAAGATTGAAATTGAAAAGGAAGACATTCATCATCCGCCACACCTGCCCGACGGATCCCGCCCGGAAGAGTAACCAACCGAAACAGATCAATTGAAAAAAGCAAGCAACGCGCAGCCAGTAGCCCACCCCCCCTTTGGGTTGATCGGGGCGATTCCCCAACCAGGGCGAAATCAGGCGATGTATGCACAGGAGTATGCCTTGATAGAGACCCCAGAGTACATAGGTCCATGCCGCCCCGTGCCAAAGGCCGCCGAGTACCATGGTGAGCATCAGGTTGATATAGGTGCGTCGCGAGCCTTTCCGGTTTCCTCCGAGCGGGATATACAGATAGTCGCGGAGCCAGGTACTCAGACTGATATGCCATCGCCGCCAGAAGTCACTGGGATTCGTGGAAAAATAGGGCAGGTTGAAGTTGAGCATCAGATCGAAGCCCAGGCACCGGGCCGAGCCGCGGGCGATGTCGGTGTAGCCCGAAAAGTCGCAGTAAATTTGGATGGCAAAGGCATACACCGCCACCATGACTTCAGGGACAGATGTCTGATCGGCCCGAAATGCCGCGTCCGCCACGGAGGCGATCTGGTCGGCGATGACGACTTTCTTAAATAGCCCCCAGCAAATCAGGTAGAACCCCGAATAAAACCGGGTCCAGTCTATTTTGCTTTGCTCCCGAATCTGGGGCAGTAATCTTGATGCTCGCTCAATTGGTCCCGCTACCAATTGAGGAAAGAAGGCCACAAACAGGGCAAAATTCAGAAGATTTCGCTCGGCGGGAATGCGCCCGCGGAAGACATCGATCGTGTAACTGAGGGTTTGGAAAGTATAGAAACTGATGCCCACAGGCAGAATGATGTTGAGGGTGGAAGTGGAGAAGGGGAGCCCCAGATGCTCCATCAATTCAGCCGCACTGGTTACAAAAAAATCGTAGTACTTGAAGAACCCCAGCAGCCCGAGGTTGGTCACGATGCTGGCCAACAGAATCCAGCGATGGCGCCGGGTGCGAGAGGGGGAGTGGTCTGATGACTCACCCGAATCCAGCCACCGGCCACATGAGTAATCCACAATCGTGGAGACCACGATCAGGCCGAGAAATCGCCAGTCCCAGCAGGCGTAGAAGTAGTAACTGGCCACCAGGAGCAGGGTGTTGCGTGAACTGACCCGACGGCACAATCGGGTGGTCAGAGCGAGGACCACGAGAAAGAAAAAGGCGTAGTGAAGACTATTGAAGAACATGGAGAGTTGATGCGGCTGTGTTCCGGAAATGAAAGAACCCCGCACCTTCGGCGACGGATGTCTTCAATGCTGCTATCGGGAATTCAGCGGTTGGAGTTGATGCCCCCTTCATATCTGCCGGATGCACGACTCGAACACCTGCATTCGGGGCTATACCGCGTTGATCCATACCAGAAGAAGTTACAATCCGGGATTTTCCATGTTTCAGAAATCAAGCCGCAATCGTATCCGGAAAGTGGCATCGAGCCAGAGGGGAAGCCATAAAAATAAACCGAAGCCAATGGATGGCGACGGTTTATGGGTAGTGGAGCCGATCGGGCTTGAACCGACGACCTCCTGCATGCCATGCAGGCGCTCTCCCAACTGAGCTACGGCCCCTGAGGTCTTTATAAATCGGCCGATTCTTTGGCCGGATGGAGCAGGATAGCGGGAATGGGGCGGGGATCAAGGGGAAACGAGCCATGAGCCATGAGGGATGAGGGTGGGGGCTTATGGGGCATGGCTGATTTTTTCTCCTACGAAGCGGTCGAAAAATTCTATGATCCGGTTCAGTCGATCCATGCGTTGGATGGGGTCGCCGGTTCGGGAGAGGTCGTGTCCTGATTTGGGGTAGCGGACATATTCGACGGGGCGGTTGAGTTCTTTGAGGGCGCGGTACATCATTTCGGATTGGGAGACACCGGTGCGGAGGTCTGCGGAGCCGTGCATGATGAGGAGGGGGGTTTGGATGCGTTGAACATAGGTGAAGGGGCTTTCGCGATCGAGGATGGGTTGCGTTCTCGCTTCCCAGGGCAGGCCGCCCATGGCCCACTCGCAAAGTCGCCAGGCGTTGCCTTCGCCGAAGAAGGTGGTGAGATCGTACACCCCTCTTTGGGCGACGGCGGCCTGGAAGCGGTTGTCGTGGCCGACGATCCAGGCGGTGAGATAGCCGCCGTAACTTCCTCCGGTGAGGACGAGGCGATTTGGGTCGATCCAATCGTTCAACAGGGCTTCGTTGAGGGCGGCGAGAACATCTTCGGTTGGTCCTTCGCCCCAATTCTGGAAGTTTGCTTTCTGGAAGTCGTAGCCGTATCCGCCGGAGCCGCGGGGGTTGGCATAGACCACGCCATAGCCCCGACTGGTGAGGAGTTGAAATTCGTGCCACATGGTGAACTCGCCCGGCCCCCACATGGCGGAGGGGCCGCCGTGGAGTTCCAGGACGACGGGATATTTTTTGTCCGGGATCTGATTTGCGGGAGGCATGATCCAGTAGTGGATGCGGGTGCCGTCGGTCTGGGTTAGCCAGTGTTCCTGGGGTTTTGAGAGTTGTTTTTTCTTCACCCAGTCGTTCGGATCGAAGAGGAGTCGATCCCCGTGGTTGTTTCTCAGGCGGAGGGTGCAGGGGTTGGCCGGGGTAGTGGTGGTATAGACGAGGGATGGGCCGCCGATGTCGAAGGAAAATATTCCCGCTTCGAGGAACTCTCCCTTTGGTTTTCCCACATACAGGGCCGGTTCGACCAAGCCCTGACTCACCATCATGAGGGGGAATGCTCCCTTACGGGCGGCGTTGAAGAGGAGGGCGTTTTTTTCGGCCATCCAGCGGAATGACCAGACGCTTATGTCGCCGTGGTCTTTGTCGGTGAGCCAGAGGGGAGGGGCGTCGCCCTCGACGGACACGAGACCCAGTTGGCGGGGGCGGAAGGCGGGTTCATCGAGTTTTTGGCCGAGGAGAGCGATTACCGTGCCGTCGGCGGCGGGCCTCGGGGCGGAAAAGCGCAGGGTTGGATCGGCCAGTATCTTTTTGGATTCAGAGCCGTCGAGGTTCATGATCCAGAGTTCGGTGGGGCGTACGCGATCAGGGTGTTTTTGGTTCAGATTTTTGGTGATATAGACAATTCGCTGGCCATCGGGCAGGAAGCGGGCGGAGGAAAAATTCTGGAAACCCCCGGAAATTTGCGTTGATTCGCTTTCTTTTTTATTCACGGCAAAGAGGAACAGGTGCTCGAAGGTCATTTCGTCTTTCAGAGAATGTTCATCCTGAAATTCGATGCGGTTCATGACGGTGGCTATGTTTTGTTCGGTGTTGCGTTTCAGCCACGCCTGTATTTCCGGGCGAGTTCCATCGGGATTCGGCTCGACTTCGCCAGCATCGCCCCATGCTCGACCGGGTCGTTCCATGGGCCATGCGGGGTTGCCTTCGAGGTCGGAGAGGGGGATTGATGACGACACGAGGAGTGATTGGCCATCCGGCGACCAACGGGGGTTGCTTGCTCCATGTTCGAGATTTGTAATGACACGGGCTTCGCCGCCGGACAGGGGAAGAATCCAGACCTGAGGTTTTTCGGTCAATTCATCCTTACGCACGAAAGCCACGATTTTTCCGTTGGGGGAGAGAGTGGGGGATTGGTCGCTGCGCTTGCCGTGGGTGAGTTGGCGGGCGGCGGGATTTTCGTCGAACAGATTGATTTGGTAGAGGTGCGATTGATAGGCGTAATCCGGGAGTGCATCTTTTTCGGTATCTTCATCTGGAGTGGATTCGGCGATGGAGCGCAGGGCGAATATGGCGAACGAGCCGTCTGCCGCGACATCGATGGTGGTGATGCGGCGAATTTTCAGGAGGTCGCTGGTGACGATGGGCTGGGGGCCGGCGCCGAGTTGGATGGTGAGCAGGATCAGTCCCGCGATGAAAATAATCGTTCGTTTCATGGCGTCATGCTCCGGTTGAGGGGTGGCGTGGCCCGAGTGTATACGATGACAGGCGGATTTCGCTGCAGGCCGGCTCTTTTCGATATGAAAAACCCGCACCGGTGGGGTGCGGGCAAGTTCAATGGTGGATTTTCGGCTCGGGAGAATTTGCCCTCGGACTCAAAAGGTCATTCAGCCGAGGATATCGTTGATGGCCGCGGCAAAGTCATCCTTGGACTTCATGCCGACGAATTTCTGTTCCACTTCGCCTCCTTTGAACAGGAGCACGGTGGGAATGGCCTGAATGTCGTATTTGATGGCCACTTCCTGATTGGCGTCGGTGTCGAGTTTTCCTACCTTGGCTTTGCCGTTGAAATCGGTGGCGACTTCGTCGATGGTGGGGGCGAGCATGCGGCAGGGTTGGCACCATTCGGCCCAGAAATCAACGAGTACGGGAACATCGCTGTTGAGGACTTCTTCATTAAAGTTGCTGTCGGTGAATTCGAGAACGGCTTCGCTGGCCATGGGGTCATTCTTTCTAAATGTGAGATGCGTGGATAGGAATTAGGTTTTTCGAGATCAAGGGAATCCCTTGAGGACAGGGTAGCATACACGGGGGCGGGGAATCAAGGCAACGAGGAATCCAACGATTGTCTTGCTTGCTCAATCCGCTGCAATACTCGAAACATTTCCGTGTGGGCAATTACATCATGAACTCTGAATAAACGCACACCGGCGAGAAATTGTTCCCCGCTGGCCGCGATTGATTCCGCAAGACGGTCTTCAGGTTTTTCTTTTCCGCTCACGGCGCCGAGAAAACTTTTCCGGCTGGCGGCGGACAACACGGGATAGCCCAGATCCATCAATTCCCGGATTCGAGCCATGATTTCATAGTTCTGGGCTACGGTTTTTCCGAAGCCGAGGCCGGGATCGAGGACGATGGATTCTCGGTTCACCCCGGTGGCAATGGCTGCTTCTGCCCGGATTTCGAGGAAGTCTCTTACGGTTTTCAAGACATCTTCATAGGTGGGTGGGGTTTTGTATTGATCGCTGTAAGAATCTTTTTCAGGGGGGAGTCGTCGGTGCATGAGAATCAGGCCGCATTGGTGATCGGCGGCCAGAGGAAACATTGCTTTATCCTCCTGGCCGGCGGAGACATCGTTGATGATGTTGGCTCCGGCCTGGAGGGCGGCCTCGGCGACTTTGGCCCGGGTGGTGTCGATGGAAATCAGGACATCGCATTTTTGTCGGAGGGCTTCGAGAATCGGGCGGGTTCGCCGTATTTGTTCTTCAGGATCTATGCGGGCGGCGCCGGGACGGGTTGATTCTCCGCCGATGTCGATGATCGATGCGCCTTCATCGACCATGCGGAGGGCCTGGGCGAGGGCGGAGGGGGGGTGGTTGAATTTGCCGCCGTCGGAAAAACTGTCGGGGGTAACATTGAGAATGCCCATGAGGTGGGGCTGATCGAGGGGAAGCGGGCAATTTTTGCCGACTTGCCAGATGCTCGGGTTTTGCGAAATGACTGGATTTCGGGGCATGGGGGGACGATTCATCAAGAGGAATTCTCCCAGTGTATCGACCCCCGGATTCCGATCCCCGGATTCCGATCCCCGGATTCCGATCCCCGGAATTACGGCTCGGAGAACCGTACCACCTCCGTGCCACCACAAGGCACTGGGTGTATGCTGACGATTTATGGTTGACCTTATTTTTAATAGCGCGACCACGCACTCCCTGCTGTTCCTGACGCCGATTGTCGTGGCTCTTTTGCTGCGGGCGGCGCGGGTTCCCGGCTGGGCGGTGGGGGGGGGGGTGCTGGCGGGGATTCTGCTGGGGCCGTCGATATTGGGGAGAATGCTGCCTCAGAAATATGAACAGTTGTTTGTGGGAGGAATCGAGGAGCGGGAGGCGTTGGAGGCATTGGTGAGCCGTCAGGGGGCGGATCTTGTGGTGGCGAGGAAATCGGGATTCGATCAGGATGCCTTGTTGGAATTGCGCCAGAGTCATGCGGCCGAGCGGGAACCTTTGGAGGAGGCATTGGAAACGGCGCGGTGGTCTCATCAGCGGCCACTGCGCAGTTATTCCTCTTTGATTATTGTTCTGACGCTGCTGTGTGGATCATGGATCGGAATGGGGAAGGGGGAAGTTCAGCGGGGGTGGATTACGCCGCTCAGCATCGGGTTATGGTCGGCCCTCCTGCCGGGGGGGTTGGTTTATGCGGCGATGGTGTATTGGTGGAAATTTGACGCAACGCCTTCTCTGCTGGCGGCGGCGGCATTGGCTATCGGGCCGGCCATGATTTCTACGGATGATCAGGAGGCGGCGGATCAGGCGGAATTCGGGGGGGCGCGGATGATTCAGAAGGCCGGACGGTTTGCTACCTTTCTGGCCCTGGGTGCGGTGTATTGGGGATTGTGGCGGCTGAAGGGGTGGGAAGGTGCGTTGTGGGGGTTATCCCTCTTAGCGTTGGTACTCGGGTGGGTGACTCCGAAAATTGATTCGGAGGAGAAAAAAGTACGAAAGCGGGTGCGCTTTCTGATCGACCTGATTCTGATTCCACCGTTGGCGGCGGCGGCCTCAATGAAAATTGAGATATTCTCCCAACTCACGCTCTGGCCTATTGTTCTTATTGCCTTGCTCTGCGGGGATGGCCGCTGGCTGGGGGCGCTGTTCGGGGCATTGACGCTGGGGGGGCGGAAGGGTTTGCGGACGATGCGGCTGGTGTTGGGTTCGATGTCGTGTGGGGTAACGCAACTGGCGATTGTCGCGGTTGCCGTGCATACGGATACGCTTCCGCCGGAGATTGTCGCGGCATTGGTGTTGGGGGCGGTGTTTATTGAGGTGGGGACGCCACTTCGGGCGCGGATGGCGGGGCAGATTCTGGAGATGGAAGAGGAGTTGGAGTAGGGGGGACCGGACGCCCGCCCTCCTCGTCAGGATAAATCTTGACCTGCTGTTGGATAAATCCGAACCTACTCTACGGTTACGCTTTTGGCGAGGTTTCGGGGTTTATCCACATCTTTGCCCCGAAGGACGGCGGCGTGGTAGGCCATGAGTTGGAGGGGGACGACGGTGAGCATGGGTTGGAGCGGTTCGGGGACATCCGGCACGAAGAACACATCTTTGCAATGCTTGCGAATTTCATCATCCCCTTCGGTGGCCACGGCGATGATGTGGCCGCCCCGGCTGCGGACTTCTTCGATGTTGGACATCACTTTTTCGTACTGGCTGCCCCGGGTAGCAACGAAGACCACGGGCATGCCATCGTCGATGAGGGCGATGGGGCCGTGTTTCATTTCGGCGGCGGGCATCCCCTCGGCGTGGATGTAACTGATTTCCTTGAGTTTGAGGGCGCCTTCGAGGGCGACCGGGTAGTTGTAGCCCCGGCCGAGGAAGAGCCAGTTTTCGCGTTCGATGTATTTGGCGGTGATGTCGCGGATTTCATCGCTGAGGCCTACGGCTTTTTCGATGCAATCGGGTAGGGCTTCCAGTTGAGAGATGAGTTCGGAAACATAATCGGGGGAGAGATAGCGCCGGCGCCCGATGAAGGTGGAGAGCAGGGTAAGCACCATGACCTGGCCGAGAAAGGCCTTGGTGGAGGCCACGCCGATTTCCGGGCCGACGCGCAGATAGACGCCGGCATCGGTTTCCCGGGCCATGGTGGAACCCACGACATTCACCATGCCGAGAGCGAGGGCTCCCCGCTGTCGGGCTTCCTGGAGGGCGGCGAGGGTGTCGGCGGTTTCGCCGGACTGACTCACGGCGATGACCACAGTGCCATCTTCGACAATGGGATTGCGATAGCGGAACTCGCTGGAATATTCCACTTCGGTGGGGATCTTGGCGAGGTCTTCCATGAGATATTCGCCGATCATGGCCGAGTGGAGAGCGGTTCCCTGGCCCAGCAGAATCACCCGATGGGCCTTCACCAGTTCCCGGGCATAATCGGCGATGCCTCCGAGGACGACCTGTCCTTCATGGGAATCCACCCGTCCTTTGAGGCACTCGCGCAGGGCCTGGGGCTGCTCGTGGATTTCCTTGGCCATGAAGTGTTCGAAATCGCCCAGTTCGATCTGTTCGAGATCGAATTCGAGTTCGCGCACCTGGGCGGTGATGGGGATGTTGTCTACGGTGGTGGTGCGGAAGGAATCCCGGGTGAGTTTCGCGACGGTGTAATCGTCGAGGGTGAAGGCCTGGGTGGTGTGGGCGACGATGGCGCTGGAATCGGAGGCCACGATGTATTCATCTTTGCCTACGCCGACCATAAGGGGAGATCCTTTGCGGGCGACGACGAGGACGCCGGGTTCCTTTTCGCAGATCACGGCAATGGCGTAGGCCCCGGTGACTTCGCGGAGGGCGGCCTGGACGGCGGTTTCGAGATCGCCTTCGTACATTTCTCCGATCAGATGGGCAAGAACCTCGGTGTCGGTATCGGAGATGAAGGTGTGGCCGCGATCGGTGAGGTAGGTTTTGATGGCAGCATAGTTTTCGATGATGCCGTTGTGAATGATGGAGATGCCATGGCCGTTTTGGGGGTCGTCACCATGGGGATGGGCGTTGGCGTCGCAGGGTTTGCCGTGGGTGGCCCAACGGGTGTGGGCGATGCCGAGGGTGCCATCGAAGCCGCTCAGTCCGTCCAGTTTTTCTTCCAGCACGCGGACTCGGCCCATGGATTTGGCGACCTGGAGTTCCCCGTTGAGGATGGCGATTCCGGCGGAGTCGTAGCCCCGGTATTCGAGGCGCTTCAATCCTTCGAGGAGGAGGGGCCTGGCGGGTTTGTGTCCGATGTAAGCGACGATTCCACACATGGTTGAGTTCCTGGTTCTCTCTCCGGGTGATTCTTTACAATCTGCATACTACGGCGAATACCCCTTCTCAGATCGGTCATTTTCCTCGATTTTACCCGCGATTCGCCTGGAATTTGATCACGGCGTATTCTCGGACTCGAATAATGACTCTACTATCTATGGTGTCCATCTCATCCCGTACAATACCCGAAATGTCTGATCTTTGGGCCGAACAAAAAGCGGTGAAGCGGGCGAAGGTGGCTCCTTTGGCGGCTCGGTTGCGCCCTCGGTCGTTGGGGGAGTTTGCCGGGCAGGGGCATTTTTTAGGGGAGGGGATGTTGCTGCGGCGGATGCTGGATGCAGACATGCTGACTTCGGTTCTGTTCTGGGGGCCGCCCGGTACGGGGAAAACCACTCTGGCAGAGGTTATTGCTCAGCACACCGGCCGCCGGTTTATTCGTGCTCATGCCTCGATGATCGGGGTGAAGGATATTCGGGCGATTCTGGAGGAGGCGAGAAATCGGGTGGAAGATGAGGGGGCTCGATCCATTCTGTTTCTGGATGAGATTCATCGTTTTGCGAAGAATCAGCAGGATGTGTTATTGCATGATGTGGAGCGGGGATTGATTACGCTGATCGGGGCGACGACGGAGAATCCGTATTTTGCGGTGAACAGTGCTCTCATCAGCCGCTCGACTCTGTTTCGATTCGAGCCATTGACGGAAGAGGATATTACTTCCATTATTCGGAGTGCGATTCCAGATGAACGGGCATTCCCCCAATTCGATATCACCATCGATGATGATGCAGTGAAGCATTGGGCGATTCGGAGCGATGGGGATGCCCGGCGTGCTTTGAATGCATTGGAAATTGCGGTGCTCAGCCAGATTAATGGGCCGGGTGGGTCTTCCTCAATCCATATTGATCTGGCCACCGCTGAGCAGTCTATTCAGCAGAAAGCCCTTGTTTATGACGGCACGGGGGATGAGCACTACGACATTATCAGCGCGTTCATCAAATCCATGCGGGGTTCCGATCCCGATGCCACGGTGCATTGGCTGGCCCGGATGCTGGAGGCGGGGGAGGATCCGCGTTTTATCGCCCGGCGGATCGCCATCCTGGCCAGTGAAGACATCGGGAACGCCGATCCGCAAGCCATTCAGGTGGCGGAATCGGCGTGGCAATTGACGGAGCGAATTGGGATGCCGGAGTGTCAGTTGACGCTGGCGCAGGCGGCGATTTATATGGCGTGTGCTCCGAAATCGAATGCTTCGGCTCAGGCCATCTGGCAGGCGATGAAGGAGGTGAAGGAAGGGCGGACGGTGGCAGTTCCTGCCGATCTCCGGGATTCACATTATCGGGGGTCGAAATCGCTTGGTCATGGAGAAAACTATCACAATCCGCATCATTCGGCCGATGGGTATGTCCCCCAGGAATATATGGGGAATGAACAAGGGTTGGATCGGGTCTATTACAAACCCACCGACCGTGGATTTGAGCGTGAAATTAAAAGAAATCTCCAGCAACTTAAGCAAACAGATGACCGAATAGATGAGTAGGAAGAATGTCATCCCACGGACGGGATTTGAGAACGGACGGAGCCGCGCCATGACGGATGCGATGAACCAGTCCAAAGAAGACCTGCGCAGCCGGATGCGATCCGTGCTGGCGGCCATGACCGATGAGGAACGACACCTCGCCTCGGTGAACGCCTGCGCCAGGATTCTTCAACTCGAGCCATTCCAGCATACGCCGGTGGTCATGATGTTTATGCCTCTGGCCCACGAGGTGGATATCACGGGGATCGCCATCGAGTGCTTCCGCAGCGCGAAAACCGTCTGTGTGCCCCGCGTCAACTGGCGGCG
>CAZLXE010000064.1:0-13346 GCA_964563005.1 uncultured Isosphaeraceae bacterium
ATTTTACCGATCCCGACTTCTTCAGATCCGCCCCGCACTCCGGGCACCGCTCTGTAGTCTCCGGATCGTGCCCCCGCAGGTCATACCCGCACTTCACGCAACTCGGCGGCCGCCACACCAATGCCCCCCGCCAACCCCGCAGCAGCACAAACAACCCCACCAGAAACAGGAGTATAAAAAGTGGCCCAGACCAGGCCATCACGATGTGAGTAACGGTCGGAGCACTCTGGGCAATGACCGCATACATGGTTTGTCCAAATTCATGGTTCATCGCATCAGTATAACTGCATTTCACTCCCAAAATATTTTCTGGCACCTCTCTATCAGATTCCCCCTCAACAAATCTTACCCACGATTCCCTCCTCGTTGTTTGCCCCTTATTCCGGGGATCACTACCATCCTCCCCGTGCCCTCCCAATCCCCCCTCATTACCGCCCCGCTCCTCACCGCCGCCCTTTTCTGCGCAATTCTCCTCACCCCCCCCGCCCTGGCCCAAAACACAAACCCCACCCGCGACATCCCCATCACCGGCGACCGTCTCTCCGGCTTTGTTCTCCCCATCGAACCCCTCGCTGGCGACATTGAACTCACCGCCCTCCGCGGCTGGGCGTGGACTATCGACGACACCAAGCGACTTATCCTGCAGGGCGATGTCTCCGTTCGTATCGCCCACTATTCATTCACTGCCCCCGCCGCCGCCATCTGGATCAATCGCCTCCCCTCCGCCGATGGTCTCATCAACCAGATCGCCATCTACTTCGATGAAGTCAACGACCCCGCCAAACGCTCCGGCGCCATCGGCTCCCGGGGCAAACAACTCCTCATCACCGCCAGCGCCCGGGGACAGATCAAACTCAACACCGGCAAACTCACTCCCTCCTCGCCTCCCGCCCGTAACCCCCTCAACCGGGGGTTGCGAGTTCGCGGCGAAAAGCGGCTCCAAAATCATCTCCGTCACCTCGCCGCCGCTCTCAATCCCCAAGAAGACCGCGATCAGACCATCGAACCCATCACCCTCACCCAGTGGCCGCAGACCAACACCCCTCCCCCTCCCGAATCATTCATCCCCTTCCCCGGCGGCAGCGTTACCCCCCGCGACCTCAACCTCCCTAAAACCATCGCCCTCCCCAATGAAGAATCCGCTCCGCCCCCCTGGCTCCAGCATCCGCAGGGGGCCATCCACTTCAGCGCGGAAAACATCACCATCGAATCCGGCCCGGATGAAAATGTCATCCTCTGCTCCGGCTCACTCCTCATCGACTATTTATCGACACCCGGTTCCCCCTCCCCCCTCGGCGGTGCCCTCGACGACTGGTCTCAACTCACCCTCACCGCTCAGCGGGCCGTCATCTTCACCGAACCCGGCCCCCTCCGCGAAATGGCCGGTCGCCTCGATGCCGATCAGATCCACGGCATCTACCTCGAAGGCAATGTCGCCGCCGCCGCCAACCGCGATGAATACACCCTCCGCGCCCCCCGCATGTATTACGACTTCCGCACTGGGCGGGCGATCATGCTCGATGCCGTCCTCCGTACCACCGCCCGCTCCAGCCGGGGTCGCCGCATCCCCATCTATGCCCGGGCCGAGGAAATGCGCCAGGTGGCCGAACGCGAATGGCGGGCGAAAAAGGTCCGCGTCTCCACCAGCCCCTTCTTCACTCCCCACCTCGCCCTCGGGGCAGAACGAATGACCATAACCCAACCCCCACCCCCGCCCCCGGAATTGGGCGCCAAAGGGATGGAAGGGCAAGCAGATTCGGAATCCCTCCCCCGCGAAACCCACATCGTCAGTGAACACAATACGCTTCGCCTCGGTGGACTTCCTGTTCTCTACTGGCCCCGGTTCTCCGGCACCCTCCGCGACCTTCCCCTGAAATCATTCCGCATCGGCACGGGAGACAACGACGGCCTCCGCCTCGGGGCCACCCTCGACCTCTACGCCCTCCTCGGTACAGACGCCCCCGACGGGGTTGAAGGCGACCTCCTCCTCGATGGTTACACCAACCGCGGCGCGGGCGCCGGCCTCACCTTTCGCTACGACGCCGCCGCTCTCCTCGGGGGAGCAGCCGGGCGGGGAACCCTCGAACTCTACGGCCTCTCTGACGACGGCATCGACCGAACCTCCACCGGCCGCGAACTCGATCCCGACCAGAATTTCCGTGGCGTTGCTCTCTGGGAACATTCGCAATCCATCGGCAACCACTGGCTCTTCCAGGGTCAGATTTCCCATATCAGCGACCCCACCTTCATCTCCACCTGGCGAGAGAATGATTTTCTTCGTCGCCGCGAATACGAAACCAGTGCGTATTTCAAATATCAGAACAACCGCACCGCCTTCACCGCTCTCGTCGATTACGAAATTAATGACTTCATCTCCAACGACTACCTCCTCGCCAGCCGGGGCTATCAGGTCGATCACGCTCCCGAAATCTCATACCGTAACTATGGACTCAAACTCTTCGGCGACCGCATCACTTATTCTCAGGAAACCAGCATCACCCGCATGCGTTTCCGATTCGAGCAAAGCACCCCCGCCCAATTAGGCGTTCCCATCGGGGCCTTCTCCAACCTCCCCGGCGTCGGCCTCAACACTCCAATCTCCGATGCTCTCTTCGCCTCCGGCCTGGATGAACGATATGTAACCCGCTTCGACTCCCGCCACGAATTCTCCTGGCCTCATTCCTGGGGAGCAATCAACCTCGTCCCCTTCGTCGTCGGCCGCTACACCGATTACAGCGAAGACTTCCGAAACTTTTCCGCCGAAGCCGATGGCAACCGGGCCTTCGGCGCCGTCGGCCTCCGCCTCAGCACCCAATATCAGCATGTGGACAACACCCTCGAAAACCGCATGCTCGATCTCCACCGTCTCCGCCATATCATCGAACCCTCCCTCACCCTCTGGCACGGCGAAACGACCGTCAGCGATGAAGATCTCCCCGAATACGATCCCGCCGTCGAATCCATCGCCAATGGCAGCGTTGTCGCCCTCGGCCTCCGTAACACCTGGCAGACCAAACGCGGCGGCCCCGGCCGCTGGCGCTCCGTCGATGTCCTCACCCTCGACACCAACCTCGTCCTGAACGGCAACGACGCCCGCCGCGAATCTCCCACGCCCCAATTCTTCAATTACCGCCCCGAATATTCTCAACTCGGCGATCACGCTGATGGCTCCATGATCTGGCTTGTCAGCGACGCTCTCGCCATCACCGGCACCGGCACCTGGGATCTTGATAACGACCGTTTTGCCCGGGCCTCCATCGGGGCCGAACTCCAGCATTCCCCCGTGCTCACCACCTTTGTTGAATATCGCTCCCTCGACGCCAGCAACAACGACCTGCTCGACCTCGGCTGGATCTACCGCCTCACCCCCAAATATCGCATCAATTTCGCTCCGCAGTGGGACTTCCGCCGCGATGAACTCCGGGCATTAACCCTCGCCATCACCCGCCGCTTCCCCGATTTCGATTTCCGCCTCATCATCCGGCAGGACGAAATCCGCAACGACACCACCTTCGCCGCCACCATCCAACTCCTCGATTTTTAAAATAGGTCAGGTTTGGTATGACCACCGGTGCCACGACCTGGAGTGAAACGGAAGGTCGTGCCGGGTAGCCATACCCCCACCCCCTCAAGCCGCCAGCCGATGCTCAAACCGCACCGCGATCCGGTACCCCTTCCCGCAAGGCGAACACCGCACCACCACGCCCCGCCGCGCCATCTGGCCCGGCTGCTGAAATCCAACCGAAATAACCGCCCCCGGCTCCAGGGGATCATCCCCCAATGCCCCCAGCCCGTAGTGGGAATAATCCAGCAACTTCAGATCCACGATCTGCCCGAATCCCTCCCCCGCCACCCGGATCGCGCTCGCCGCCCCCTCCGTCGGCCAGCGATCCACATGCCGCCGCTCGAATGGCAACGGCGCGGGGGCATCATCGTGATTCTCTGAAGATTCGTTCGGCTTTCCCAGGTCCCAGCAGGTATTCACGGCCATCTCCTCGAAGAAATAAATCAACCCGAATATCGGGTTTGTTTTCGGACATATCCTCTGCTCCCTCCTTCGGATAATCCAGGGACCGACTTCACCTATCCCACCCCGAAATCTCCTCTCCAATTGAAAAAACCGCCTTTTTCCGCCCTCTGCTACCATAGTGGCCGGAGACCTTAACCCCATGCTGCGCATCAAACCCTTCGCCGCCGTTCGTCCCCCGGAAAACCTCGCCTCTCGCGTCGCCTCTGTTCCCTACGATGTGGTCAATGCCGAGGAGGCCCGCGCCCTGGCCGAGGGAAACCCCCATTCCTTCCTCCACATCGTCCGGCCCGAAATCGATCTCCCCGCAGGCACCAGCCCCTACGACGACGCCGTTTATGCCAAAGCCCGGGAAAACCTAAACCAATTCCTCAGCCACGGCACCCTCATCCGCGAAGACCAACCCCGCCTTTACCTCTATCGCCAGGTTCGAAATGGCCAGGCCCAGACCGGCGTTGTCTGTTGCTGCCACATCGACGACTACGCCAACAATGTCATTCTCAAGCACGAAAAAACCCGGCCCGACAAAGAAGACGACCGCACCCGCCATGTCCAAACCCTGAACGCCAACACTGGCCCCGTCTTCCTCACCTACCGCGACCAGCCCTCCCTTGCCGCCCTTATCGAAGCGGACCTCAACCAGCGCCCCCTCCACCACTTCGTCTCCCCTGATGACATCACTCACACCGTCTGGACGGTCGCCGATCCTCAACCCTATATCGATGCCTTCGCCGAACTCCCCGTGGCGTATGTCGCCGACGGCCACCATCGATCCGCCTCTGCCGCCCGCGCCGGAGCCGAACGCCGGGCTTCCAATCCGAACCACACCGGCCAGGAAGAATACAACTGGTTTCTCACCGTCCTCTTTCCCGCCTCCGAACTCACCATTCTTCCCTACAACCGGGTCATTCAGGGATTGAACAACCAGTCCCCCGAACAAATCATTCAGCGCCTTAAAGAAGTTGGTTCTCTGACCGAGACCACCCAACCGGAACCCACCACTCCCGGACAATTCGGCATCTCCCTCGATCACCACTGGTACACCCTCACCATGGACCCCGCCACCATCGACCAATCCGACCCTGTGGCCTCCCTCGACATCTCGCTCCTCACCGACCGCATCCTCACCCCCATCCTCGACATCGGTGATCCCCGCACCGATCCCCGCCTCTCCTTCATAGGCGGCATCCGGGGCACCTCAGAACTCGAGAATCGCGTCAATGCGATGTCCGATCCCGGCATGGCCATCGCCCTCTTCCCCACCTCCATCGAACAACTTCTTGCCGTCGCCGATGCCGACCTCATGATGCCCCCCAAATCCACCTGGTTCGAGCCCAAACTCCGCAGCGGCCTTTTCACCCACGACTTGGAATAATCCCCGGAATAAATGACAAACCTTCTTTATTAAAGAGACCTCTTCCTCCCCCCATTAACCCTAAAATACCCCCATGACCACTCCCCTCGAAATCACGCGCTCCCCCGCTCCTGAAACAACCACCGCCCCCACCCTCGCCGAGTCGCCAACGGTCCCGCCCGGCCCCGTCGTCCTCATCGCCGACAAGTTCGAATCCTCCGGCATCGAACTCCTCGAACAGGCGGGCTGCCGTGTCCAGAACGAACCCGATGTCTCCGCCGAACACCTCGCCGAAGCCCTTTCTCGCATCGATCCCGAAGTTCTCATCGTCCGCTCCACCAAAGTGCCCAAGCCCGCTCTTACGGCAGCAAACTCCCTTGGCCTCATCGTCCGCGCCGGGGCGGGCTATGACAACATTGATGTGGAGACCGCTTCCGCCCGGGGAGTCTTCGTCGCCAACTGCCCCGGTAAAAACGCCATCGCCGTCGCCGAACTCGCATGGGGACTCATCCTCGCCTGCGACCGTCGCATCCCCGATCAGGTTGCCGCCACCCGCGCCGGTTCATGGGACAAAAAGGGCTTCGCCGGGGCACCCGGTCTCTACGGCCAGACCCTCGGCATCGTGGGTCTCGGGCGCATCGGTCTGGAAGTCGCCCGGCGCGCCAAATCCTTCGGCATGTCCGTCGTCGCCTGGTCCCGATCCCTCACCGAAGAAAAAGCCGATGAACTCGAAGTCGGCTATTGCTCCAGCGTGATCAACCTCGCCAAAATGTGCGATGTGGTCTCCCTCCACATAGCCGCCACCGACGAAACGAAAAACTTCATCGACGAATCCTTCATCAACGCCATGAAGGATGGCGCCATCCTCATCAACACCAGTCGGGGCAGCATCCTCGATCAACTTGCCCTCGCCGAAGGGGTCAAGACGAAACATCTCCGCGTTGGCCTCGATGTCTATGCCCAGCAACCCGCCCCCTCCGATAAAGAATTCAAAGACCCCATCGTGCAAATTCCGGGAGTGGTCTACGGCACGCACCACAACGGCGCCTCCACCCAGCAGGCCCAGCGGGCCATCGCCGATGAAACTGTCCGCATCATCCAGCACTACGCCGCCACCGGTGACATCCTCCACTGTGTCAACCGTGCCGCCGCCTCCCCCGCCACTTCCCTCCTCACCGTCCGTCACCTCAACCAACCCGGCGTCCTCGCCCACATTTTCAAAATCATCGGCACCGACTCCCTCATCAATGTTGAGGAAATGGAAAACATCATCTACCTGGGCGCCAAGGCCGCGTGTGCCCGCATCCACCTCAATGGCCCGCTCGACGAAGCCGCCCTCCTAAAAATAAAAGAAAACCCCAACATCCTCAGCGCCAGCCAGACCCCCAACTACAAATAATTGTCCCTGAAAAAGATACTTTAAGAAGCGCTGTGGGTTCTGTTGGGATATCTCTGTGCCAGCTAGAGACTTACGGGGGAGGACACCGAATTCTGCCAAAACAATTCGGCGGTGCTTACCCCGCAGGAAACCCCTGGAAGATGGGCACGAGAGGAGATTAATATTCTTTGCCGGGTCGGGCTTGATGGCCCATCCCTCTCCTCATTCCGCTCGGCAAAGGCAGAAATACCGGGCAGTGGTGGTCGTCCCCCGAAATCGGGTTTTCCGCTATATTACGCACTCAAATCAATGCGTACTGCACTTTGGGCCACGGCTGGTCCGGTGCATATAGGAGTGACATTCATGCCAGCATATACGACTACCGACATCCGAAATCTGGCCCTGCTGGGGAGTGCGGGGTCGGGAAAAACCACACTCATCGAAACGATGCTTAATAATACCGGAGCCATCGGGCGTATCGGTCGGGTCGAGGACAAAAACACCGTCTGCGATACCGACGAACAGGAGCACGAACTGGGACACAGCATCGACAGTGCGGTCGTGCATTTCGATCACGGAGGCGTCCATGTCAATCTCATTGACACCCCCGGCACATCAGACTTTCTCGGAAAATCCCTGAGCGTGATCCCCGCCGTAGAGACGGTGGTGATTGTGGTCGACGCCTCGGCAGGAGTCGAAACCGTTACCCGTCGAGTAATGAAATTTGCCAAGGAACGCGATCTCCCCCGCCTCATCGTGGTGAACAAAATTGACGCCTGCAATGATGTGGCCGGGTTGCTGGAAAATATTCAAGAATCCTTCGGGAGCGAGTGTCGTCCCCTCAATCTGCCTTCGGAAGACGGCGCCAGCGTGGTGGACTGCTTTAAGACCACCGAAGGAACCAGCGCCCTCGGTCCCGTTGCCGATCACCATACCGCCATCATCGATCAGGTGGTCGAGGTGGATGAAGCCCTCATGGAGCAGTACCTGGAAAGCGGAACCGTTACTCCCGAGCAATTACACAAACCGTTTGAACGCTCACTCCGCGAAGGGCATCTCATCCCCGTGTGTTTCACCTCCGCCCGCAACAATATCGGAGTGAACGAGTTGGCGACCATCTTTGCAACCCTCTGCCCGAATCCGGCGGAGGGGAATCCCCGGCCGTTTGAGTTTGGTCAGGATGGCGAGATGCACCCCTGGACTTCAGAGCCGGATGCGAGCAAACCCCCCGTCGCCCATGTCTTCAAGGTGTCATCCGATCCCTTCGTGGGCAAACTCTGCGTCTTCCGCGTTCATCAGGGAAGCGTTTCCGCGAATTTGCATCCCGTGGTGGATGACGGCAAGAAAAGTATTCGCATCGCCCATGTCTTCAAACTTCAGGGGAAGGATCACAAGGAATGCGATCAGGTTATCGCGGGCGACATCGGGGCCGTGGCGAAAATTGAGGACATCCACTACGGCAGTGTGGTTCACGATGGCAGCATCGGCGAACGCCTCCACCTCAAGCCACTCGTCCTGCCCCGTCCCATGTTCGGGTTGGCCATTGAAGGGAAGAGCAAAGGGGCGGAAACCAAGCTCGCCGAAGCCCTCAAAAAAATGCTCGCCGAAGATCCCACTCTTGAAGTCGATCGCGTGCAGGCCACCAATGAAACGGTGCTCCGGGGATTAGGAGAGCAACACCTCCGGGCCAAACTCAACCTGCTGAAAGATCGTTATGGCGTGGAAGTGGACACCAAACCACCTAAAATCGCCTACAAGGAAACCATCACCAGTAAGGCCGAGGGCCACCACCGACACAAAAAGCAGACCGGCGGCGCGGGCCAGTTCGGGGAAGTCTATCTCCGGGTTGAACCCGTCAGCGGAGACGATGAAGGCATTGTCGATCGCCTCGCCTTTGAAGATGGAACCTTCGGCGGCTCCGTCCCCAAGCAATATATGCCCGCCATCGAAAAAGGCGTCCGTCAGATCATGCAGTCCGGAGCCATCGCGGGCTACCCCATGCAGAACATCAAGGTCAGCGTGTACGATGGCAAGCACCATCCGGTGGATTCCAAAGAAGTCGCGTTCATCTCCGCCGGAAAAAAGGCCTTCATCGACGCCGTACAGAAGGCCCGACCCGTGCTCCTCGAACCCTTCGTCAAACTGGAAATCACCATCCCCGCCGACCTCATCGGCGACATTTCATCCGACCTCTCCGGCCGACGCGGTCGCATCCAGGGCACCGACATGCTTCCCGGCAATCAGGCCGTGGTCTATGCCGAAGCCCCGCTCTCGGAAGTGATGACCTATTCCAACCAGTTGAAGTCCATCTCTGCGGGTGCGGGTTCCTACGCCATGGAATACAGCCACGACGAAGCCACCCCACCCAATGTCCAGTCCGATGTCATCAAGGCCTTCAAGCCCCACGAAGATGACGACTGAGGCGTGAATTATTGACAACTGATTTACGATTAGAGCATATTTCCGTTTATTAGGAATTCCCTGGGTGTCGGCCGACGCCCCTCGATGACCGGCTCCGTTTCGGCAGACAAGGATTATCCCTGTCGATTAAGTCTGAATCGATCGCATGTCTGTGGCTTCGGGAGCGAGCGCCAACTGCACTACTCTTGAAGCCCGGATAATCTTCGCCACAGAATCCGGCAATCATTCTGCTCAGCTTTTTCTCCCGGCGTACGATTCGAAACAATCGCTTCATCTTGACTTTTTGCAGCATGTTCAGCATTTCATTATTCAAGCCGAACAGTACTGTTTTTATCCCGGCTTTTCGGGCCGTGTGCCTGACCTCAATAAACATCCCCAGCCCCATGCTGGAAATCAGTTGAAGCTCCGAACAATCGAATACGATGAATCGTAGGCGCTTTTTGGTTCTTGCCAGAACCTGTACCAATTCCGTCTTAATGATTGGTGTCTCCCGTTCACCGAGTCTTGGCCCCTTGGGAGTCACTACCAGCACTCCCCTCTTAGACTCTATGTCCATAAAAAGGGGGGGAGCGGGCGGTCGGGATTCAAGATCACTCTCCATGGGCGGAGGTTGTCTTTCCCCAACAGGCCCGGCTGGTCCGTCGAGTTTCTGGATTAAACCCTGGTGGCTCAGGGGAACTTTGCAGGAGACCGCTTTGGAATTTTCTGTCTCATGCAAGGAGATTGCTGACTTTCCACGAGAACCATGTACCGCCAATTGGTCATTGTTCGTGTTCAATAGATTCTTTCCTGGATACTTGAGCAGGGCGTCACTTTATTCCCTTCCTCCAGCAATGCATCACAGTCCTCAAACCTTAATGGATTACCCTTCTTTGGCATGAATCTTTGTCTTCCTTCAAGCCGGGAGCACTCTTCCAAGCCCATGCTGAGGCATTGTCCGCTACTTGATACATGGTTACGATGCTTCAAGTTTCGATCCTTTGTCAATCAAAATCTTCAACCTCATTAAGATTACATCAGACACTCGAAGGGCTACTTTTCTGACACGCATAATCATATGGGTTGAGAAACCATCGAGTGTTACCGGAGCAAGAATATTCCATAAAGATTGCGCATAGATCAGTGACGCACATCCGCCCTGCCTGGTCTTTACCTGGTGGTGAGTCCATACTGACTATGAGGCGACTTTTTACTGGATTACAGATTGCTCTGGGGTTCAATCAATCCCTCGGAAAAACCGATCCCATCTGGGCAGGTAATGATCGTGGTGATCGAGCGAAAACGCCAGACCGACCGCCCGACCCAGAATCTGCTCCCTCGGCACGAAGCCAAACACGCGGGAGTCGCCGCTGTTGTCCCGGTTATCGCCCATCATGAAGTAATGCCCTTCGGGAACCTGAATCGCGGGCATGGTTCTCAGCCGCGATCCCCGGGCGGGTTGGAGCATGATGGGGTGATCCTCGCCCCCTGTTCGTTCCCTTGCATACAGATGGGGGCCGGGGTCGGTCAGCCCATCCGCGATCTGGTTGGCGGCATCGAACGGAGCATACTCCACCGGGTTGTTATTGATGAACAGTTTGTTCCGGCGCAATTCAATGGTGTCGCCCGGCAGACCCATCACTCGCTTGACCATCCGTTTGCCACTGCCCGGTGCATAAAAAACCACCACATCACCCCGGGCGGGAGCGCTCCATTCCGCGAGATGCCAGGTCGTGAAGGGAACCTTCAATCCATAGGCCAGACGATTCACAAAGATCCGGTCGCCCACCAGAATATTCGGCTCCATCGACTGGGTGGGCACATCATTCCAATCCGCCACGGCAGATCGGAACGAAGCAATCACCAGTAGAATAAGCACGATGGGCCGTACGCTGTTCCGCCAGATACGCACCAGGCGGGATGATTCTTCGTTCGGATTTTCGGGGATAGACTCGGAATTGGATACAGGTTTGTTTCCGGCGGCGGTTTCAGACATAGTGGTTCTCGGTATTTGATTGCAGAATAAACTTGGATTGACCCCGTTTCTACGACTGTGCCATCCAGATCGTTCACCGGCAAGAGAAACAGGGAGAAGGCAGGAAATGATTCGGGATCACCGCTGCATAATTGCACTTTCCCCCGTGGATCGCCCCGTTTTCGGACGCGATGATTCTATGATTTTACATATATTTATGATCGTGGCCCTTCATACCCACCCTCCGTACGCTATCGTAATGCTTATGTTCATTCACCCAATCTCGTCGTTCGCCCTCTCCCTGCCTCTTTTTCTGGGAGGGCTGATAAACACCATGCCCGCCGCCCCGACCCCATTCCCAGACGATGCGGAAGCACTGCACGCCCTTTTCGCTGATTTCGACCAATGGCAGCGGGATCAATTCCCCGATCTTGCCATGTCCCGCGGCGACTACTCCCACGCCGACCGCATCACCGACGAGAGCATGGTCGCCATCGAACGCCGCCATCAGGATCAGATCAATTTCCTCGAGCGACTCCATGCCATCAAGCCCACATCGTTGAATGAAACCGACCGGGTGAGTTATGAAATTTTCGACCTCCTCCGTTCTCAATCCATCACCGGGCACCGTTTCCGCGCCTTCCTCGCCCCCATCGGCGGCCGCTTCGGTCCTCATCAATCCATTCCCCAGATGGCCGATCGGGTGCGTTTCGATTCCGTGGAAGACTACGAAAACTACCTCACCCGCCTCGAATTCGTTCCCCGATGGTGCGATCAGATTATCGAACGACTCCGCCTCGGCGTGAAGGAAAAACGCACCCCTCCTCGCATCACCCTTGTCGGCCTTGCGGATCAATTCACCGCCCTGCTTGATCCTGATGGCACTGGCCTGCAAGCCCTCGCCCAGCCGTTCGCCAACTTTCCCCAATTCTTCAGTGAGGAAGACGCCACCCGCCTTGCGAACCGTTTTCGCGAACGATCCCTCCCCGCCGTGCAGGCCGGACTCCTCAATCTCAGCGAAGTCATCAACAACGAATATCTCCCCCACTGCCGTTCCTCCATAGCCGCCATCGACTGGCCCGATGGCGAGGCCTATTACAACCATCAACTCAAGGTGATGACCACCACCGATCTCACCGCCGAGGAAATCCATAAAATCGGCCTGAGCGAAGTCGCCCGCATCCGGGCTGAAATGATGACCGTCATCCGTCAGAGCGACTTTCTCGAACGAAAGCCCGAGGCCACTTCGTATAATGACTCCGCCCTCTTCGCCGCGTTCATTCACGATCTCCGCACCAATCCCCGCTTTTATTACACCAATCCCGATGATCTGCTCATGGGCTATCGCAACATCTGCAAGAAAGTAGATGGCCAGATGCCCGCCCTTTTCAAAACCCTTCCTCGGCTCCCCTACGGCGTCAAACCCATCCCGGAATTCATGGCCCCCAACCAGACCACCGCCTATTACCAGGGTGGCAATCTGGAAAACGCCCAGGCGGGCAACTTCTACGCCAACACCTACGCCCTCGACCAACGCCCCAAATATGAAATGACCGCCCTCGCCCTGCATGAATCCGTCCCCGGTCATCATCATCAGATCTCCATCGCCAATGAACTGGAAGGATTGCCCGAATTTCGCCAGCACACCTACTTCAATGCCTTCGGCGAGGGTTGGGCGCTCTACGCCGAGCGTCTGGGCTTGGAAATGGGATTGTACGACGACCCCTACGACAACTTCGGGCGCCTCACCTACGAAATGTGGCGGGCCTGCCGCCTTGTTGTCGACCCCGGCATGCACGCCCTCGGCTGGTCCCGCGAACGAGCCATTCAATTCATGAAGGACAACTCCGCCCTCACCGAACTCAACATCACCACCGAAATCGATCGCTATATCGCCTGGCCCGGTCAGGCGTGCGGCTATAAAATCGGTGAACTGGCCATCCGCAAACTCCGAACCAGAGCCGAGCGCGAACTCGGAGCAAACTTCGACCTCCGCCAGTTCCATGATGTTATTTTAACTGAAGGCAGTCTTCCGCTTTCCATCCTTGAACGACGGGTGAAGGATTGGATCCGAAAAAACGCCATCCCCCGCGCCTACGACTGACTGGGACGGCCAACAAAAAAGTGGGACGGTCGTCTCGGCCGTCTTCTGGTTGAATCACCATGCCCCCTGAATCCAAAGAATCACGACAGCACCGACGAGCCGCCGGCA
>CAZLXE010000065.1:0-3005 GCA_964563005.1 uncultured Isosphaeraceae bacterium
CGGCGGCGTTGCAGGTGGTGAAGAAGATGGTGCTGAAGTTTCTGCGGGACGGGGTGGAGGAGACGGTGGGTGATCCGGCGGAGGTGGAGGGGGAGTTTCGGCTGATTCAGAGTTTGCTGGGGGAGGGTTGAACGAAGAGGGTGATGAATAAAAACCCCCCATAGAGGGGGGAGGAGAATCGAGGTGGATGGAGAGGGAATCAGTTGCCGGGGGGGACGGACTGGACTTCGTAGGCGCCCATTTCTACGGCGTTGATGATGCGGGGGCCGCCGTCGAGATCGGTGGAGACGCTGCAGGGGATGGAGTTGTTGTCGCCGGAGTCGATAATGGGGGAGCCGCTCTGGGGTTTGAGGTTGTCATCGAGAGTGCCGGCGATGAGGTCGGGGCCGAGGGGGTCGATGAAGAGGGGGTCGCCGCCGAGATTTCCGACGCCGCCGAGCATGCCGGTGAGTCCCTGGATGCAGGAATAGTTGACGAGGGGAGTGCCGAACATGTTTTTCAGTTGGGCGTTTTCGGTGGTTCCGGTGGCATCGAGGTTATTCCAGAAGACGGCGTTGGTGATGACTGGGCTGCTGGAGTAGGAGATGATTCCGCCCCCGCCGTGGGATGTTGCAGAGGCATTATTGTTGCTGAAGGTGCAGTTGCGGAGGGTGGGGCTGGGAGTGTCTTCTATGCCGACGGCTCCGCCCCCGTTTCCCGAGGTGAGCACATTACCGCTGAAGAGGCAGTTGACGAGGAGGGATTGGCTGCGCCAGATGCGGACAGCGCCTCCCCAGCCGACGGCGGTGTTGCCGAGGAAGCGATCGTTGTGCATGACGGGGTTGGTGTCGCGAATGTAGATGGCGGCGCCGGCCCAGACGGAGCGATTTTCGATGAAGGTGCTGTGGGCGACGGTGGGGCCGCCGGAGGTGACGATGAGCATTCCGGCGCCCCGATTTGCGTCGCCGGAATTGTTGTTCGCATAGCCGGCGGTGACGGTGACGCCATCGAGGACGGCGGTGAGGTCGGCGGCGGAACCGGTGACGACATGGTATGAGTTTTCGGCATTGCCGATGGTGGGGCAGGCGCCGAAGGCGTTGAGGAGGGCGACGAGGTCATCGATGTTGACAGCGCTGTTGCCGCCGGGGGGCATGATGTCGGCGGGGCAGGATGCGGGGGGGACGGGACAGGGGCCGAAGGCGTTGAGAAGGGCGACGAGGTCATCGATGTTGACGACGCCATTGCCGCCGGGGGGGGTGATGTCGGCGGAGCAGGGGGGGAAGGGATCGTCGTGATTGAGATCGCCGCTGAGGATTGATTTTTGGAGGAAGTGGTTGCGTTGGGCGCGTTCGGTTTCCGTGGCGTTGAAGCCGCCGTAGATGGCGACACCACTCTGGAGCAGGAAAGTTTCGAAGCGGCTGCCATGGGGGGGGGCGGGGGTGTAGGTTCCTTCGGCAACCCAGATTTCTACGGCGGCGGGGAGGCGGGCGCTGGCGTCGGCGAGGGCGAGTTGGAGATCGGGGTAGGCGTTGGGCCAGGAGGAGCCATCGCCGGCGGCGGGGCCGGAGTCATCGACAAAGATGAGAGAGGCGGGGGCGACGGAGGTGACGCCGGCGAGGGGGGAGGTGTACCAGGGGAGGATGATGGGGATGCGCTGGTTGAGGGGGAGGTCGCGGTTGTCGAAGACGATGACGGCATCGACGGGGGGGACGAGGGGGTTGGTGGGATCGGAGGCCAGCCAGTAGCCGACGATGGTCATGGTGTGGCCGAGGCCCTGGGCGGCATCCCAGATTTCGCCGGAGGATTCATCCTGGGCGGGGAACTGGCCGCCCTGGGTGGGATCGAATCCCCAGTCGGCGGTGCGGTAGAACTCGGCGTCGGGGATGTTCTGATCACCGGGAGGGAGGGGAAACTGGCCGGTGTTGATGAGGTTGCCGTGTCCCCAGTGGCCGAGGAGGGGTCGTCCGGCGTCGATTTCTCTGCGGACTTCGTTGAAGGCCTCGATGAGATTGTGTTCGGGGTAGAGGTTGAGGGTGGTATCGAAATCGCAGTAGATCCAGGAGGGCATGAAGGGAGTGGGGACACCGTAGTTTCGGATGTAAGACTCGGGGAGGGCATGGTTGAGCCAGAATTTTTCGATGCCTGCTTTGAGGTCTCCCAAGTGGGTCCCGGTGTGGGGGAGTCCGGTTCGGGCGCCGTTGGTGTCGAGACGCCAGCCGAGATCATTGCGGGGACCACCGGAGCCATCGGCGGATTCATCGTTGAAGTCGACGGCGGTCCAGGCATTGGAAGCGGGATAGAGTTGGTGGTCGCCGATGGAGGCAAAGTTGCGATGATCATCGGCAAACCCGACGAGGTTGGCGGTGGCGGTGGGGACGCACCAGGCGCTCCAGGGGCCGGCGACTCCGCCGGGGGCTCCGCTCATGAAGGGCTGGTTCCAGTCGGGGACGCCCGGGATGTATTGCGGGCCGGGCCCGGCGAGAGCGGGGGCTTGGACTGAGAGGGCGAGCAGAAGGGTGAGGGAGGTGGTTGGGGTTTTCATGGCGAAATCCTTTCCGTACATGGAGAATGGGAATCCAAATTATTAACCGAAGGATGAACCATCCTGGGGGTGAATGCTCTGGGCCATGCCGCGGAATTTTTTATCCCTATTCCCGGCCCCGGATCTGGAAGTATTGAGCAGCCAGAGCGGGGGGTTGGTCAAGCGAATTATACACCGTCAATTCAGGAATGGCCAGATATTTTTTCAGGGTGAGGGGCGAAAAATATTTATATTTTCTTATTTTTTGATTATTCCCGACGGAGGGGTGCAGGAGCCCTGTCAGGGCGGGAATGACGGGGGAGAAGCCGCATTAGACCGGGAGTTGAGGAGGCGGCGAGAGTATGGTAGTTGGGGGGTAGGGGGGGCGGTTGCCGTGCGATTTCTGGATTCCCGCATGCGCGGGAATGACGGGAGGAGCGTCAGGGGAGAGGATGACGGGGGAAAGCCCCCCTCCCCTCCTTTGGCGGATCTGCGACCTAACCCT
>CAZLXE010000065.1:3105-10710 GCA_964563005.1 uncultured Isosphaeraceae bacterium
CCTAACCCTCCCCCAAAGGGGGAGGGGACCATGTTTTTTATTTTTCGCCGAAGAACATTATTTGGGACATGCCGCCGCCGCCCAGGGCGTCGGTGTTGTAGAGGTATTGGGCGTCGAGGGCTTTTTCGATTCTGAGGGAGGCCTCGGCGAGGTGAGCGAGGGAGTAGGGGTCGAGCCGTTCCTGGCGTTTTTCTATGAGGGAATCGATGTCGTTTTTGAGGTCGCGGAGTTTGTAGGTGCAGAGGTTGGCGACGGGCTTGGCGGCGACGCCGAAGCCGGGGTTGGGGAGGGAGAGGTCGATCAGGCGCTCCAAGAGTTCGCGCTGGAGGTTGCGGCGGAGACTGCTGATGAGGGGCTGGCGGGCGGTGTAGGTGCGGGACTTGGAGTTCTGGAGTTCGGACCAGATTTCATCAGACAGGCCATTGATGACTTCGGGGAGGGTGAGGGCGTCTTCATCGGCGGCGATGCGGAACTCGTTGTCGAAGATGCCGCCCAAGGTGGAGGGGTTCATGACCATGGAGAGGGCGGAAGACTGGAGACCGAGAATGCGTTGATGGACGGGCCAGGCGGGGTCATCGAAGATGGACCGCATGCCGCCGTCATCCCACCATTTGTCGAGGTTCATTTTGGCGAGGAGTTCGGGGGTGAGTCCCCAGGCATCATCGCGGAAGGTGTTTTCGATGACGAACTTCAGGGCGTGGCGCTGTTGCTCCACGGAGACGGGGGTGACGGGGTTACGGTCGCCGGGGTCGCCTTTGTGGTCACGGTTGTTATGAGCACCGCCGATCCAGTTGGCGGCGACGCTGACGGCGCCGAACTGTCGGCCGAGGAGGAGTTCATAGCCGCGGCGGGCTTTGGACCAACTGTCGCCTTTTTTCACCATACGGTCGAGGATTTTTTCGCGGAGGTGGTGGACAAGGCGGGCCTGGGATTCGCAGAAGTCGAGGGGGTCTTTGCCCATGTCGAAGGTGCGGGTGGCGGGATCGGAGGCGAAGGAGTCTTCATCGGTGCCGTAAGCGAGGCCGGGTTCGGAGACTCGTTTGAGGATGGGTTTGAGGTTTCGTTCGAGGGTATAGCCGTATTCGATGGCCCAGAGGTCGTAGGGGCCGATGGTGACCATGGTGTATTCGCCCTGGACGGGGCCATCATCGAAGTTGATGTTGGTGGGGTTGTAGTCCATGACGGAGCCGGTGATGGCCTGGCCTTTTAATTCGGGAGAGTTGATTTCGGCGAGGTCGTAGATGGTGGAGGCCTTGAAGTTGTGACGGAGGCCGAGGGTGTGGCCGACTTCGTGCATGATGACATCTTTGAGGAGAGGGCCGATGAAGGATTCGGGGACGCCGTCGAGCATCTGTTCGCCTTCGGGCAGGACTACTGGTTCGGGTTCTTCGGCTTCCTCTACTATTTCATCGTCGGTGTCTACTCCGTTGGCTTCTTCTTCGGGTTGGGGTTCCAGTTCCTCATCGGAGTCGCTGGTGGTGTAGTCGGTTTGTTCTTCTTCATCGTCGCCGGTGGAGATGCGGGTGGCGGAGATGGCGATGGATTCGCCTTCGGCATCGGCGGTGCCGGAGAGGGAGTCGCCTTCGATGGTGAGGTCGAGTTTGACGACGGGGCCGCCGGGGATTTCCATATCGAGGAGGAGGCGCATGGAGTCGCGGTCGAACTCGCCGGTGAGTTCGGCTTCGAAGCCCATCTGTTCGATGGAGCCGGTGACGGAGTTGTCATCGTGGAGTTCGAGTTCGAGGGTGAATTGCATTTCACCCTGGGGGGTTTCGACGGAGCCCTCCCAGGTGCCGGTGACGGGGTCTTTGGATTTGCCGTTGTTGTCATCGGAGGGGGAGGCGTAACTGGTTTTGCGGGCGGCAAGATCGCGGAGGAGGGAGGGGTCGAGGCGGAAGAGGGCGAGGTCGTAACTGGTGGTGCGGGCGACATCGCAGCGGCCGTTCATCTGGCTGAGGCGTCCGGAGAGGCCGTCGTAGCGGTCATCGCCCATGAGGGTGGGGTCGGTATTTTGACCGAGTTGGTCGGTGCCCTGCATGCGTTGGCGGGCGAGTTTTCGGATGATGGTGTTGCGCTGGGCGGGGGGGGCGAGGCGGACGCGGGGATCCCACTGGGGTTTGTCGGCGAGCCAGGCGAGGGTGAGGGGGTCGAAGTTGGCCATGGCGGTTTCGGGGATGAGGTCGTTCCAGGTGTTGACCCAACTGGTGACGAAACCCTCATCCATGACGATGTCGGCATCGAGAATCTGGCCGGTGCGGGGATCGACGCGGCTCGGTCCAATGGCGAAGCCCATGTTGGAGTTGGTCCAGAGAATGAAGTTGTAGCGGGCATCTTCGGGGTCTTTTTCCATGTGGGCGCCGGAGCGGGCATCCTGTTGATAGACCTCGATGGCGTCGTCGATGCCGACCTGGGCAAACGCCTTGTTCCATTCGAGGAGGGCGGCGCGGACCCAACGGCGATAGCGGACGGGGATGGTGTGTTCGAGGTAGAAGACAATGGGTTGTTTGGGAGGGCTGTGTTTCAGTTTGGGATCGGCTTTCTGGAGATTCCAGCGGGTGATGTAGCGGACCCAGGGGGTGTCTTTGTCGGGGTGGCCGACATCCATAAAGGAAGTGGTGAAGAAGCCGACGCGGGTGTCGGCGACGCGAGGTTTGTAGCCGGTGTTCTGGGGGAGGACGCTGATGGAATAGTGAAGGGTGCCGAACTGACCGCCAGCAAGGGGGAGTTCATAGGCAAGTTCCACATTTTTGGGGAAGGCCTTGGCTTTGGCGATTTTGGCGAGACGGGGGTTGGCCCCCATAGCCGCATAGCCGAAGAATTTTCCGGCCTGGCCAAGGAGGAGGGCGTCCATGTCGATGACGGGGCCGCCGGATGGTCCCATGGTGAGGATGGGGACATCGAGGATGACGCGATCGGTGAAGACGCGGTCGTGGCCTTTTTTGGATTCGAGGTCGCCGGTGGTGCGGACGCCGAAGTTGGGTTCGATGAGGGCGAGTCGTTTGTCGAAGCGTTTCCATTTGGCGTAGCGGTCGCCGGTTTGCACGCCGGCTTCGGTGGTGCCGCCGGCGACGGTGTAGGCGATGAAGAGGAGTTGTCGCTCGAAACTGGCGGGGAGTTCGGCGAGCATCTGGGAATCTTTTTTGCGAGTCCAGATGGTGTACAGGCTGCGGGCGCCGTCGGCGGTGGATATGACTTTGGTGAAACCGTCGGAAATTTTGCTGAAGGGGGGGAAGTCTTTTTTCTTCTGGGCGGGGCTGGAAGCGGAGGGCCGGGGTGATCCCGCGCGGGGGGGCATGTGGGGTTCCTGATTCGGGGCGAGGTCGGCGGAGGCATTCTTCTCATCGACAGGGGGGGTGTCCTGGGCGACGCTGCCGGGGGTGGCGGCGAGGGAGAAGATGGCGATGGTGGCGAGGAGGATCAGGGAGGAGGTGAGTTTGTGGGACATGGTTGAAAATCCAGGAGAATAGGAGGTATTGTTGATTCCTAATCGGGAAAACCGAATGTATGGGATGATACCGTTTCGGGTATTGGTTGTTGCGGGGGAAACCTCGATTTTTCAGGGGTTTCGGGGGGAATATCGGCGGAGGAGTTTTGATTATCGGTCGGTTAGAGGGGCGAATTGAGGGGTAGGGAGAATAAGGTCAGGGGGTGGCGGCGGCCCAGGTGGCGAGGGATTGGGTGAGGCCGGGCCAGGGGTGGGACCATTGGCGGAGGTCGAGGACGAGAGAGGGAGGGGGTTGGATGATGGAAAGCGTGGCCGCAAATGCAGATAGGTCGAGTTGATTTTCTGGATTTTGGCCGAGGGGGCCGCGGAGGCCGGTGGTGTGGAGGTCGGATAGGTGGATGACGGCGAGGTTGGGGGTGTGGAGGAGGGCGGTGGGGTCTTCTCCGGCAGCGAGGGCGGCGGCGGTGTCGAGACCTATGGATAGTTCTTTATTTTGGGTGTTTTTGGGGAAGGGGAGGGTGTGGTTGGCGAGGGTTATGCCGTGGTGCTGGGCGTGATTGGTGAGGGTGGTTATGAATTGATTGTTTCTATTTTCTTCCTGGTTCTGCTTCTGGATTCCCTCCTGCGCGGGAATGACGGGGATGGGGAGGGTGATGCTGACGGGGCAGCGATGGAGATCCGCGGCGAGTTCTATGGTGGCGAGGAGGGTGGCGATGGCGCGGTCGGCGTGGTGGGGATCGAGGAAGTGGGCGGGGGGAATCCAGCAATCGAGGCCGGTGAGGGTGAGTTCGCGGCGACGGAGGGTGGCGCGGAGATCGCGGCGGGCGGATTGGTTGAGTTCGCGGGGGCGGAGTCCGGGCTGGGTGGCGCTGAGTTGGACGGCGCGGATACCGAGGGCAGAGAGGCGATTGAGAGCGGGTTTGGGATCGCCGAGGGGCTGGAGGGTGGGGGCGAGATGGTGAGGGATGGGAGGCATGGGGTGGGTTGTTGAGTATCGGTGATCTTAGCACGATCACGGAGGGGTTCGGGGGGTTTCAATTTGTCGTTCCCCGGGGTCGAAAAAACCGGGTGGTTCGAGTCGGATCATTGGTGGTCCCATAAGCAGGGGATTTTTGGAAACTCTTAATCGGGTGGTGAAATAAGCCGAAATTCGAGGCAGAGGATGGAATTGCAATTTTTTGCTGAGAGCAGTTTCTTCCGGTGGGTGAATTGTTTCTGCTCCCCGACGAACAGGAAACCCCGCGATGTTGAATAAAATATCTCTGAGAAATCTTTCTATCTCCGCCCGGATCATGCTGCTGGCGGGAACGATGCTGACGCTGCTGCTGGTGGTGGCGGGGGTGTCTCAATATGCCACAACGCACACGACGGGGGAGTTCAATACACTGCTAGAGGATCAGGTGGCCATCGAAGAGCATGCCAAGGATATTAAGTCGCTGATGCTGCAGAGTCGGCGGTACGAGAAGGATTTTCTGCTTCGGCATGATCCAAAGGATGTTGCAAAATTGGATGACGCGGTGGATGGGCTGATTGTGAAAGCGGAGGAGGTCCGGGATTCATCAAGGGCTTACGATCATGAGGAAACTGCGGTCGAGGCAGAAACTATTATTGAATCGGCGCGGGTGTACCGGAATGATTTTCTGGCGTTGACCGAGGCGTGGAAGCGCAAGGGGTTGGATCATACGAGTGGACTGCAGGGAAAGTTCCGGCAGGCGGCGCACGAACTTTCGGATGCTCTGGTGGAGCACGGGCTGGATGAACAGATGATTGATATGCTTCAGTGCCGGCGTTATGAAAAGGATCTACAGCGCACGAACGCGGATCGGTATCGGGTGAAGCTGGGCAATGCCCTGGACACATTCGATCGGCATCTTCAAGACAAGCCGAGGGTGGCAGCGTTTCTTCGCGAACCCTTTGAGGGATACCGGGCCGCGTGTCTTGATTTCATCAACGCGAAAAAGATTCTGGAGAGCGATGGGGAGATTTATCAGAACATTCGCACCCAGGCCCACAACATCGGGAATGTCATTAAGGAGTATTTTGTTCCCGAAGCCAACGAGATTCTCCTGACCATTCGCAAGCATGAGAAGGATTATCTTCTCCGGCACGACCTGAACTATGCGGCCAAGACCCGAAATATGGTGGCGGCTCTGCTGCAGGCGTTTGTGGACGCGGGGGTTGCGGATGAGCATCGGGAGGAGATTGTTTCGATCGCGGGGAATTATCAGGTTGCCTTTGATGCGCTGGTGGCCGAGGATGAACAGATCGGCACGCTGATCGCCACCATGCGGGATGCGGTGCGTCGTATTGAGCCGCTGGTGGAGGGGATTGAGACCACAGCCGAAGCACAGGTTCGTCTGGGGGCATCGGAAACAACCGATGACGCTCATTTCTACAGTTCGGTGTCTTATTATGCTGCCGGTGGGGTTTTTGTGTTCGGTCTGGTGTTGGCATTCAGCATTGCCCGCACCATTACTCATCCGCTCCGGGCGGCGGTGGATATGCTGGAGGACATCGCGGAGGGTGAGGGTGATTTGACGCGGCGACTCGATGCCAATGGCCGGGATGAACTGGGTCGATTGTCACGGGCGTTCAATACATTTGTGGACAAACTGCAGGGGGTTATTCGTGAGGTTGCGAGTCAATCGCAGGTGCTGACCGGGGCTTCGGAGGAATTATCGTCAACGGCGACCGGGCTTTCCGAGGGGGCGGACAACATGCAGGGGCAGTCTGCCTCGGTGGCGGCGGCGGCGGAGGAGATGTCGGTCAACATGGAAACCATGGCCTCGAGTTCCAGTGAGATGACGCAGAATATTCAGAGCGTGTCTCATGCGGTGGGGGAGATGAACACGAGTATCGGGGAAATTTCACGGAACGCAAACCAGTCATCCTCCGTGGTGTCGGAGGCGGCGCTGCTGGTGGATCAGAGCAATGACACCATCGGGAAACTGGGTTCGGCGGCGGATGAAATCGGCAAGGTGATCGAGGTTATTCAGGACATTGCGGAGCAGACAAACCTGCTGGCCTTGAACGCGACGATTGAAGCGGCGCGGGCGGGGGAGGCAGGCAAGGGTTTTGCGGTGGTGGCGACTGAGGTGAAGGAATTGGCCCGGCAGACGGCGGATGCGACGGAGGATATTCGCACGCGGATCGAGGCGATCCAGAAATCATCGGTGGATTCGGTCGGGGCGATCGGGGAAATCGGTAAGGTGGTGGGAAGTGTGAGAGAGGTTTCGCAGACGATTGCCGCCGCGGTGGAGGAGCAGTCCGCGACGGTGGCGACGATCACCCAAAGCATGAGTTCCGCCACGGCTGCGGCCGAGTCAATTTCGAGCGGGGTGCAGGAGTCTGCCGCGGCGAGTCGGGAAATTACGCGGAATATGACCGGGGTTGATGAAGGCGCCCGACAGACGGCGAGTGGTGCGGCCCAGACCAGGACGGCGGGGGATAAATTGGGTTCGATGGCGGGGTCTATTCAGAGTGCGATCGGGGCTTTCAGAATCGGGAATTGAGGGATAGCCGAGGGCAGCCAAATCGGCATTTCCTTTGATGAGAGATAGTTGAGGCAGGCGAACTGCGGGGCAATCGATGCAGGGCGGGCTGGGTGGTCGTACCATGCCGGGTATGGCTGCGCTTGAACCGATCATTGACATTCAGATTTTAGATAGGCCGGTGGGGTATGTGACTTTGGGGGAGAGCAGCGAATCCTCATACCAACCCTCTCCCTCGAGGGGAGAGGGGATCCCGTTACCCTCCGAACCCCCTCCCCAGCCCTCCCCCCAAGGGGGAGGGAGTCCTGATTTGTCCTGGGGCAATTCCGGGGGCGGGGAGTGTGTTTTTTTGGGGCGGACTCGGGGGGAGTTGCATCCGGAACATGGAGCGCTGTTGCGGCTGCGGTATGAGGCGTATGGGTCGATGGCGGAGGGGGTTTTGCGGGAATTGGCGGAGGAGGCGGTTGAGCGGTTCGGGTGTTTATTGGTGCGGGTTCATCATGCGGTGGGGGTGGTGGATATCGGGGAGGCGAGTGTTTTGGTGCAGGTGGTGTGCGGGCATCGGGGGGAGGCGTTTGAGGCGTGCCGCTTTTTGATTGATGAATTGAAGAAACGGGTTCCGATCTGGAAGAAGGAGGAGTGGGCGGATGGGACGAGTTGGTCGGAAGG
>CAZLXE010000065.1:10810-13005 GCA_964563005.1 uncultured Isosphaeraceae bacterium
TGGGGGTGGCGATCTGGCTGGGGGTTTTGATTGCGGCGGCGGTGGCGGCGATGAATGTGTTCGGATCGGTAAGTGGGGATGATGCCCTGCGGCTTACGATGGAGCGGTATCCGGATGTGCCGGGGGAGGAACAGGGATTGCTGGCGGCGGGGCATATGATGGCGGGGGTGTTCCGGACGATCGATTGGATTCAACTGGTGGTGATTCCGGTGGTGGTGCTTTCATTGCTGTTGCATTTCTTTGTGCTTCGGGGGGAGGGGCGGTGGCGTTTGTTGCATCTGGTGAGGGCGGGGTGCGTGGT
Source organism: uncultured Isosphaeraceae bacterium (assembly GCA_964563005.1). Taxonomy (GTDB): domain Bacteria; phylum Planctomycetota; class Phycisphaerae; order Phycisphaerales; family SM1A02; genus CAZLXE01. The sequence goes on from CAZLXE010000065.1 coordinate 11,112, forward strand.
GGGGGCGGCGGGGATTTATGGGTTTCATGCGGCGGCGATCAGCCCGGTGATGAATGATGCCTTGGAGGGGCGATGGGCGGCATTGGAGGCGGGGGATATGGAAAAGGCGGAGGAATTGCGGGCGAAATTCGGGGAATTGCATCCCCGGGCGGATATGCTGCTGAGGGTGAACCTGTTTCTATTGTTGGGGGCGGTGGGGGCAACAGGGGGTTTGATGGCAGGGGATTCGAATACTCGGAAGATAGAATCGTGACGACTCCGAAATCACTTACGAGCAAGGCGGGGTTTGACCTGCCTCAGAAGTCGGCGAAAGAGAAGGCGCGGGCGAAGCGGATTTATTCGGCTCTGCTCAAGGCATATCCGGATGCGCACTGCGAACTGGATTATGGGAGTGCCCATGAGTTGCTGGTGGCGACAATTCTTTCGGCGCAGGCGACGGATGTGGGGGTGAACAAGGCGACCCCCGGATTGTTTGAGCGATTTCCTACGCCAGCGGATTATGCGCGGGTGACGCCGGAGGAGATTGAGCCGTATATCAAGACGATCGGGTTGTTTCGGGGGAAGGCGAAGTCGGTGCAGGCGGCGATGGCGCGGGTGGGGGAGGAATATGGAGGGGAGGTGCCACGGACGATGAAGGAGTTGATAACGCTTCGGGGGGTGGCGCGGAAAACGGCGAATGTGGTGCTGGGGAATGCGTATGGATTGAACGAGGGGGTGGTGGTGGACACGCATGTGATGCGGCTGGCGGGGCGGTTCGGTTTGAGCGGGGAGAAGGATGTGAAGAAGATTGAGCGGGATCTGATGGCGCTGTTTCCCCGGCCGAGTTGGACCATGCTGAGCCATTTGTTGATCTGGCACGGACGGCGGGTGTGCAAGGCGCGGGGGGCGCTGTGCGGGGAGGATGCGATCTGCCGGAAGTGGTGTGGAAATGCGGGGGATGAGTGAGCGTATTAAACGCAGAGACGCGGAGGCGCAGAGATCACGCAGAGGGGGGGGTAATGAAATGATGGAATTCTGGTCTACGGTTATGATGATCGCATGACGGTTCTGGATATTCCTGTGGCTGCTGAACGAATGACTTGGTCTGCCCTACTTAATCCGGTGCGGCAGCGGGAACTGTTTGATGGGGCGCCATCTTCCGGGGGCGGGGACAAGCGGACGGAATTTGAGCGGGATTATGATCGGGTGTTGTTTGCGGCTCCGGTACGGCGGTTGCAGGATAAGGCGCAGGTGTTTCCGTTGGAGCGGAACGATTCGGTGCGGACGCGGCTGACGCATTCGCTGGAGGTTTCGACGGTGGCGAGGCAGTTGGGGGGGAATGTGGCGGGGTGGCTGCGGGAGATCGGGGAAATCGGGACGGATGCGGACCAGAAGGCGATTGAGGCGATTGCGGCGACGGGGGGGCTGCTGCACGATCTGGGGAATCCGCCATTCGGGCATTTCGGGGAGGAGGTGATTCGGGAGTGGTTTGCGGGGAAATTTGAATCGCTGGCCGGGGTTGATGATTTGACGGATCAGGAGCGTTGTGATTTTCTTCGGTTTGAAGGGAATGCTCAGACGCTGCGGCTGGTGTCGCGGCTACAGGTGCTGGCGGATTTTCACGGGCTGAACCTGACGGCGGGGACGCTGGCGGCGGCGGGTAAATATGTGGCGCAGTCGGATGAGGCGGACTCGGGGCATGAGGATCATGGGAGGAGTAAACCGGGGTGGTTTGCTTCGGAGAATGAGTTGGTGGAGCGGGTGCGGGAGGCGACGGGAACAGAGGGAGGGACGGGGGGAAGTGCCGGGGGGAATCCGGGGGTTCGGCATCCGATTACTTTTTTGATTGAGGCCGCAGATGACATTGTGTATTCGATGATTGATCTGGAGGACGGGGTGAAGAAGGGGGTGTTGG
>CAZLXE010000066.1:0-12969 GCA_964563005.1 uncultured Isosphaeraceae bacterium
CCAACCCTCATGACCACCGCAACCCTCCATCCCGAGCCCATCGATGCCCGCGTGCGCCCGCTCGCCGAGGTGTGGGCGATTGCGTGGCCGACCGTGCTCACAATGCTGAGTTACACAGTCATGCAGTTTGTGGACAAACTCATGGTGGGTCAGGTGGGGCCGGTGCATGTAGCGGCGCAGGGGAACGGGGGTATCTGGTCGTTTGTGCCGATCGTACTCATGTTGGGTCTGATTACCGTGGTGAATACCTATGTGAGTCAGAATCTCGGTGCGGGTCATCCGGAAAAAGGATCGCCCTACCCCTGGGCCGCGTTGTGGATGTCTCTCGGAACCTGGGTCGTGGTTCTTCTGCCTCTGGCCTTCGCCGCTCCATACTTATTCCCTTTTATGCATCCGGGTCAGGATGCGGCATCATTTGCCGACCTGGTTCGTCTGGAATCGGGGTATTGCCAGATTCTTCTTGTGGGGGGTCTGTTTACGCTCAGCGCCCGATCCATGCACCACTTCTTCTTCGGGTTACACCGACCCCGGTTGATCACGGTGGCGGCCATCTTGGGAAATTGTGTCAATGTCATCATTAATTACATCCTCATTTTCGGGGAAGAGGGACTCCCCGCCCTGAACCTGCCGGGCATTCCCGGCACTCCCGCATGGGGACTTTATGGAGCAGCGATTGGAACTGTTTGTGGTGGGTTTGTGGAGTTCATCGTTCCCTTCTGGGTGTTCATCGGGCCGAAAATGAATGCGGAACTGAAAACCCGCCGGGCCTGGAAACCCCGGCTGAAACCGATGCGGGATCTCTGGAAAATCGGCTGGCCCGCCGCGATTCAATACGGCAATGAGATTGTCTGTTGGTCGCTGTTCATGACCGTGCTGGTGGGACAATTCGGAAAGGATCACATGGCGGCGGGGTGGATCGCCCTGGGATACATGCACCTTTCCTTCATGCCCGCGGTGGGATTTTCTGTGGCGGTCAGCTCGTTGGTGGGAAAATACATCGGTGCGGGTCAGCCGGACATTGCCGTCTCCCGGGCAAGATTGGGGCTGGGGCTGGCGATGGTCTACATGACTCTGTGCGCGCTGGGATTTTTTGTGTTTCGATACTCGCTGATCAACCTGTTTGTGGGCGGCGAGGTGGATGGGGTCGCTATATCCCCGGAACAAGCGAGACACATCATTGAGATCGGGGCGAAGTTGATGATCTGCGCCGCCATCTTTCAAACGGTGGACGCCTTTGGCATTGTGTATACCGGGGCGCTCAGGGGTGCGGGCGATACGGTTTGGCCAGCGTTCATCACGGTCATTTTTTCGTGGGTTTTCATCATCGCCGGGGGCTGGATGATGATCTGGTGGATGCCGGACCTGGGATCGGTCGGGCCGTGGATCGCGGCCTCGGTGTATATCATTTTGTATGGAGTGACCATGGCGTGGCGGTTTGAATCGGGACATTGGCGGTCGATCCGCTTGTTGGAAAATGAGGAAGAGTCCACCGAACCGCGACAGGAAGCCGCCCGGGTGGCTCCCTTTGCTCCCGGTGTACCCGCGAGCGGAGGTGAGGCCTCGGTGCGGGATCTGGCCGGTGATCTGGGATTGGAAGAATCGACGGCGTCCACTCTTCGTGGTGACGGTGTTGGATAACCTTAGTTGATCGGTTTTCGTGGGCGATGGGACAGTAGAAGGACCATCGAGACCATCAACCCCAGCCCACCGATCGGCCAATACGGTCCCCCCAGTCCACCTGCCGCGACAGCATCAATCACCAATCCCAAACCCGGGGCAATGATCATCGTGCTCGTTCTTCTGCCTTGATTTTCAATCGAGAGCAGAGATGCCCCATGCGACTCCGGACCGGCACGATCGAACCGGCTGATCAGGATCGGACGCCAGAGATTGTGAACGATGTGCAGCAGAACGAAGCCGATGATCAGTCCGAAGGAAACATTAAACCAGCCGAGCAGGGCCATTGCCGCGTACAAACCGGTCACGATCATCCAGAGGTGTCGTGCCGCTCCCTCCTCGCCGTGCACCCTGGTGGTCCGGTGGGCCATCCGGCTCGCCGCCCCCGCCAACAGGTGAAGTGCGAAATACACCGGTCCCACCAGCAAAGCGGTCTGTCTCGCCTCCGACCAATCGGGAGCGAGCATGAACATTGCCGCCGCACTCACCGCCGTCGCTTCGAGTACTGGTTGCAGGTAATCCTTGACGGCATCGAACACCCCGTCAAATCCCATTGATTCCAGAACCAGCCGCCGCAACTGTTTTTCCCGGATTGCCACTTTGATGGATTCGACCATGTGCCGGAACACCCCGCGGAGCGATGGTGGAGTTTTCCCCCGCCCTTCCAGTTCCTTCGGGTAGCCCAGAAAGTTTATGATCGCAAGACCATAGGGAATGGTCACCATAAAAAAGATGTCCGAGTAGCGATCACTCACCAGCACGATCACCGTGGCGATGAGAACGGCGACGGCTGAGCCGATTTTGCTCCACGATCGTGTGTACCCGTACACCCTGACCCGGTCATCGGTGCGATCGTGGAGACGGAGCCAGGCGAAAATCATTGCTTTGTGGGTACCGGTGCGGAATGAATCGCCGACCCCGAAAAGAAACATGCCCCCGAACAGCCACCCAAGATGCTCCGCCCGCCCGAGCATGATAAAACTGACGATATAGATACAAAACGCCCCGATCATCACTCTTCGCCGGCCATAGATGTCGGCGAGTGCCCCCGAAGGTACTTCCAGCAGAGTGACCGCGAGTTCGCGCACGGCAACAAGCAGGCCTATTTCAAAGAAAGTCAGTCCCTTTTCCAGAAAGGCGAGGACGAGGAACGATTCAAAGTAGCGTTGATTCTTCAGGAACCCATAGAGACTGAATCTGAAGATCATGATTGGGGTTCCAGGTCGCGGGGTTATCCTGCCTCAAGCCATGTCGGATCAACCACGAAATGCCCAAGGCATATCCCTACTGAATTCACCATATCGCATACCTGCCCTCAATTCAATCACCATGGACTATGCTCGGTGTTTGAAACACCCCAGCAGCCCATCAGGCGGAATTGCTTTCCCTCAATGTTTCTGATATGATAGAGCGTTCTTCGCTTTTGCGCAATCGCCTTTTCTCTGGAGATTTTACTCGTGACCTCTGACATTCTCGACACTGTAATTGGTAAATCTGACAACCCTCAGGCCGCCGAGGATCATTATCAGCGGGGTCTGGAGGCGGATCGGGAAGGAAATCGTTCGCTGGCAATTAAGGAGATGCGTGCCGCCTGCCGCCTGAGCGACAATCCCGAGCATCTGTTCCGTCTGGCCTATTTGCTCGATCTGGCGGGCGAGGAGGATGAGGCGGTCGCCAAGTATGAAACGCTGTGCGACAACGAAACCCCGCATTTCAACGCCCTGATCAATCTTGCCGTGGTCTATGAAGATCGCAACGAAGTGGCGAAGGCAGAAAAGTGCCTGCGGATGATTCTGGACACCAATCCCAATCACCTCCGGGCGAAACTGTTCCTGAAGGACATTCAGGCCTCCCGCGACATGTTCTACGATGAAGAAGAAGCCCGGGATCGAGCGAAGAAAATCGCCCTGATGAACACGCCGGTGACGGACTTTGAACTTTCTGTTCGGGCCCGCAACTGCCTGAAGAAAATGTCGATCCGCACCCTGGGCGATCTGCTCCGCATCAGCGAAGCGGAACTCCTCAGTTACAAGAATTTCGGTGAAACCTCTCTCACTGAAATCAAACACATGCTCACCGTCAAAGGTCTTCGCCTCGGCCAGGGGGTCGATGGCCAACTCAGCCGGGCGCGACAGGTGATTTATGAGGAACTTCGCGGCCAGGCCTCGGATACCATCCTCAATAAATCCATCGCCGCCCTCGACCTCTCGGTGCGGGCGCGCAAGGCCCTCCAGATGCTGACCATAAGTACGATCGGCGACCTCGCCATCCGCACCGAAGCGGAACTCATGGGCGTGAAAAACTTCGGCTCGACCAGTCTGGTGGAAATCCGCGAAAAACTGGGCAAATTCGGCCTGACCCTGCGCGAAATCGACTAGACACTGGCATAGGGGATTTCTTCAATCCCCAAGTCATCCACCATCGGTTCCCTCCTCGGAACTCCCCTCGAACCCCAGGTGATATCCTGCGCGGGTTGTGCATCCTCCTCCTCCCTTCAGCAATCCAGACCCCGGCCGCCGCTCAATTCTGGTTGGAACGGCGTGGGCGTGCGCGGGAATCCTGTGGCCGTTGGGGTGTGGTGATGATAAGTCGAATTCTTCTTCCCCATCACTCCCGGCAGAAAACGCAAACTCTAAAAACAAAACTGTAGATGAACTCAACGAAAACTCTTCCCCCCCGGTTCGGGAACTAAGGCCGCCAATTCCCGGAGCCGAGCCGGAGATTCGGGTGCGGATTCAGAAGGTTCGGAACCTCGAGGGAGGGGAAGCCCTGACCATCGGGGCATCAGGTCAGCGGGTGCGGTTCCTGCTTCAGGATTCCGAGGAAGACGGCTCATTTAAAGGCGGAAATTGGGATCGAGCCATTGCGATGCCCGGGTCGGTGTCGTTGCGCAGAGTTCCCGCCGGCTGGTCGATTGTCGATACCCATGGCTTCCGCACCCATCTGGAAGGGAAGTCGGTATCTGGCTTTGCTCCACTGCTTATCCGAGAAGAAGATGAAGCAGGAAACCCAGGCCCGATTATGTTGAACGGGAAGACCTTCCCCGGCTCACTCCGCCTCGTTCCCCGCACCGACGCCGGCCCTCAATCCTACGATGTGGTCAATCTTGCGCCTCTGGAATCATATCTTCCCGGCGTGCTGACCAAAGAAATCTACGGCCACTGGAACGAGGAAACCCATGCCGCCCAGGCCATTTCCGCCCGCAGTTTCGCGTGCAGTGAGATCCATTCATTCAGAAAAACCCGCCACTACGATGTTTCCAACAACGCCTCCTCACAGATGTATGGCGGAGCGGACGCTCATTCCAGGGCTGTTGAAGGGGTTACGCGAACCCGGGGACTGGTGCTGGGCTGGAAGGGATTGCTCGTGCCCGGCTATTACTCGGCGTGTTGCGGAGGACTGGCCGCCGACGCCCGCCACGCCATCGGGCAACACCCGGCAAACGACATCGCGCCGCTGCGGGGACGAGCCGGGGAAGATGTCTGCACTTCGCTTCCGGTCTGTCGCTGGTCGGTGGAACGATCTGCCAATGAAGTGCTTCGCCGGTTGCAGGCGTATGGCAAAGATCGTTCTCTGCCCGACCTCGCCGCCCTGGAATCCATCGCCTCTCTCGAACCGGCGGATCTGAACGAACACGAACGCCCCATCCGCTACACCCTTGCCGACCGCTCGGGCCGCACTGCCAATGTAAGCGAACACACTCTGCGGCGGGGCTGGGATTACGCCGTGCGGGGCTATCCCTCTCCGGAGAAACGCCTGCGTTCCGGCTTCATCGGCGGGGTTACGATGGGGAGGCGGCGGGTTGTGCTGAATGGACGGGGCTGGGGGCACGGAGCGGGGCTGTGCCAGTACGGCGCGGAACAACTGGCGAAGGAGGGGAAGTCGTTTCAGGAAATTCTGAATTGGTATTACCCCGGTGCGGATATTGTGATGGGGTATTCCTGAACTCTGGGAGAGTCACTCTAACTGGTGATAAGTAACGCTAGCCCCAGATTGCCCGCATTAAAGAGCAGGTGCATGATGATGGGTGCCACCAGTGTGCCGGTTTTCTCTCGCGCCCAGCCCAACCCGAGGGCGAGGGTGAACAGGGCGAGGAGGGCGTGGGGGGAGACGGCATCCCAGTGGACGAGGGCGAAGATGACGCTGGTGATTCCAATGGCGGGCCAGGGGCCGACTCCCCAGCCGCGGAATGCGCCCTGGAGAAATTCCCGGTAGGCCGCTTCTTCGCAGATTGCCGCCCCGAAGATGACCCCTGCCGCCAATACCCAGAACCAGATATCTCGCGGCGAATTCAGCATGAGTTTGAGGGTGTCGTGGGCGATGATCTCCGGCGGCTCCCCGCGCCACCAGCCATACACTTCGCCCGCCAGCCAGCCCACGGTGAGGATGATGGGAGCGATCATGGCGATGGCAATGATTCCCGCGCCCAGCCCCCGAATCGCCCTCCTTAGATTCCATTCCTGTCCCCATCGATTCATCGTTGCCGCGAGGAGAATGAACTGGGCGGCGTACATCCCGAGAGAGAGGATGGCACTGCCGCGCACTGTTAATGAAGTGTCGGCGGATACAGAAATCCCCCCCAGGAATTTTGCCGCGGTTACGCCCAGTATCCCGGTGATAAACATCATCAGATAGAGCATCATCAACATCAGCGGGTCGCGGCGGGGGTTGCGTTGTCCGGATTGACCGATCGTTGATGAGGGAAGCCGATGCCACTTCAATAAAAGAATTATGGAAAGCGAGGCCAGGCCCAGCAGAGGCATAATCCACCCCGACCAGGCATCCAAATCGTCCGGTGTCGAGCCCACCGGGGAGGAATTCGGGGATGAAAACCCGGCGAAAAGGAATCCGCCGAGTATCATCAGCAGTATGATCCCGCTTCTGGAAGAAATTGTGGCCCGGAAACGGGTGGAAGTGGCGAAGGCCAAGGAAATCACCGCGCTCGATATTCTCAAAGAGCGGGTGGCGGAGCGGGGTCGTCCGCGCAATTTTTTCACCGCCGTGGTCCCCGAGCGCAATCGCCTCGCCACCCGGATTATCGCCGAGGTGAAGCGGAAAAGTCCGAGTGCGGGAGTGATTCGCGATGATTTCGATCCGGCCGCCATTGCTACACAATATGCGGAAGCGGGGGCGGCGGCGATCTCCTGCCTCACGGATGAGCATTATTTCGGTGGTCATCTGGGCTATATCCAGCAGATTCGCTCCAAAGTGGACCTCCCTGTGTTGCGCAAGGACTTTCTGGTGGATTCCTATCAATTGTGGGAATCGCGGGCGGCGGGGGCGGATGCGGTGCTGCTGATGGCGGAAGTGCTGCCCGAGGGCCAACTTTTAGACATGATGATTCTGGCCAAGGATCTGGGCATGACCACGCTGGTGGAGGTTCATCAGGTGGAGACCCTGCTCCGGGTGATGCCGCATATCGGCTTTCCTCATGCGGGATATTCGCTGCTGGGCATCAACAACCGCGACCTCACCACCATGCAGACCGACCTTAACCACACCTTCCGCCTCGTGGAGATGATCGAAGATACGCGGGTGCTGGTCAGCGAATCGGGCATTCAAACCCACGATGATCTCATCCGCCTGCAGAAACACGGCGTGCAGATCGCCCTCGTCGGCGAGCACCTGATGAAGCAGCCGGATCCGGGGGAGGCCCTGCGGGAATTGCTGGGTCGGGATGAAAACATCGAGCACGCTGGTTGATGATGAGCATGACTATGCTTCTCTGCGATCTCATCATCCCCGCCCAGAACGAAATCGAGAATATTGATCCTCTGTTCGATGCTTTATCTCACTTCATCGAGAGTGGGGCTGTGCGGCGGATCATCCTCGTGGATAACGGCTCGACCGACGGTACGGGAGAAGCGGCAGCCGAACGGGGGGCGATGGTGTTGCGGGAAAACCTGCGGGGATACGGCGTGGCGTGTTTGCGCGCCCTGAACTGGATTCGCGAGCATGGCGATCCACCTGCGGTGGTGGTTTTTCTGGATGCGGATCTTTCCGATGATCCACTGGCATTACCCGATTTGCTGAATCCGCTTCACGAGGGTGCTGTGGATTTTGTCATCGGTTCTCGAGTTAAAAATGCGGAAACGGGGGCGTTGAATTTTGTCCAGCGGTTCGGAAACGGCCTGGCCTGTTTTCTAATGCGGTTGACGACCGGGCGTCGCTACGGAGACCTCGGACCGTTCCGGGCCATCCGCTGGACTACCCTGGAACAACTGAACATGCAGGATCGCACCTGGGGCTGGACGGTCGAAATGCAGATGAAGGCCGCCCTTCTGAATATCCCCTTTGCCGAAGTGCAGGTGCCCTATCGCAAACGACGGCACGGACGAAGCAAAATCTCCGGCACGATGCGGGGGGTCATTGCGGCGGGAACTAAAATCATCAGTACCATCTTTATTCTGTGGATCAAACGAAACCGCATCCGGAAAACCGGCGCAGTGCATATATGCTCTTCTCCATGATCCGTACGATCCGCCATCGCCTGCGCCTTATTCGCCATTACTCCGCCACTCGCGAGCGCACGCCGTGGACCATCGCCATGGACACCGCATTTTTTGCCACACTCTTGTTGGCGCCTCTCGGAACCTGGCTGGGGAGCATGATGGTAACGACGGAAAAAGAACTCGGCAGCCATACGGCCCGGATTGTGCGTTTCGAGGGGAAGATTCGAGCGGATATTGTGGATGATGATTTCTCCCGGAAGCCGTGGCTTGAAGGGGTGCAGGTGGGGCGGGGGAGATTGCGGGAGGTTCGGGTGTTGAAGGGGTGGCCTCTGACCACTTCAGCCGAAAGTGCCCTGCGGTTGGACTTGGAGTTGTTCACCCCGAACCAGACGATCACGAATATGGGCCGCAATCATAAAGACCCGATGTGGCAGGCGATTCACGAAGCCGTAGTGGCGTCGGGAGATCACGACCTGAAAATGCAATGGTTGACCCAGCAGGGAATAACAGTGGGCTATCCGATGGCCCTGATTGTTTCGGTTATGTTGTGGTGGGGAATGTTGCTGGTGCTGACGACAACCACGATCGGCGGGCTGCAACTGAGCATGGCTTTCGTCAATGCCCATCGGAAAAGCGGGCGACTGTCGAGGAAAGCCCGGGGACTCTGCCCCCAATGCGGCTACGACCTCCGGGGTCTGGACTTCAGCGCCCGCTGCCCCGAATGTGGATCGTTGATGTATTGAACCCCCAAATCAAACAGGATTTCAACTCAATCTCCTTTCAGTCTCCCGTTAGAATGTGGGAATGAGTGATCTGGTTCAACTTGCCGCAAAAGAAGGCGTCGCCACCGTTACCCTCAATCGTCCCGAGGCGCGGAATGCGTTATCGACGGAATTAATTCAATCTCTGCTCGGAGTCGTCGAAAAGGTCCGGCTGGATGATGACATTCGGGTCATGATCCTCGCTGGCCACGGCAAATGCTTCTGTGCGGGTATGGACCTCAAAGGGGTTTTGCACGATCCCGAAGCGATGGGCGACATGTTGCACGGCCTGTCTCAAGTGATGCGGAATATCCGTCGTCTTTCCATTCCCACGATTTCCCGGGTGCAGGGAGCGGCGGTCGGGGGGGGATGCGGCCTGATGGTGATGACCGATTTTGCCTTCACGCACGCCGAAGCCAAAGTGGGTTATCCCGAGGTCGATCTCGGGGTCTGCCCGGCGGTGGTGGCGCCGTGGCTCATCCGAAAAATCGGGGCTGGTCCCGCTCGCTCCATGCTCCTTGCCGGAGGAACCATGAGCGGCCAAGATGGATATGAACGGGGATTGGCCTCCCATCTCGTCAAATCGAGCGATCTCGAATCATCTGTACTCGAATTCGCTCAAAAACTGGCTTCCGGAGGAAAAACCGCCCTTGCGGCCACGAAAAACATGCTTAATGAGTTGGACGGATCGATGGAAGATGAATTGTTTATCAAAGCCGCCACCCTCTCCGCGAAAATAGTCGCGGGAGAGGAAGCCCAGGCCCGGCTGAAAACCATCTTCGGGTGAGCATCCCCACCATTTCCTCTTCGGCTTGACTCTCGATAAATCACAGACTCCTGTATCGTTAAATGCGATATGCCCCGGCAAAATCCGCTATCATGGAGCATTGATGTGGCAGGTGGGTCAATGGGGGCAACCCCTCCGGAATACGCCCCGCCCTCGCGGGGATGGGTATCGGTGCCACCAGATTCGCAGTCAGCAGTCAATTGTTTCAGAGTCTACTTATTCGTCCCCCGACCCCCCGGTAACCCAGGAGTGCTCAAAGTGTCCAAGCCCGATCTCGCCAAACAGTTGAAGAATATCTCGGAAAAAGACCGGAAGCAGATCGAGCAGGCCCAGGAAATGCTCGGCCCGGATCCCGCCACCATGGGGTTCATCAAAAATATCTTCTGGGGCAACATCAAGGAGCACCTGGTGCTTCCCTTTCCCGAATTGAAAGCGGACGAGGTGGCCCGTTGCGATCAGTTGCTGGCCGGGCTGGATGATTATCTGCGCAACGAACACCCCTCCTTCGACATCGACCAGAAACAGGAAATCCCCGAGTGGGCCATCAATCGCCTCTTCGAGTTGGGCATCATGGGGATGATCATTCCCCAGGAGTACGGCGGAGGCGGCTACTCCATCACCAGTTACAACCGGGCTTTGGAACGCATCGGCGAATCATGTGGAGCCACGGCGGTCATGGTGTCCGCCCACCAATCCATCGGCTGCGGGGCTTTGGTGCTCTTTGGCACAGAAGAGCAGAAGAAAAAATATCTCCCCCGCATGGCCAACGACACCCTCAGCGCCTTCTGCCTGTCGGAACCGAATGTGGGATGCGACGCCGGGGGTCAGGAAACACACTGCGAACTCACGGAAGACGGCGAGCATTTTATTCTCAACGGCGAGAAAAAATGGGCCACCTCCGCCGCCATGGCCGGGATGTTCACTGTCATGGCCAAACAGAAAATCGTCAATCCAAAAACAGGCAAGGAGCAGGAGAAGGTCACTGCCTTGATCTGCACCCCCGACATGGAAGGCATCGACATCTTCAGCCGCAACCGATCGAAGTGCGGCATCCGGGGAACCTGGCAGGCACGGATTCGCTTTACGAATGTGAAAGTCCCCCGCGAGCGCCTCCTGCATAAGGAAGGCAAGGGATTGAATGTCGCTCTGACCTGCCTCAACATCGGGCGGTGTACCCTCGCCGCGGGCATGGTGGGTGCGGGAAAAGCCGCCTATGAACAGAGTAGTGTCTGGGCGTTGTATCGTCATCAGTTCGACCGCCCCATCGCTGAATTTGATCTCATCAAGGACAAGGTCGCCACGATGGCTGCCTATTGTTACGCCCTCGATGCCATGCTCTATATGACCACGGGGATTGTCGATCGTCACGATGAGGACATCATGCTGGAGACCGCCATCTGCAAGGTGTTCTGCTCCGACATCGGCTTCCGCACCACCAACCACGCCCTGCAGATCATGGGCGGCGATGGCTATATGACGGAAAATTCCGTGGAACGACTCTGGCGCGACAGCCGCATCAACATGATCGTCGAAGGGGCCAATGAAGTCATGCACTCCTTCGTATTCGCCTATGGCTCCAAACAACTCGGCGAATTCATGCTCGGCGTCAAGGACGAGCCCTTCAAGCACATCGGTGAAGCCCTTAAAATTGCCGCTCAACTCTATCTGGGGGTCAAACCCCCCGCCCCCGTGTTCCGCAATGTTCACCCCTCCCTCCATCACCTGAAAACCGAACTTGAACAACGCATTCGGACTTTCAGCCATGTCGTCAAGATGTCCTTCAAGGAGCACGAAGAACAACTCGTTACAAATCAGATGATACAGCGCCGCCTGAGTTGGGCCGTCACCTGGATTCACGCCATGATCTGTTCCATGTCCCGCCTCGATCAGGCCATCCGGGCAGGCGTGGATGGGGCTTCCCTCGAACACGATCGTAAAGTTGTCGATCACCTCTTCGCCCTCGGCGGGGAAGCCATCGATAAAAATCTCAGTCGTCTGCATGTCAACACCGACGACACCATGCGGGCCGCCGCCGCCGTTGCCCTCAAGCACATCGAAGAACTCCCCATTGAAAACTTTGTTGTCCCCGAAAAAACTCCTGACGGCTCGGTGCGGGGACGCGGCCTGCAGCCCGACATCACTCACATACCCCAGTTTGGTTCCGGTTCGACCGTAAAACCGGAAAATATCCCCTCCTAAATTTTTGGTAAAACTCCCTATGAACACCCTCGACCAGATGATCGAACGCAGCCACGAGCGGGTCTGCTTCCACCAAGACGAGAAAACCGGCCTCCGGGCCATCATCGCCATCCATTCGACCGCCCTCGGTAACGCTCTCGGGGGAACCCGGCGCTGGCGCTACGCCACCGAAGCCGACGCCCTCTACGATGTGCTCCGCCTCTCCGAAGGCATGACTTATAAAGCCGCTTGTGCGGGATTAGCCATGGGCGGAGCAAAATCCGTCATCCTCCTCCCCACCTCCGATCATCCTCTCTCCGAAGCAGAAGCCCGGGCTATGGGTCAGTTTGTTGATACTTTCAACGGCGACTACATCGCCGCCGAGGATGTCGGTGTCACTCCGCAGTTCATCGACTGGATGGCTCTGGAAACCGATCATGTCATGGGCGGAGAAACCGTTTCCACCGGCGGCGATCCCTCACCCCACACCGCCCACGGCGTGGTCAACGCCATGAAGGCCTGCCTCGCTCATCTCGGCAAACCGGTCGATTTCAGCGGCCTGCATGTCGCTGTGCAGGGTGTGGGTTCTGTGGGCCGAAATATTGTGCAAATCCTGATCGAAGCTGGCGCCCGGTGCACCGTCGCCGATGTGAGTGAAAAGAAGGTGAAACGGGTGGTGGACGAGTATGGCGTCGATGCCGTCTCCCCCGGCGATATTCTCTCCACCGAATGCGATATTCTCGCTCCCTGCGCCCTCGGCGGTGTCATCGACGGCAATATCGCCCGCCGTCTCCGTTGTCCCATCGTCTGTGGCTCGGCCAACAATGTTCTCGACGATCCCGATGAGGATGCCGCCATGCTCGGCAACCTCGGCATCCTCTACACTCCGGACTTCGTCGCCAATGCGGGTGGTCTCATCGAACTCGCCGGCCTTTACCTCGGCTTCACCGAAAAAGAACTCGCCCGCAAAGTGGAAGAAATCGAAGAAACCACGAAGGACATACTGCAAGCCGCCTCTGATCACTCCTCCACCCACGCCGCCGCCGTTGCGATGGCCTGCGAGCGGATCCGGCAAGGCGTCTCAAGCCGCGAACAGGTTGGTACAGAAGCGTAA
>CAZLXE010000067.1:0-8803 GCA_964563005.1 uncultured Isosphaeraceae bacterium
GCGATATTCTTATTCATCGTTTGAGAACAGGTAGTCGCTGCCGCCGGCCTGGGAATGGCAACTGATGCAGCCCTTGGGCATGCCTTTGGCGACTCGTCCGGCGAGAGACATGCCCATCTCATTCTTGGCGATTTTGCCATCGGGGGCGTATTTCACCCAGTACCAGTTCTGGTTGTCTTTGTCGTATCCGGCTTCGCGTTGGAGCATGATGGTGACGGCTTTCAGCCACTCTGCGGGTTTTTCCTTGATGCGTTCTTTGGTGACGCCCCGCCCGCCGTAGTTATTTTTGACGATGATGGGAAAACTTTTTCCATCGACGGTGACCCAGGTGGAGTAGAGGCGGACCCATTTGCCGTGGGGGCTTTGGCCACGATAGACGGGGGTGGTGAGTTTCCAGTCTTCGTATCCCTTCATGGCCTTCCAGAGTTTTTTCGCGAAGTCCATATCTTTTTCACCGCCGAAGTCTTTTTTCATCTGGAGGGGGGCGGCGTTTTCGGGGGTGGTGAAGGCGACGGCGGCCAGGGACAGGATGGAAAGGAGTACGGCGGACAGCAGGAGCAGTTTGTGGGTCATGGGAGAACCCTCCTATTTGAGAGACAAGAGATATGCGACGACATCCGCAAGTTCATCCTCGGTGCCCTCAAAGTTGGGCATGTCGGTGTCCGGCATGATGAGCCGGGGATTGCGGATCCAGTCGGGAAGAAAATCAGCCCGCAGGCGACTGGCGACATGGGTTAATTCCGGCCCCTTGAACCCACCTTTGCCGGCGATGGTGTGACAGCGGATGCATTCCATCGATTCGAATAATGCGCGGCCGTGTTCGACAGGGGATACGGAGGTGGTCTGTGTTTCGGTGGTTCCTCGTTCGCTCAATTCAGACAACACTCCCTTGACCGTTAATCCCACGATGGTGAGGCAAATCATGCCTCCGAGGGCGAGGGTGAATTTTCGGCTGCGGAATGAACGATCGGGCTTACGATCGAGAAAGGGGAGGAGGAACAGCAATCCGACCACGATGTTGGGGAGGATGAAGGTGCCCACAATCTGCATCGTCCCGGGCATCATCTTCAGTACTTCATAGTGGGAGAGGAAAAACCATTCCGGGCGGGGGGTGAAACTGCCGGCGGCGGGGTTGGCGGGGCCGGTGTCGGTGGATTTAACGAGGGCGGCAACGATGCAGATGGCAAATGCTCCCCCTGCCGCCACCAACACATCCTTGATCGCCTGTTGGGGATAAAAGGGATGGGTGGGGCCGGTGGAGCCGTCCATCGGTCCCGATGAGCCGACTTTCTGCAGGATGGCGAGGTGCAGCCCGATCAGGCCGAAGAGGGCGAAGGGGAGCACGGATACATGCATGATGTAGAAGCGGGAGAGGGTGGTGGCGCCGATGTCGCCGTATCCCCCGGTGAGCAACTGGCCCACAAATTCTCCGAGGCCGGGGGCGCTGGAGGCGATGCGGATGCCGACGATGGTGGCCCAATAGCCGCGCTGGTCGAAGGGGAGCAACTGTCCGGTGAAGGCGAAGAGGGTGAGGAGAATCAGCAGCATCACACCGGTGATCCACAGGAGTTCGCGGGGGGCTTTGTATGAGCCGAGGACGAAAGAGCGGATGAGGTGGAGGAATGCGGTGACGATGACGAACCCCGCCCCGAATCGGTGGAGGTCGTAGACGAACCGGCCGAGGAATAATTCTTCCTGGATGTAGCGGGAACTGGCGTAGGCGCTGTCGGGGGAGGGGCTGTAGTAGAGGCCGAGGAGAATTCCGGTCAAGACCTGAAACATGATATAAACGAGCACCAGGCCGCCGAGGGTGTGGAGCCAGCCGACATTTCGGGTGAGGGGTTTGTGGAGAAAAGTCGCGGCCTGAGTCCGGCCATCCCAGCGGGCGTCAATCCAGTCTTTTCCCTGATCCACCAGGGCGCCTGCTTTGTCCTTGAGGCCGCTCATGCTGTTTTTTCTCTGGTGGAGGGGTCGGGGAGGCGGACGAAGCAGGTGTCATCCTCGATTTTGACTTCAAGTTGGGTCAGGGGCTGGGGGGGCGGGCCGGAAACGACTTGTCCCTTCGCATCATAGACACCACCGTGGCAGGGGCATTTGAACTGGCCGTGGTCGCCGCTTTCAGGGTTCCATTTGACGGAGCATCCGAGGTGGGAGCAGGTGGAGAGCAGCACCAGGGGTGGTTCGGGATACAGGTCTTTGATGAAAACGGTGAGGGAGGATTGTTCTTCGATCCAGGCGTGGGTGTGCTGCATCCGCAGGACATGGGCTTTGAAGGATTCAGGATCGAGTTCTTCGGCGGCACCGACACGGAGCCAGGGGCGTTCGGTTTTGCGGCCGAGGGCGTTGGTGACAAACCCGGCCACCATGCCGAACATGCCGAGTCCGATGCTTCCGGCGCCACCGAGGATGATGGCGAGGGCGGATCGACGGGTCTGATGATTTTCTGGGGTGGGGGCTTGGTCTGGGTTTTTATGGTGGTCGGGGGAAGAGGAGTCTGTTTGGTCGTCCATCATGAGCCGCCTTTCTTCGGGAGGAAATCATTGGCGAAGACAAAGTCTTCCCCGCCAGCGCTGGAATGACAGGGGATGCACCCTTTCATCATGCCTTTGCCGACCCGGCCGGCCAGTTTCATGCCCAGGGGGTTGCTCATCACCGAGCCATCGGGGGCGAATTTTACCCAGAACCAGTCGTTGTGTTCGGGGTCATAGCCGGGGATTTTCTGCATGGCGGTCACGGCCATCATGGCTTCGGGGGCGCGGTCACGGTAGACCTCTTTAACGATGATGCTTCCGTTGAGAAAGGTAACAAGATTTTCTGCGGTGGTGTGGTTGATGAAGTATTTAACATCCCTGCCGTGGAAGTTGAAGCCGGGCTGCCAGCCCTCGAATCCGGGGAAGGGATCCCAGCCGGTGTAGCCGTCCATGGTTTGCCAGAGCGAGGCGGCCCGTTTCAGATCATCCGGGTTTCCGAAAGGCGGGGTCATTGGGGTGTTTTGAGTGGGCTTTGCCGCAGATTGGTTGGATGGTTCAGGGGATTCACAGCCGACCCCGGAGAGTTCAACGGCCAGAACGAGGGCCATTTTTCCGAGGGAACAATGTTTGCGGGCGTGAATCAAGGGAGCGCTCCAAAGGGGCGAATGATCGGCGTTACCGGAAACAAAAGAAGACCCGGCCGCACCGCCTCTTCAGTGGATACGGCCGGGATCAAGGGAAGATGCCGAGGATTGTTAGTCGTTGATAAAGAGGAAATCGCCACCACCAGCGTTGCTGTGACAGGCGATGCAGCCCTTGGGCATGCCTTTGGCGACTTTTCCGGCGAGGGACATGCCCTTGGGGTTTTTCATGACGGAGCCATCGGGAGCGAATTTCACCCAGAACCAGTCCTGATCATCGGGATCGTAGCCGCGAATTTTCTGCATCACGGTGATGGCCATGAGAGGACCATCCTTCATGCCGTAGTTTTCCTTGATGAGGATGTAGCCATCACGGGGATTTTCGGCGTTGCGGGCGGCGACGCTGTTGATGTAGTATCGGAGCACCTTGCCGTGGGGTGATTTACCGGGCTGCCAGCCCCCCATGCCGGGGTAAGAGGCCCAACTTTTGTAGTTTCGCATAGTGGACCAGAGGGTACTGGCGCGGCGCATGTCGGATGGTCCGCCGAAGGGGGGTTTCATCATGCCCTTGCCGCCAGCCATCTGTCCGCCGCTGCTGTCTGCCATGTCTGTTGATTCGCACGCTACAAACGCGACTGTTGCCAGGGCCATCAGCAGGCCGGGCAATACGAGAAACCGGGTTCGATTCTTCATGGTGTGTCTCCTGAAAATGAGTGAGAGGGGGGGGGAACTTCAGAAGATGAACCACCTGTTTCAGGCAATTGTTCCATGAAATCATAAAAAATTTGCGTTTGTGGCGAGCGTGAGGGTTATTTTTCCGGATCGGGAGACCAGAATTCAGCCAGATGGCCGTCGGGATCGAAGAAATACCAACTTTGTGCGTTCATCCAGGAGAGGGTTACGGGGCCATATATTTTGATGCTCTGCTTGCGAACTTTAGCGACCAGTGCCTCTACGCGGTCGCGGGGGACGGATAGGGCGAAATGGACGGGGCCGAAGCGTTTTCCTTCGGGCAGGGGGGAATGTTCTTCGAACAGCAATGGTCCTTCGTGCAGGCCCAGACGAGGGGATTTTCCGGGTGTGCCGGTCCAGAACCAGGCCCAGTTGTCTTCCGGGCCGCGTTCCCGGGATAATCCCACGACTTCGCGATAAAAGAACGCCGATTTTTCGACATCAGATACGATCAATACAAGTTCACTTAATCCCTGAAACGGCATGATTCAGTTTTGATCCAATATTACGGTTTTGTCAGAGTCGCGGCGAACAAAGATGGACCCTTTCCTGAGGGATCCGGTGGGAGTCGATGATACCGGGTGAGGGAGAGATTGCCTGATTTGGCCCATTTTTTTGCCGCCGACTCGTCGAATCCCAGATGTCGATGGCCCATGGTCTGGCGATATTCCTGCCGTCGGTGGCCGACCATATCGACTATGAGGAGGATGCCGCCGGGGCGCAGGCAGCGGGCGATTTCCTGGACGGCTTTTGCGGGTTCTTCCACATGGTGCATCACGAGAAACACCACGGCCGCATCGACCTCTCTGTCCTTGAGGGGCAACGAGCAGAGATCACCTTCCCGGAAGTCCACATTTTTGTAATTGCGAAGTCGTTTTCTGGTGGCGGCGAGCATGGATGGCTCTCGATCCACGGCGATCAGGCGCTTGACTCTCGGAGCCAGCAGAGCGGCGGCGTTTCCGGTGCCGCATCCGAGGTCGGCCACCACCCAGTTTGTGGGTAAGAACTCGAGCAACGCTTCTGTGGTGAACTGGTCTCCGAACAAGTTTTGTCGGAGGTGATCCCATTCTCCGCCCAGACGACCGAAAAATTGTCGACTGTCCATTCCGCGCTCCGCAAGAACGGCTTGCAGGCGGGCATCATCTTCGCGCGGAACGGAGGTCGATTCCAGCGATTCCAGTGATGCTTTCCACAAGGAGTGCGCTCCGGGAGCCAGTTGATCTTCAGACAGGCGATATAAGCTGGCGGTGCCGGCTGCTCGCTTGTGGAGCCAGTCCCCTTCGTGAAGCAATTTGAGGTGGCGACTGGCGGTGGATTGCGGCATTTGCAGGGATTTGGCGAGTTCGCCCACGCTCAATTCTTCCTGCTTCAGGAGGCGCAACATGCGGAGGCGGGCGAAGTCGCCGAGCGCCCCCAGCCAGGACATCAATGAAGCGGCATCCCCATCAGGCGCCATGACGGCTCACAATCCCGGAGCCAGAGCGATGGTGGGGCCGGGCACTTCACCCAGAGATTGGAGGCGGGCGACCACTTCTTGGTGGCCCGGTTCGATGCCGTAGGCCTGAGCCAGGCGTCTCACGGCTTCGTCCAGATTGCCCATCATTTCGGCAAAGGAGGAGGCGGCGAGATATGGCTCCACGGTTCGGCCGTCATCAAGCACGATGGCTCGATCGATGGCCGACTTTGCCGAATCGGGGTCGCCCAGATCCACGGCGTAATGGGCGAGGCGAAGATAGCCCGTTACCGATCTGGTGGAATCGGCCCGCTCCCGCAGGAAGGCGAACAGCCCGGTTTCATCTCCATGTTGATACATCGCTTCGGCGAGGGCGTCGGTGATGTCATCATTATTGGGCCTGCGGGTGTGGGCGACTTCCAGTGCGCGGCGGGCGGGGGCCCATTGTTCCTTTTTCATCAGGCACTGGCCGAGCCGATATTGGGCTTGCCAGTCGCCGGGATAGCGATCGACGATCTGCTCATATTGCGTTGCGGCTTCATCGAACCGCTGATGCTTGAAGGCAAAATCCGCCTCGCGCTTGATCGACACCACGGGCCGGACTTTGCTGGTGGCGCAGCTGGTGAGGAGAAGGAGAAGAATGGCGGCTAGAATCAATCGTGGTGTGTTCATGATGATCAGTTTCCTGAATAATTCCCGGAAAAGGGTCATCATAAACGCTTGCTCGTTCACGGCCAACCCGAGGGGAATCGCCTCCGGTCCTTTTGAGAATGTCCCGAATCATCCACAATTTGCCCACCGTGCTTCTGCGGCACAATCTCCCCGATGATACGCATCATTACGATTGGATGATAGCCCGCGATAGAGCGGCGGAGCGACCCCTGATTACCTACCGGCTGGAGCAAGTTCTGTTCGATCTATCTGTAGGGGAATCACTTCTGGCCAAGCAGATAGGCGACCATCGCCCGGTATGGCTGGAAAAGGAGGGTTTGGTGTCGGGGGGGCGAGGTGAGGTGCGGAGACTGAGGCGGGGATTTGCCCATATCTGCCTCGAAGAACCAGAATCCCGCACCCTTTCAATCGTATGGGAGGGTGACATTCGGCAGAGAATTGATATAAAAGTGGAAAAAATGCCACTTTGCCGCATATTTGCCCTCCCCTTTGAGGCAAGGATCGGTCACAATGGGGGCGTTCTGCCGCCAACGACCTCGAGCGGCCATTCAGGATAAGGGAATCACTCATGAGCCCGAAACCATTTAACCAGCCATCCTCGAAAATCCAACATCCCACACCCGGGTTTCAGGGCGAGGCAGCCGAGGCGCCCCCGGCTCCAACGAGGAGTGAGCCCGCGCCGCTGCCGGTGGCGGACGCTTCCGGGCCAGCCATCAGCACCAGCAAGATATCCTCGTTCGGGGAGAAACAGCAGCGACATGAGGAACAGTGGGTTCGCACGCCAAACACCACGGGGACGGGGGCGATTCATGTGAGATGCTTTCACTGCAAACTCACGGATGATGCCCTGCGGTATATGGATCAGACGATCAACGAATGGCTGGATGCCCATCCCCAGTATGAGGTGAAATTTGTGACTTCGACGGTGGGGACGCTGACCGGGAAACTGAAGGAGCCGAATTTGATTTGTCAGGTGTGGGTGTGAGGGGGAGTGGTCAGTTTTCAGTTTTCAGTTTTTTATTCTCGATTTGGAGCGAATCAGTTTGGTTGTCGAGTTACTGATAACTGACGACTGAAAACTGAGAACCATCTTCCCATGAATGCCGATGACCATGTTTGTCTCTGCCACCGGGTTTCGCTGCGGAAGTTAGTGAACTATCTTAATCGCGAACAGCCGGGGGCGGCATCGCAGTTGAGCGATTGTCTGGGGGCGGGGACGGGGTGCGGGTGGTGCGTGCCGTATCTGGAGAAGATGCACGAGCAGTGGGAGAAGGGGGAATCGCCGGAGTTGGGGATGTCGGTGGAGGAGTATGGGGAGCAGCGGCGGGAGTACAACCGGAAGAAGCGGGAGGTATAATAGAACCTACGCCGTGCGTCTCTGCCTGGCCACTCTTTTTATATCCGCGTGGCGGATGAATTCGCCGAGGGCTTCGATGGGTTTGTCGAAGGCGAGGGTGACGCAGGTCTGGCCCTGAACTTTGGAGGGTTTGATGGAACAGATGCGGGAGAGGGCGCTGACATAGCCCACGGGGTCGGGGAGGTCGATGTTGAGGTAGGCGTATTGGCCGATTTCGAGTTTGTCGGCGGCGTTGCGGCAGCGGACTTTGGCTCCGCCTTCGCTGATGTCTTCGAGGACGCCGACATAGGGGAGGGTGCCGTCGGTGGTGCGGAGTTCCATGTCGGGGGCGATGTCGTAGCCCACGAGGACGCGGTAGTCGAAGCGGCGTTCGCCGGAGACGAGTTGTTCGGGGAGGGACATGCGGTAGCCGTAGAACATGCGTTCCTGACCCGACACGCCGGAGGCCCCGGAGGACATTTTATAGCGGCTGAGGACCTGGATATCGCCGGTCATGCGGCCATCACTGCCGAAGAAACCCATCTGGAAGTGTTCGCGGGTGGCGAGGGGGTAGGGCCGTCCTTCGAGAATGGGCTGGCTGATGATGAAGTCTTCCTCGCGGACCTGTTCGACCATGGTGACGGAGGTTTTTCCATTTTGCACCACTTCGCCGGTGAGGGACATCTGCTGGAGTTCGACCCGCGCTCGAGCCCGCTGGGCGGCGGACAGTTGCTCGCGGATGGCCTGCATCTGGGCCGATCCTTTGCCCATCCTGCCTTGAAGTTTTTTAAGCCATCCTGACACTTCCTCATAATCGGAAGAAGATGGGGATGGAATTAGGCAAGTTCAGGATTATCGACCCTCGAGGGCCGGAAGTCCCGGCACCATGCGTTTATTTTGCCTGGGTTGGCGATTAAAGGGTGAGGGTTTTGATGTTGGTGTTCGTAAAAACGCATATTTCGCCCGCGATGGTCAGGGATTCACGGCAGATTTCTTCCGGTTCGAGAGTGGTGTGGCGAAGCAAAGCCCGGGCGGCGGCCTGGGCGTAAGGCCCGCCGGAGCCGATGGCGCAGACACCATCGGAGGGCTCGATGACATCGCCCTGCCCGGAGATCATGAGGGTGGTGGTGCGGTCGGCGACGACGAGGAGGGATTCGAGGCGGCGGAGCATTTTGTCGGTGCGCCAGAGTTTGGCGAGTTCGATGGCCGCCCGCATGAGGTTGGCGGGGGAGTCCTTGAGTTTGGCTTCGAATCGCTCGAGCAGGGCGAAGGCGTCCGCGGCGGAACCGGCGAATCCCACCAGCACTCCCGCGCCATCCGCTCCCAGTTCTTCAAGTTTCCGCACCTTTACGGCATCCTGCTTGGCGATGGTGTTCCCGAGGGAGACCTGACCATCCCCGGCCATAGCCACGGCTGATTCTTTGCGCACGGAAACAATGGTGGTGGCGTGAAAGGGCTGCATGGGGGGAGTTTAGCGGAAGCCGCCGCCCCCGACCCC
>CAZLXE010000067.1:8903-12923 GCA_964563005.1 uncultured Isosphaeraceae bacterium
CCGGAAATCCCGGGAAGGAGGGAGGTTTTGATTGAGCCATCTACAAATCAGGGTCGTCAGGGGGAATACTGATCTACCGGGCCCATTTTATTTCCGCGCGGTAGTAGGAGGCGTCGGCGGAGAGGGATTTCCGCTGGAGGCGGACGGTCTGGCGGGGGAGGACGCGGAGGAATTCCCAGCCCATGGTCGGCTCGAGCATCATGTCCTGATCGTCGTAGAAGAGGATTCGGTAGTCGATGTTGTAGGCCCGGCTGGTCAGGTTTCGCACGGGGATCTCGATCTCCAGGGTGTCTGTTGGGGTGCGGCGGACCCGGGCGGGATGAAAGCCGAACCACTGACGCAACTCCGGGGAGAGGATGGCGATCTGGGGATCTTGGGTGGGGGCCATGTAGGGATCACCCATGGCTCCGCTGGGAGCAAGATTGGGTGGGGATTCACAGCCGGGCAGAGCGAATCCCAAAAAAACGGCGAGGACGATACCGATGATGATTTTTGCGTTCATATCTTATGGCTCACGAAAACGGGGAGATTCCGGGGGTGGTTCTGTTTGATGGACCCGAAAGCGGGCCGCTTCATTCCTTACGAGTTCTGATTTCGGCGAATATGGGGGATGTTCGCGGTGCATCAGTCGTTTATACCCCATTGAACCGGGCGCGGGGGTGAACAGACCGGTCCCTCCTTCAAGAATGTGGCGAAAAGAAGGGTTGCGGCGAACACCCGGCTCGTTTTCCATTCCCGAACCGATATGGATGCCCTCGGCGCGGTAGAGGTCGTCAAGGTCTTCAAGGGTGAAATTCAGGAGGTAGCCGTGCTTTTGATAGGCGGCCAGAACCGTTCGCGAGGGAGTGCTCACATCCCGACCACCGAGGATCCACGGCCCATCGCCCGGTTGGACACCGGTATGATCGTTGCCGTATTTTTCATGGGAAGAATTCAGCCAGGGCGGGGTGGGGCTGTCCGGGCCGTGCAGCCGCACATAAAACACGGCGGGATTCCCCGCTTTTCCGGGTGAAATGTCGTTCAAGACCACGGACGGATTGATGGCGTCCCCTGCTCCTTCCACGGAAAGGCGCAGGGAAGACGGCTTATTCAGCAAGAGGGGGGTGAGATAAACCGACTGGGGGGAGAATTCCAGATAACGGGTGTCGGCCTTCGCCCCGGATTTGCTGAGAAGACCCGCTGCAATCATGCCCAATCCGACAAGTTGTTTCTTCCCCGAATGATGCCGCCCCCCGGAACTGGCGACTTCCGAGCCGGCAATCATGAGGGCAGTGCCGAGAATGCTTTTCGCCCGGCGGATGTCTTCGAGATTGTTCCACCGCATGTCCTGCGCTAAAACATTGACATCGCAGACGGGAGTGAATCGAGCGAGTTCCTTCCCCCCGGAATCATTTTCCACTACGAGCGGACCGTGCGGTGATTCCTGAGGGATGAATTGCACGAGGGCGTCATCCATGCCGTAGGCAATTTTGGTTGGCCCCTTTCCATAGTCCACGATGAGCAGGGTGTTGTATTGATGGGATCGAAGGGTTTCGACGAGGGGGGCCAGGTCGGGATTGATTTTGAGGGCGGCATCGAATTGGGCATTGCTGCCCGAAGCGCCGGAGAGATCCGCCCCGATGGCTTCCATGAGAAAGCCGAGGGCGAAATTGGTATCCACGGCGGTGTAGCCCTGATCCAGAAATTCATCATTTTCTGCCGCTTGTTTTACGAGGGATTCTGCGTTCTGATCCGCTCCGAAGTCGGTGAGGCGGAAGAGCCCGTTGATCGCCGCCGCCCGCATATTTTCCCAATCACCGAGAACCGCATAAAGAGCAGCCGTCCAGTGATACATCAACGCCTGCTCGAACGGTTCGCCCTTCCAGATTTTCACCCCTTCGTGAACCAGCACGGCGGCAACGGTGCGATCCTGATTCAGCCCGGCAGTGGAGAGAAGTTCGAATGATTTGCCCAGGCCGAGTTCCGCCTCCCGCAGGTCGCCATCGGCGAGGGCGGCCAGTCCCAGGCGGGCATTGTTGAGAATGACCTGCTCGTCGTTCATGGTGAGGGCGGCGCCGCGAAGGGCCTGCCGGGCGTCGGTGAATTCGTATTGATAATAGGACTCCACGGCCCGAACATTCCGGGGAGCGGATTGGCAACCGCCGGAAGAAAGAATGGCGCAAGAAGTCATGAGCCATGCGCCCCGCCACGGCTGATTCCGAGCAACATGAGCCATGAGGGTGAGTAGCCGGGGGTCAGTCATAGGTGATCCCCGCCGCCCACCGCTTCACTTCCCACCGATCTTCCCAGACAATCAAACCGGTGGACAAATCCACCAGCTCGTAGGCGCAGTGGTAGAGATCGGATCTTCCCCCCGGAGAATGTGACTTCAGGCCACCCCCTGCGGTGTTGGTTAATGCCGTGAATTCTGCCGTGAGGAGGTGGGTTGGATTCATGCGCAGTCCATACGGCTCCTTAGAAACCCCCAGTTCCTCCGCCACCATGTCCCACCGTTCGGGGGGAATGATCCAGATGAGATTGCGCATCCGACCCACATCCGATTGAGCCAGCAGCGAGCGCAGTCGAGCCAAATAAAGCCATTTTTCCCGCTCGGGAATGATCTGGTTGGTATGGTTCACCACCCGATCGAAGGAAATCACCCACGGCGGATCCGAAGTCGTCCGCTCTCCTATTAATTCATCCGAGGTGAACGACGCGGCCATTTTTCCCGTCATGGCTACCAGATCCACGCTCCGCAGGAAAGTGGTGTGCGCTCGAGGGGGGCCGCCGGCACATCCCACTAGAAATACACCAAGCATCACCGGCACCCACCGCACCCGCAATTGTGTCGTTGATTGCTGATCGCCGAATGCTGAATGTTTCACTCGTGCCTACCTACTGAAACTTCACTTCGTATGAGTTTTCCCACACGATGGCCCCCGCTCCCACATCCGGGCCGGAATCGGCATCCCGGAGTTGGACGAGTTGGTAGTCGAGCAGGAAATAATTGGTGCCTCCCGAGGGGAGGTCGAAGATTTCACAGGTGAGCACATAGTCCGCCCGGGAACGATAGGACTCGGCGGTGGCTTCGGGATCATTCCCCCCATATTCCCGATCCCGCTGGCGTTCGATGAAGCGGCGTTCCCGGACAAACTGCATGCCGTGGCGTGCTCCTGAAGATTGCAGGGTGGAGCGCAATCGGGCGAGGAACACCTGATAATTCTGATGGGCGGCAACGGTGCGGTTTTCGATATTACCCACGAAGATAACGGGGGGATTTTCAAGATTCACCACATCGAGCCGGGAAGCGATGTCCTGAGCCATGTGGTCTGTCGCCGTCACCAGATCCTGCGAGCGGAGGGAACGAGTGCGGAGTTCCGAAGGGGCGTCGTGAGTGGGGTCCAGCCGATAGCCGGTTTGCCCCAGGTTTCGGGGTGGGGCGGTTTGGCAGGCATTAAGCAGGCATCCGCATCCGATGAGTACGGTGATCCATAATTTGTGCATTGATTTCATCCTCTGGTCAGGGGTCACGACGATTGTGGACAGAGCGTTTATCATCCTCCATCTTCATCTCAGACACAACTCCCCGGTCAATCTTCCCTCGTGCCGATCTGAAGTCAATAAAAAAGCGACCGAATCGGCCGCTTGGGGGGGGAACATGAAAGGATTAGAATCCGATTCTTATTTGTGATCGGGGGTTCCGTTTTCGTTGGTCACTTCGGGGATCGCCGCATGGGCTCCATCGGCATGGGTGGTTCGAGCATCGTAATCATCATACGATTCGACGCGGGAACCATCACCCGAGAAGGTGACGAAACGACGATCGGTGCTGGCCTGACTGGTGCGGGCCATGCGTCTTGGGGAGAAGGCATAGCCCCCGATTTGACGGTGAATGAAGTCCGGGGCGCGAATGATGAGGGTGCCCTGGTAATATCGGATGGTGGCGTATTCGCCGCCCTTTTCCACCCAGTCTTCCGGCTCGACGGTATCCATAATGAGGTTCATGATGAGGTTGGCCCGCTCAGTTTCGGTCATGCGATC
>CAZLXE010000068.1:0-12858 GCA_964563005.1 uncultured Isosphaeraceae bacterium
ACGAGGCCGCCGTCCGGTTGGGTTAATGCCGTGAGAATTCCCGCCGAGCGGGCGACGGGAATGAGATCGGTGTCGGGATTAATAGCCACGGCGGCGCGGACTTCGGGCGTGGTCTGCCCCATCTCATTATGATCGTGGGTCACGGGGACTGCCCCGGTTTCCACCAGGCCGAGACGGGCGGAAGCGGCGATGAGGCCGGGATAAACATGCAGCCCGGTAGCGTCGAAGTGGTCGGCATTAATTAACTGCGGCGGGTTGCGCTTGCCGATCTCCACGATCTTCCCCTGATTCATAATAATGTACCCACCTTCGATCACGCCCTCGGTCACAGTATGAATGTCGGCATGTTCGAGGATAACCGGCTTGCTCTGAGGGGGAGCAGGAATCTGCCGGGACTGACCCCCGGAACAGGGGGTTAAGAAAAACAGGATGCATATTCCCAAAAGGTGGGCGAAGCCCACCCCACGCTTTGATGTCTCGATGTCTTGATGCCGTGATGCCTTCACTGGTCACCTCCAAAATGTAGAATAAAGTGATAGAGACCTTCGCAACCGCAGCCGCCGGGGAGTGATTGCTCGGGATCGAATCCCCGTCGAACCTGTTCCTCCATCCATCGCACCACGGGAGGAGGAAGGGATGAAGCAAGAAGGGCATGGTCATTCGCGGCATGTTCCGGTTGTGAAGATGGTTCGCCTGTCTTCTCTTCTCCATTTTTGTCTTTCTTGTTTCCGGAGGTCGGCTTGCCATGAATGTCCATCAGAATTTTTTGAATAAGGCGATTGCGCTCGGTAGCAGTTCGTTCACTTAATTCGCGATCTTTATCGAGATCGAAATACCGCGCCCCTTCGATCCAGGTCTGCTCGCATCTGGTATAGATGGAGAGCGGATCACCCGACCACACCACGAAGTCCGCATCCTTCCCCACGGCCAGAGAACCCGTGCGATGATCGATGCGGAGTTGCTTCGCCGCATTGATTGTGACGAACTTAAGAGCTTCTTCGGGAGAAACACCTCCATAACGCACGGCCTTCGCGGCTTCGGTGTTCAGACGCCGGGCATGTTCCGAGGAGTCGGAGTTGAAAGTCGTGAGTACCCCGACTTCATTCATCAGCGCCCCGTTGTAGGGAATCGCGTCCATCACTTCCATTTTATACATCCACCAATCGCTGAAGGTGCTGCCTCCCGCACCATGCTCGGCAATGGCTTCCGCGACTTTGTATCCCTCCAGCACATGCTGAAAGACCCCGATGGTGAAACCGAAATCATCGGCGATACGGATCAGGGAGAGTATTTCATCCTGACGATAACTGTGACAATGAATCAATCGCTCGCCGTTCAGAATTTCAACGAGGGTATCGAGTTCAAGGTCGCGCTGAGGGGGATAGACTCGACTTTTCTCTGCCGGAGTTAATGCGTTATATCGCACCTGTTCCTCCGCATAGGCCCGGGCGGCGGTGAACCCGTCCCGAATGTAGGTTTCCACCCCCATCCGGGTGTCGGGGTAGCGATTGGTGCTTCGTTTTACATTTTCCCCGAGGGCAAATTTGATGCCCGGCTTGGCATCTTGAATGGGAAAGTCCCGGGCCGGGCGACCCCATTTGATTTTCACGGGCGAATTCTGGCCCCCCATCGGATTCGCCGAACCGTGCAACTGATTGGCGGCGGTTAACCCGCCCGCAAGTTCCCGATACCAGTTGATGTCATCGGGATTAATAGAGTCACTCATACGCACTTCGGCGGAGTTTGCTTGTGCCCACTCATTCACACCTCCCCGCAGGCCGGTGTGGCTGTGGGGATCGATCAGGCCGGGGGTTACATGCTTTCCATTGATATTACGAATAGTGATTCCCCGAGGAAGCCCGGCGGGCATGGTGCGCCCGATATAGACAATCTTCCCATCTTTCACCTGCATGACGCCATTCTTAATAATCCCCATGTCCTCACAGGTCCAGAGGGTGGCCCCGACCAGAATAAAATTCTCCGATTCGGGCGGTGCGGACAACCCATACCCGCCGAGGGGAAACACCAATTCTTCCGGCGGCATCACAAAATCATCTTTATCATCTTTACTTTCCTTCTTAACAACATCATCCTTACTATCTTTATTTTTCCGTACTCCTTCATCGCCCCCATCTTCATCCGGCTCGACAGTAAGAGAAAAGTTGAATCGGGTTCCATCCGGCAGTTCTCCGGTGCCGGAAATGGTGTTTTCATTTCGCACTCCGCTGAGAGTTATCCACCCATTTGCCCCAAAAAGATGACCGGGCAGGATGAAGGACATCTGGTCATTCTGGATGAGGACTTTCTTTGCTTTTACGGACTTTTCATCCGGGCCGGCGAGGGACAGCGACTTCTTTTCGGCGTTGAATTTGGCTTCAAGGGAGATGCCCGAAGTTGTCGTAAGTGTGCCGGTGCCTTTGAGACTTAGGGGTGAAATCGTGCTTTCGTGTCGACGGCCGTTGATCCAAGTTGCGCGAATGACGCTTTTTTTATCAAAGAGCGAACCCTTTGTTACCACAAGGTTTGCGGCCTTTCCGGGGGCGATGGTGCCGAGCGTATCTTGCAGGCCCAAAAAGGAGGCAGGTATTGTGGTCAGGGCGGCGAGGGCGTTCTGCTCGGAGAGGCCGTGCTGAATTGCCATTCGCAAATTCTTTCGGAAGTCTTTTCTATTCTTGAGTTTATGAGTTGTGAGGGCGATGATGGCTCCCGCGTTTATGAGGCGGCGGGGGTTGGTGGGGGCCTGTTCCCATGACAACATTGACCGCAAATTGGTCCTTTTTTGCTGCGAAATGGAGGAAAGTTCCGGTCGTATAGGAAAATTGAGGGGGAGAATGAGGGGTCGATGGAGGCGAACGATTTCCTCCAGCCGCAGGAACTCGTTTCCCGTGCCGAGATAGGTGGCGTTGAGATTGAATTCACCCAATACGCGATCTATGAGGGGGAGATCAAGTTCGCTCCGGGCTTCGAAGAGCAGCGGCTGGGTTCCCACGACCACCTCGCGGAGGGCGGACAACGCATCGGCTCTGGTGGGTGGTTCGAGGCCAGCGGGATTCTGAGCGTACAGCCGTGAACACTCAGCATGCCATTTCGCGTCGTAGATGGTCTGGCGGAGGAGGGCGACGGCACCGGCGAGAGCACCGGGGTATTCCGCAGCTCCGAAGCGTCCGCCATAGTCGAAGGCGATGGCCATGGAGCCGTGTTCGTCATAGGCGAGCATGTGCTCGGGATTTTCGGCGAGGGAAATAACCGCACCGGAGCCGCGGAACTCTCCCTTGGATGGATAGACGGCGGCGGTGGTGAACCCCATATCCCGCAGTTCTTTACGGATTTTCGCGTCCGGGCCGGCGTGCTCGGCCATGCGAAATTCGGGATGAATGCGGCTGTTCCAGTGGCTTCCTTCGGTTTTTACGATGGGGCCAGGGTCTATCATGAGAGCGGATTCGATGAGGCCGGGATAGACGGTGAGTCCCTCGGCATCCCAGATGCGGGCATCGGGGGGGATCTGGAGATCTGTGCCGACGGCTTCGATGACGCCCTTGCGAATTAAGATGGTGCCATTTTCGATCTGTTGGCCGGGCGAAGGGACGATGGTGGCTCCGACAATGGCGTGGGCGCGGAGATCGGCGGGGCGCATGCCGTTGGCGGGTGGGGATTGGGCAAGGGTGTTTGCTTCACCGGTCCAGAATGACCCGATTATCAGAATCAGGGCAATGGCGGGAGCCAGGGGGAGAATGGGGCGGACACGGTTTGCTCTATATATAGACATCGTTGGTTCCAGGGTCGGTTTCCGGGCTTCCAGGGGGGGGATGGCGACGATTCTACCGAGGGACATGCAAATGGTGGCGACTCCCGGAATTCACGGCAGGCCAGATAATACGAACTTCCCTGCGGGAACACTCATGAATCACGGCTCACTTTTCAAAATCTGGGGATTCATCTCATCCGGTTGCCGGGGATTGACGAAATTATGGAGTTGATTCCCCTTTCCCCCGCTATCGGTCTATCATCCCTCCCCCCCTCCCATGACCAATACTCACAACAATCCGAATCCCCACCCCCGCCCCCGGAATTCCGAACCCCGGAATTCCGACCCCCGGAATTCACAGCCCCGGAATTCACAGCCCCGGAATTCCATGAATTCCCGTAAATCCACCGGTCCGATCGGCTGGCTGCTCAATCTATTTTCTTCCGTCTGGCTGGGGGTTACTCTTCTCTTTCTCCTGTTCATTTATTCCTCGGTTGGTTCGGCGGGAGCTCCGACGAGCATCTTTATTCTCCGGCCGGAAAACTGGGTTTCGGTGCGGCAATTGCGAGCGTTCGAGTTGACAGAGTTTGAGTGGTTCAACTGGTGGCCGTTTGATCTATTGATTGGTTTGATCTGTATTAATGTGACGGTGGCGACGCTGCGGCGTATTCCTTTTAATAAACTGAACTTCGGGGTGTGGACGATTCACACGGGGATTCTTATTCTGTGTGCGGGGAGCGTGTGGTATTTTTCTACGAAGTTGGAGGGGGATACTCCGGTGGCCCGGCGGCGGATTGTAGCGGCGCTGCCGAATGGGGAAATGGTGAGCATGTTGGCGAAGCCGGGAAATCAGACCACACTGGGATCGGGTGATCAACTTTATACGCTGCAGATCGCCAACATTGATCCCACCTGGGAATTGCTTTCGGGTGAGGACAAGGGGAAGAAGGCGTATGTGGTGAATGTGCGGGTGACGACGCCTTCGCAAACTTTCACGCGGCAACTGCTGGCGGGGTATCCGCAGTACACGGAAGATGTGGTGCGGAATCCCAATGCGAAGCCGGGCGAGCCGCCGATGACACGGGCGAAGAAGATTAATCCGGATGGGAATCCACTGGTGGATGACACGCTGCAACTTTCGTTGGGGTATGAGCCGCAGAGTGATTTTTACCTGATGGATTCCTCGGCGGTGTATTTGCGAAAAGTTGGGGAGACGGAGTGGATTCAACGGCCGATTGAGGGGTTGCCTCATTACAACGATTATCTGGCGGATCCTGACGATGCGATTAATCTTACGAAGGAAGAAACGACGCCTCTCGGGCGCACGCTGACCGTTGCGTCCAATGGGCTGGGCGATCCTCTGCCTGCGGATCTTTCCATCACCGGGTATCTGCGGTATGCGGAAATGGGCACGCATCAGACCCGGGGCGGGCCGGTGCTGAATCCGGCGATTACGATTCGGGTGGGTACGCCCGATGGGAAAGCGGAAGAGGGTCGGCTGGTGGCTTTTGATCCGGCTCAGTCGGTGGTGGGGGGAGGGCGGCTGCGGTTCAAATGGTTCGGGACCGAAGAAGAGATCGAAAGTTATACGGAGGTCGAGCCGGCGACACTGCATATCACGGTTCCCGAGGCGGAATTTGACGAGACGGTTTTAATTACAGAGGTGCAAGCGGCGAATCCCGAGTTGGCGTTTACGCCGATTGAGGGGACGGAGTATGCGTGGCGGGTGCAGCGGATGAGCGACAATCTGACCATTGAGGGGAGAAATCTTTCGCTGGCCTTTGTGGAGATTCAGAAGGGGGAAAAGACCTGGGTGCGGTGGGTGTTTGATACGCCCGGGTTGTCGCGTGATGTTCCCGATGAGAATACATCAGGGGGGATGACGAACGGGCACCAACAATCAAACATCATCGACGAGGGGATCGAGATGGTGTATGGGCCGGGGAAATATCCAGCGCCGGTGACGATTGCGGCCGGGCCGGAGCCATCCACACTGCGGCTCATCCGGACCTTCGGTACGGAAACGGGCGAGGCGCAGATTACGCCGTTGGGCGTTGGGGCGCAGGGGCAGATCGAATTGATGGCAGGGATGAATCTGACGGTTCTGGATTACATACCCCGGGCGCAGACGGTATTGAAGCCGCAGATTGTGCCTCGCAATCAGCGGGATCGGAATATGCGTCGTATGGCATCGATGATTCAAGTGCAGATTCCGGGCACTGCTTCGGGGGAATCGGTCTGGCTTGATTATCATGAATATCCGTTTGATACCGAGGATGAAGCCCTGTTACGGTACTCGTATCAACCGACCATGGTGACTTTGAAAGACGGCACGAACCTGGAGATGATATTTTCCCGTCGCCGGGTTCCGTTGCCGGCTCCGGTGGCGTTGGATGATTTTCGCATTGCCACGCATGTGGGCGGGTTCAGCGGTCAGACTTCGAGTATTCGTAACTGGACGAGTATTGTGCGATTTGAGGAGGGGCAAAGTGGTTCGGAAGGGTGGGGAGAACACCGGGAGGTTTCGGTGAATGAGCCGACGGAATACAAGGGATTCTGGTTTTATCAGGCGCAGTGGGATCCGCCGTTTAATTCGGCGGGATTTTCTTCGGCAGGTCTGAATTACACGGTGCTGGGGGTGGGGAATCGAAACGGGGTGGTGGTGCAACTGGCGGGGTGCTGCATTGCGGTGTTCGGCATGATCTATGCTTTTTACTTCAAGCCCTATCTCAAGCGGAAGCGACAGCAGGAGGTGTATTCCCGTGTTGCCGCAGCCGGGGCGTTGGAGGCGACCCACGAACCGGATGAGCCGATTGCGGAGTGCTCTCCCCCCCCGGAAACTCACGAGCCGGTTGGAGCCGGAGCGGAGGACATGTCATGAACCGATTAAATCACTTTCTTATTGTCGTTTTCTTTGTCGTCGCAGCCCTACTGACGATGAATTCCGGGGGTCAGACTTCGCAACCCGCGACTCAGCCCGCGCATTCTCCGGTGGCGGCGGACAAATTTAAGGCGGGGGTCGATCTGGCGCCGCTGGAAACGATTGCCGTGCATACCAGTGGTCGGGTGAAGTCGTTTGAGTCGTTTGCCCGTTCGATCATGCAGGAAATCAGCGGGGGGCGGCTGATCAACGATCAGTCCCCGGTTTTTACCTATCTCGACCTGATGCTGCATCCGGATCATTACGAGAACGAGCCACTGATTTATATTAAGATGAAACTGATGCGGGTGCAGATCGCGGACGGGTTGTATCAGTCGGGCGATATTCCCGCGGATGCCCGGGGGCGGATTATTAAGAGTGGTCTGATCGCGCCCAATCTGATGAGTCTTCAGCCGGTTCGGGTTCTGCTGGCCAAGTGGAGTTCAGACCTGGTGCGTACGGCGAAGAAGGTGGAAGCCATTGAGAGCGCCATGACCCTGAGCAATCCTATGGTGTTGGGAAATATTCTCAAATCGGTACCCCCGGTGGGCGTCGGCTCGGAAGCAAAGGCCGAGGATCAGCCGTGGCGTACCATGGATGAACTGGCGAATGCTTCGTCGATGGGGGGGGCGAATGCGGCGAGCGAACAGGCGGCGCTGCAGGCGTGGAATGAATTGACGCAGGGTTGGTCGAATCATGATCCGGAGCAGGTGAATGCGGCGGCGGTGTCTCTGGCGAATGCTCTGGGATCGGTGAATCCGGAACTGTATCCCGCAACCAATCGTCTGGAGTGGGAGCGTTGGTATTTTAAAAATAGCAACATGACCTGGGTATGGTTGATTTACGCCCTCAGCGCCATCTTCCTTATTTTCCATATTGTGTTTCACTGGAAGGCATCGCATTGGCTGGGGATGTCGGTTTTTCTGATTGCGTTCGGATTTCATACCTTTGCGGTTGGGTTGCGGTGGTATGTGGCGGGGCGGTGGCCGAACTCGAATATGTTTGAGGCGGTGACGACGGCGGCGTGGTTCGGAGGATGTTTTGCGGTGTTGCTGGAGCCGTTTGTGCGCAAGATGCCGGTGCGGGGGCTGGTGGCTCTGGGGAGCGCGATGGCTTCGATGACGGCGCTGATGGCGGTGCATTTTCTGCCGCTCACGCTCAGCGCGGGGATCGGAAACATGATGCCGGTGCTGAACGATGTGTGGTTGTATATTCACACGAATGTCATCATTTTTTCCTATTGTCTTATATTTATGGCGGCGATTTCCGCCGGGCTGTACCTGATTTACCGTACTTCGCTCTGGCTTCGCGATATTGAAGGCAGGACCACACACTTTGCCCGGGTGGGGGGGGCGGGTTCGGTGATCATGACGCGGCCTACCGGCGGTTCATTCCTGGAAGGGGAGAAAACATCGTTTGGTCAGGTGCTGGATGGAGTGACGATGATTCTGATGGAACTCTCGTTTGTTCTGCTGTGGACGGGGATTGTGATGGGGGCGATCTGGGCGGATCATTCGTGGGGTCGGCCCTGGGGATGGGATCCCAAGGAAGTCTTTGCATTGAATACATTTCTCATCTTTGCCGTGCTGGTGCATACGCGGATCAAGGTGAAGGACAAGGGACTGTGGACGGCGTTTCTGGCGGTGATCGGTTGCGCGGTGATGCTGTTTAACTGGATCATCATCAACTTCACGATATCAGGGCTGCATTCGTACGCGTAGAGCGATTCTTGCCTAAAACCCATCCACCATGCAGGGGCCGCCGTTTGATCCTTGGAATATGGGCTCCGCGCGATCCAATACCTCCGGCGATCCTTCTCCCAGTCCCGATAGAGCGACTTCTCTTGGGGTATGGAAGCCGGAATAGAGTGAGGCCAGCCCTCGGATATCCAGAGCCAGTTCGCCCCGGCCGCCCGGCTCGGCCTGCCCTACTCCATTTTCGATGCGGAGCAGCCAGGGGCCGTGGTTTTCTTTGATGAGGTCGTCGGTGAGTTTGAGGTGGAGTTCGGTGTCGGGGGAATGGGGGTAGCCGCGTTGTTCGAGGGCTTTTTTGACATTGACGATGCGGAGCATCCAGGGGTCTTCGGTGTTCAGGGTGAAGCCCACTTCGGGGAGGTGGGTGATGACGGGATCACTGGGAAAGGTGGACCAGGTGGCGGTGGCGGCCAGTGAACCGTGATCCGCGATGAGGGCGAGGAGTCGCCGGGCAGCCGCGGGGGTGGAGGCGACCAAGTCTGAGGCGCGCAGGGAATATCGGAATCCCTTCTCTTCTTTTTGCATGAGAAAAACATAACCCTCCATAACGCCATCGCGAAAGGCGGCGTATCCTTTCGCCACGAGTTCCCGCCGAGCCCGGATGCGCTTCCAGAGGAATTCGTTGCGGTCGAGATGGCCATCGTAATGCACGGCCTTGGCTTGATAGAGGGATTTGATGGCGGGCCAGTCGTCTTCTTCGACTTCCCGAATTGACAATGTCCGGTCTCCGAGCGATCGCCCGGCCAGGGAAATCTTTATCTCGTGATGCATCCCCGCCTGCTCATACCCCACCCTTCGATAGAGGGGCAAGGTGGCGGGATAAAGCGCTGACAAGGCGACTCCCGACGCATGAATCTCCCTGATCGTCTCCTGCATCATGATGGTTCCGCTGCCGTGGCCCCGGTGGGCGGGATCGATCCCCACAAGGGCAATCCCCGCCATGGGTACACTCTTTCCCCCGAAAAACTGTCCCATTGCATGCAGGGACAGTCCGCCCACGATGGTTTCTCCCCAGGCCAGCATGCGAATGGTTTCGCGCCCCGCCTTTTCGACATACTGCTTCTCCTGCTCCCGGGAGGTGTTGAAACACCGGCCCAGAATCTCCATGAGTCGAGTCAGAGCGGCGTCATCGGGCGGGGGACCATAGTGATATTCTGTCTGCATGATTCGTGTATTCCTGAGCAATGCTCTTACAATACGGCCATGTCCACTCCCGTCAAAACCCTCCGGTTGTTTGTGGCCTGTTTTCCGCCTCCTGAAGTGGCCCAGCAGTTTGTTGACGCTCTGGAGAAACTGGATGTTCCCGAATATCGGGCCGTGCCTCTGGAGCAGATTCACCTGACGCTGCAGTTCATAGGAGCGACCTCGCCGGATGAACTCGAGCGCACGATTACGATAGCCAAGAGGGCCTCGAAGGGCATCAGTCCTTTTCCGCTCCAGCCGCTCAAATTGATCACCATTCCCGGCCGCGGGTCTATTCGCATTATTGCGGTGGAATCTGATGCTCCAAAGCGGTTGTTGGAACTTCATCGACGGCACGCGAACAAATTTTCACGGCAGACGAGGCGGAGTCGCTTTCTGCCGCATTTCACACTTTGCCGCTTTGCTCCGCCGCAGTTGTTGCCCGATTTGGATCAATCGAGCATGGAAATCAGTATTCCCGCGTTCACAGTTGATTCACTGCACCTTATGCGGAGTACGCTGGATCCGGAGGGCGCGCAACATCATCTGGTGAAGCGATTTCCACTGGAAGCCCCCTGAATACTCAATTTCCGGACTCAGTTCAGACGGCCACGGGAGTTTGCACCATCGAATCCTTCAAGGCCTGGCTCGGCTTGAAGCCCACGGTGGTGGAGGCCTTGATTTCCAAGGGGGCGCCGGTGGAGGGATTGCGACCCATCCGGGCTTTGCGTTCCCGCCGGGAGAAGGTGCCGAATCCACTGATGCTCACGGCTTCATCGGTTTTCACGCCTTTGGTGATGCATTCCACCACTGCGTTCACGGCTTCCTGTGCTGCCGTTTTTGATCCACCCAGTTCCGCCGCCACTGCTTCAATCAGTTCGCCCTTGTTCATGCTGTGCTCCCTTGGTTAATTAGAGATCAATCGAAAACTATCGCATCCCCACAGGAGCGATGGCACCACGATAACGAAGTGGGGCGGGTGGTGTCAATCATATTTTTCAGATATTTTCTATTCACAATCCATCCCCACGATATGATCTCTGGAGAACCGGGTTTGGAGCATTGCGAATGTCCTCAGAAAACCATCCTCCCGTCGTCCTCATCAGTGAACATC
This sequence comes from uncultured Isosphaeraceae bacterium, assembly GCA_964563005.1. Lineage (GTDB taxonomy): Bacteria > Planctomycetota > Phycisphaerae > Phycisphaerales > SM1A02 > CAZLXE01. The sequence goes on from CAZLXE010000068.1 coordinate 10,716, forward strand.
TCTCCGAGGTTCCGAAGCGGTGGCTGGCGGAGCGGTGCCGGGTGATTGAATGCAGATACGATAATCCGGAGTTTTATTCTCATCTGGAATCGTGCGATGCCCTGATTGTGCGGACTTATACGATGGTGAATGAGGAATTTTTGGATCGGGCGGCGAATCTGCGGGTGATCGGTCGAGCGGGAGTGGCGCTGGAGAATATTGATCTGCCGGCGTGCCGGGCGAGGGGGATTCCCGTGGTGCATACGCCGGATGCAAACACGCAGGCGGTGGTGGAGTTTGTGGTGTGTTTGCTGGCGGATGCACTTCGCCCGCGCATCACCCTTGATCGAGCGGTGGAAATGGAGGAATGGGCGGCGCTGCGGCAGACGATTTTTGCGGAGCGGCAGATGTGCGAGCATACGCTGGGGATTCTGGGGTTCGGGCGGATCGGGTCGCGGGTGGCGGCGGTGGCGGGGGCGATCGGGATGCAGGTGATGTATCACGATTTACTCGAAATTCCGGAGGATTTACGGGCCGGGGCATCGCCCGTTTCTGCGGAGGAATTATTCCGGGGGTCGGACATCATTACGATTCATATTGACAGTCGGCCGGCGAATCGGCATTTTGTGAACGGGTCGCGGCTGAATCTGATGAAAGACGGGGTACTTTTTCTCAATACCAGCCGGGGGTTTGTTGTGGATCACGGGGCGTTGGCGGATTTTCTGCGGAGCCATCCGGCGGCGCGGGCGATGCTGGATGTGCACGACCCCGAGCCGTTCCCCGCCGATTCGCCGCTGATTCCCCTGGCCAATGCTTCGCTCTCTCCTCATCTGGCCGCCCGCACCAACACGGCGATGGAGAACATGAGTTGGGTGGTGCGCGACATCCATCGGGTGTTGGAGGGGGAATCGCCGAAGTATCCGGCTCCAACGGTATAGTGCCCATATGACCATCGAATATAAACAAACGGTGCTGGAAAACGGCTTGACCATCGCGGCGGAAGTGGATGATTCCGCGCATTCGGCGGCGATCGGTTTTTTTGTGAAGACCGGGGCGCGGGATGAGGCATCCGAGGTGATGGGGGTGAGCCATTTTCTCGAGCATATGATGTTCAAGGGGACGGAAACGCGGCGGGCGGCGGATGTGGACAAGGGTTTCGACGATCTGGGGGCGGAGCATAATGCGTTCACTACGAGCGAGATGACGGCGTTTCATGCGCACGCTCTGCCGGAGCAATTGGGGGCGGCGACGGAGATTCTGGCGGACATCATGCGGCCGTCGATTCGGGTGGAGGATTTTGATGATGAGAAGAGCGTGATTCTGGAGGAAATCGCGATGTATGCGGATAATCCCTTCTGGGTTTTGTATGAGCGGGCGATGGAGGAGTATTACGGGGCGCATCCGCTGGGGCATCGGGTGTTGGGGACGAATGACACAGTGGCGAATATGCAGCGGGAGGCGATGAAGAGTTATTTCGATCATCGATACTCGGCAGACAACACGGTGGTGGCCCTGGCGGGGAAGATTGATTTTGAGGGGATGGTGGAGCAACTTAGAGCCGGGTGCGGGAATTGGAACACGACGAATGCGGTGCGGGCGTATCCGGATGCACTGGGGGAAGTTCGCGAGTTCACTCTGGAGCGGGAGACCGTCCATCAGCACTATTTATTGATGATCGCTCCCGCGCCCGGGGTGACGGATGAGCAAAGATACGCGGCGGGAATGCTGGCGGCGGTGCTGGGGGACAGCGAGGGTTCGCGGCTGTATTGGGCGCTGGTGGATCCGGGGTTGGCGGAAGAGGCGGTGGTGCAGCACGATGGGCGGGATGGGCAGGGGGAGTATCTGGTGTACGCCGCGTGCGACCCCCGGAAGGCGGCGGAAGTGGAAAAAAAGGTGCGGGAGGAAATGGCGGGGGTGATTGACACGATTACGGAAGATGATCTGGTGCGGGTGCGGAACAAGGTGCTCACCGCGGCGACGCTGCACGGCGAACTGCCGGCGGGGCGCATGCGGCGATTGGGACAGGTGCTGACCTACCAGGGGGAATACCGATCGCTGGAAGATGAGTTACAAAGGATGAACGCGGTGACGCTGAAGGAGATGCGGGCGGTGCACGAGGCGTATCCGTTCGTGCCGAGGGTGGTGGGGCGAATGCGGCCGGAGG
>CAZLXE010000069.1:0-12839 GCA_964563005.1 uncultured Isosphaeraceae bacterium
TCTCAATAAATACCGAGTTCTTCTCACTCGCGCCCGAGAAGGAATGATCATTTGGGTACCTATGGGTGACACTTCAGATCCTACTCGGGATTGCCACCGCCTCAATGCAACCGCTGAATACCTTGAATCATGTGGAGTACCGCGTATCTAATTATGCGGTGGTTGTAAATAAGGTTTTATCTACAGCCAGATCATGCACAGACAGAAATCGTTTCAGCCATGATCTGTCCCGGAAAAACCAGCGAGGGCGACCGGTGAGGTCGGTGGGGAGATCGGTTTTCACCGGTTCCTCCAAGCCGACAGCATGCAGGGTGATGGTTTTACCCACTCCATCTGCACGGGAGGGGCTTCCGAAGGACTGCGGGGGGAAGAAATCCTTGCCGCACTGCCGTAGTTGCAGGCGGCCGTGGGCAATCGAGGCGGATGTGACCTTCAGACGATGTGATTCCATGAGGTGGTACCCGGTTGATGATAGGGATGAGACCGGGGTTGAGTATAGTTGTGGTGAAATCCGACACAAGTGGCTGAATTTTGATTGATTCTGCAGTTGATGGTTCAGGTGGCCCCGGGCATGGGGGAACATATTGGGTATTCGGTCGGTTGGTCACTCTACCTGAAGGTGGATGCTTGTCCCTGCCGGTGTGAGGGCAAGTCTGGGGGGATTGACAGTATGGAATTCTGACCTATGCGTGCTGCGTGGATATGACGGGGGGGATCAGGGTTTTCTTTTTCTTTTTCTGGTGGTGAGGGTGGCGAGGGCTAAGGCGGCGAGGGGGGAGGGGGCGGGGATGGCGGTGATGGTGGGGATGTCGAATACGCCGCCAAACCCATTGGTGCCCACGGCCCATCCGAGAAAGATACGGCTCTGGGTGTTATTGGAGGGTCCGCCGTTGGGGCCGCCGAGGGTGGTGCCGGGGTTGACCTGGAAGGCGCCGAGGAGGATGCGGTGTCCGCCGAGGGGGTTGATTTCGGGGGTGGCTCCGGCGGCAAACATCCAGGAGGCGTCGAGATGGCTGCCGGTGCCGGAGAAGGTGATGGCGGGTTGGCGAAGGATGAATATGGACTCGTTTCCGAGTTTGGGGGTGAAGGCACTGGGGAGCGAGAGGGGGTTGCTGGTGGAATAGAGGCCGTTGTTTATGCCGCCGGGGAGTTCGTTGATGTTGGTGTTGCCCAGGTCGGCATTGGTGATTCGGACATCTGCGGTGACATTGGCGTAGAGGTTGAAGACCTGAGGGGCGTTGAGGGTGGGTTGCTGTTCCCAGGAGACATTGATGATGCCGGCGGAGGCGGAGTGGCCAGCGAGGACGGTGGTCATGATGATGGCTGCGATTTTGTGATTCATCTCTGCTCTTCTCCTGTGGTTCGGGGGGAAATACCCTTCCGGATATTCAACAATTACACCCAGATGGCATGAAACCAAGGAGAAGGAGAGGGAAAATGGATTTTGGGTATGGGCTTTGGGGGTTGCGCATGCTCTGCGGGAGAGGCGCATTCACACTGGTGAAGATGTGCGGGAGAGTCTGCCGCCGATAATTCAGCAGGAGGTGTCGAGGGAATCGAGGAGGATGGTGAGATCGGCCTGATCGATCAGACCATCGTTGTTGAGGTCGGCCCCGGGGTTGGGGCAGTTGAGGAGGGGCTGATTGAAGCAGGCGAGGAGGAAAGTGAGATCGACGGCATTGACGAAGCCATCGAGGTTGAGGTCGCCCGGGCAGGTGTGGAATTCGTGCGGCCCCATATCGACGCGGAAGCCGCCGGTGCGGGGGAGGGCAAGATGGTCGAGGGGGAGGGATTCGGTGGTGTTGCCGTCGTTATCGAGGTCGGGGGTGTCCGGAGGGAGGAAGGAATTGCTGCCGGCATCGATGGAGGGGGAGGCGGGGAGGAGTTGGAGGTCGCCGTAGTTATCATCCGAGGTTCCCCAGAGGGCATCGGGACCGGGATCGGGGTTGAGAGAGAAGAGGGGGTCGGCGTTGAGATTGCCGATGCCGGGGAAGACGCCGAGGGGCCATTCGAGATTGGAGAAGGTGACGGTGGGGGTGGTGTTTCCGGCGGTGGAATCGGGCGAATTTCCCCAGACGATGCAATTTCGCACGAGGGGATGGCTGTCGGTGTTTCTGATCCAACCGCCCTGCAGACCCGCGAGGTTGCCACTGAAGGAGCAAGAGGAGAGGAGGGGGTTTGCGTTGCTGAGGTTGTCCATGGCGCCGCCGTAGCGAACGGCGGTATTCCCAACCATGAGGCAGTTGATGAGGTGAGGATTGCTCTGGTTGGTATTGACCATGCCGCCGCCGGAGTGGGTGGACTGGTTTCCATTGATGGAGCAATTCACGATGAGAGGGTTGGCGGCGCTGTTGAACATTCCCCCGCCGAGGGCGTTGGCGATGTTGAAATTGGGGAGGGCGGTGTGAACAGACGATCCTGAGTTAGGAGGGGCGTTGAGGTTGGAGAGGACTCGGGCTTGATTTTTGCTGATCGTGCAGTTCTGGAGGAGGGGATTACGCTGGTTGATATAGAAGCCACCTCCGAAGGTGGCGGAGTTGTGGGTGATGATGCAGTTTTTGATAGTCGGGCCGTTGATGGTTTCACTATTGATCAGAATGCCGTTGTCAGGGTTGAGATTGTTAAGGGTTGGTTTGGTAATGCTGGGGCTGCTTAATTGGATGAGGACGCCCCCGCCGCAGGTGGCATCGGTGGAGCAGAGGGTTCCCGTACCTCCGGAGAGGGTAAAGCCATTGAGTACGGTGTTTGGTCCTTCGTTCTTGATGAAGTTTACGACGCTGACCAGTCCCAAGCCGGTGGCATCGATGATGGTGGCAGCGGGGTTGTCGGGGTTGGTGCTGCGGAGGGAGATGGCTTTGCCGTGGAAATTGAGGGTTTCGTTGTAGAGACCCGGCTGGATGGTGATTTCGTCGCCGAGGGTGGCGGCATCTAATATTTTCTGGATACAGTTTGAGCCGGTGCTCTGGGTGATGTTGTTGATGGGGCAGCCGGATGTGCAGGGGCAGGGGTCGGTTTGATTTTCGTAGGCGCCCATGTCTACTCGGAAGCCGAGGTTTCGGGGATTGGCATCGAGGTCGAGGGGGAATGGTTCAGAGGTGTTGCCGTCGTTATCGAGGTCCTGACTGTCGATGGGGATGGTGGCATTGTTTCCGGTGTCGAGGGATGGAGCATTTAGTTGGAGGTGGAGGTTGCCGAAATCGTCGTCCGGAGTACCCCAGAGGGCGTCGGGGCCGGGGCTGGGATTTCTGATGAAGAGGGGATCGGCATCAATGTTGCCGGTTCCGGCGGCTCCGCCCTGGATGTTGCAGTAGTTGATGTTGGTGGTAAAGGGGAGGGTGATGTCGATCTGATCTGTGGAGTTGCCCCAGAGGATGCTGTTGTTGAGTGTCAAGTTGCTGGATTCAATTTGTAATCCCCCGCCGAGCGGAGCCACATTTGCGGTCACGGTGCAGTTTGATATGGTCAAGTTGCTGATAAACGAAGCGATGGCGCCCCCTTTGGCACCGGAGGTGTTTCCGCTGAAGGTGCTTCCGTTGATCTGGGAAAGGGAGAGTACGCCGGCGATGGCGCCTCCTTTGGCATTTGCCTGATTGCCCTGAAAAGTACAGTTGAAAACAATGGGGTTGCTGTTCTGGGAGAAAAGGGCGCCGCCGGCTCCGGCGCTGTTCCCGATGAAGAGGCAGTGGGTGGTCGATGGGGTGTTTCCTGATTCGCTGTACATTCCTCCGCCCTGTCCGGCGGTGTTTCTGTTGAAGGTGCAGGCATCGACGCGCCAATTGCTGCTGGAAGTGCTGTAGATTCCTCCTCCATTTATGGTGGCGTTGTTGTCGGCAAAGGTTGATTCTGAGACGAATGGTCGGCTACCCAGGGAATTGTGGATTCCACCCCCATTGTCGGAGGCCAGATTACCGGTGAACTGGCAGTTATTGATGATGGGTTGGCTGTTGAGGTTGGCGATTCCGGCGCCATCGATGGCGGTGTTTGTGGTAAAGGTGCAGTTGGAAATCTGGGGGTGGCCGGAGAGGATGTAGGCGGCGCCACCCTGGTCTGCGGTGTTGCCGGTAAAGACGCAATTGATGATGAGGGGACTGCTGGCTTGGCAGAGCATTCCTCCGCCCTGAGGATGATTGCCGCCGGTTATGGTGAATCCGGCGAGGACGGAATTGATCCCTTCTCCACTGTTGAAGGTGATGACGCTGGCATTCTGGTTTGTGCCGTCGATGATAGTGGCGGCGACGATGAGGGGGTCGGCGGGGTTGGTGCTCTGGAGGTGGATCGCCCGGTTGTTGAAGTTGAGGGTTTCGGAATAGGTGCCGGGGGCGACGACGATGACATCACCATCTGCGGAAGCATTGATGGCTTGTTGAATGGAAGCGATGCTGCCGGGGACATTGATAACGCCTGCGCGGGCATCAGGTGAGGTGAGCAGTACTGTTATCAGGAGAAAAACAAAAAAAGAGCGATGAGGGACAGCACTCCGCATCGGGTGTTTGTTCACCAACTTCAGGGTTTTCATTGCCAGTCTCCTTGTTCGTCACCTCGGCATTGAGGTTCGAACCCGCGGTTTTTCGTGCCGCGTAATTCATTGTAGAGACAGGAATTCCATTGAGCAATGGGGGTGGGGAATGTGGATAAAGTTAGGAAATGCGGACCGCTATATCTTCTATGGGGTCGCTAATTCATCACGGCAACAGGGTGCGGTTCGGCCTTCTTCAACCAGTGGTTTTTTGAGTTGTGGTTGCTTCTTCGGGGAGTGGGGTTGGGGCTGAGGTCTGGATGGAATCCTCATTTACCTCGGCTGGATACCCGCCTGCGCGGGTATGACGGTTAATCGCGGGTATTACGGTTAATCGCGGGTATGACGGGGAACCATGCACCCTCACCCCGCCCAGGCGGATCTCCGACCTGGCCCTCTCCCCAGCCCCGGGAGGCCCCCCTCCCTAACCCTCCCCCAGAGGGGGAGGGGATTAATCTCAGACCGCTACGGGGGATTGGAGGTTTAGGGCTTTGGCCATTTCTTTGCCGAGGTGGGCGGGGCTTTCGGCTACGGTTATGCCGTTTTTTTGGAGGGAATCCATTTTGGCCTGGGCGGTGTCGTCGGCGCCGCCGATGATGGCGCCGGCGTGGCCCATGCGTTTGCCGGGGGGGGCGGTTTTGCCGGCGATGAAGGCGACGACGGGTTTTTGCATGTTGCGTTTGATCCAAGCGCCGGCTTCGGTTTCGTCGGAGCCGCCGATTTCGCCGATCATGACGACGCCGTCGGTTTCGGGATCGTTATTGAAGAGGTCGAGGAGTTCGATGAAGTTGAGGCCTTTGACGGGGTCGCCGCCGATGCCGATGCAGGTGGACTGGCCGAGGCCCTGCTGGGAGGTTTGCCAGACGGCTTCGTAGGTGAGGGTACCGGAGCGGCTGATGATGCCGACGGCTTTGCCGGTGGGGGCGTCATCGCGGTGGGTGTGGATGTAGCCGGGCATGATGCCGATTTTGCAACCCCCGGAGAATTTGGCATCTGCGCCTTCACCACTTTTCTTTTTGCCGGGAGTGATGACGCCGGGGCAGTTGGGGCCGATGAGGTTGGAGTGGGGATATTCGAGGAGGGCGGCTTTGACGCGGATCATGTCCTGGACGGGGATGCCTTCGGTGATGGCGCAGATGACGGGGATGCCGGCGGCGGCGGCTTCGAGGATGGAGTCGGCGGCGAAGGGCGGGGGGACGAAGATCATGGTGGCGTCGGGTTGGGCCTGGATGACGGCATCGGCGACGGTATTGAAGATGGGGAGGTTGTTTTCGTCGCGTTGGCCGCCTTTGCCGGGGGTGACGCCGCCGACCATTTTTGTGCCGTAGTCGAGGCATCCTTTGGTGTGGAAGGCGCCGGCGGCACCGGTGATGCCCTGGCAGATGACGCGGGTGTTGCCGTTGATGAGGATGGACATGGGGGAGGATCCTGGGGGGGAGGTTTTGGGTGGTTTTGGTCAGGATAGCAGAGAAGGGGGGAGAGAGTTTTCAGTTGTCAGTTTTCAGTAGTCGGTTTTGTGGGTGGGATGGATTGGATTCTCGTTTCCACCTGCCGGGAATGACGGGGAAGGGGGAATCATCAGGGCAATCGCATTCTCCCTGAATTCGGCACCACGACCTGATGCCGGGGGGTGGTTGTGTCGGATGCCTACGGACTCCTGCACTGCCTTCCGCTCTGCTCCAGGCAGTGGCACCGGAAAGGTGGAGAATGCGATTGCCCCAGCCCTCCCCCATCCCCCGGGAGGGGGGGGAATTGGTTTATTCTTTTCTTTGTAGTTTCAGATCGTCGAGGCCGTGGTAGGTGAGGAGGAGGGCGCCGGGGGCGGCGTGGTGGTGGAAGATTTTGTTGAGGGTTTGTTCTTCGCCGGGCCAGGGGAAGGCGAAGATGAGGTCGAAGTCGTCGAGGTCGAGGCCGAGTTCGGCGTAGGCGTTTTGGCCGCCGGGGGCGAGGACGGCGAAATCGGTGGGGGCATCGGTGAGGGAATCGGCACCGGGGGGGATGAGGGTGCCGCAGACGAATTGGACGGAGAGGTCGTAATCGTCGGCGAGATTTTGGGATTCTTCGACGAGGAGGGGTTCGATTTCTATGCCGTGCGATTCATAGCCGAGCATGGCGGCGAGCATGGCGACGACGCCGAAACCGCTGCCCCATTCGCAGAAGAGATCGCCGGGAGGGGAGCAGTGGGAGGTTTGTTCGCGGAGGGTGGCGAGGGCGGTATAGACGAGGGGGAAGTCGCTCTGGACGAAGGCGGGGTGGGGGTTGGAGCGGGTTTGTTCGGTGAATTGGTCGATGCGGGAATCGGCATCGCGGAGGAAATCGGCGACTTCGGGGGGGAGTGTGTGGGAGGCGTGGGGCGAAAAATTGAGGGGAATAAGGGCCATTTGTTCCCCTTGTAACGGTTTTTTCGGCAGGGAACGCGCGGTTTCGAGGGTTTTTGTCTGATTGGAGGAATAAAAGTATCAATTATTTTTGTTTTTAAGTAGCCATCCTCAAAGTTTGTGGCATTAATAAGGAGAGGGGAAATGAAAAAGATGAAAGTGGTCGGATTGTTCGCATCCGATTTTGCGTGCCGTATTCCCGGCTGAGCGCCGGTTATTCCTTGTTTTGATTTTCCCATGTTCGTCAAACACGACGGGCGCAGGAGGGCTTTCAATGGTTGACACAGCACGGACAGACGAAACAGTTTTGGATGGTGACCGACAGGATTCAAGCCGGGAGGGTTTTCTTCATTTTGCCGCACGGGAGAGTGCGACCTGGGTGGGGTGGGTGTGCGTGGGATCCGGGGTGGCGACGGCGGTGACCTTTGCGGTCTTTTTTCCCTTTGCGGTGATTCCGGGAGCGGTGACGGTGGTGTCGGCGGCGGGGTACTGGTTTGCCCGGATTATTGAACGGCGGACGGAGACGCTGCTGGAATCGGCGGCGGAGGGTGCGGCAGCGGAAACGGATTCGGTCTCGGAGAAGCCGCGTTTTCAACCGGTGGCGGTGCGGGTGGAGCCCTCGGATGCATATCGGGATCCGAAGAGTTCTTATATTCTGAGGCGGGAGGGGATCATCGGTTTTTCGATTCTGTTCTGTGTGGGGATGCTGGCGCTGGGGCTGTCGCTCATGTATTTTGAAATCCAGATGGTGCTCATCGCTGCGTTTATTCTGTTCTGCTACATGCTGCTGATCATGGCTCCGGTGTGGCTGGGCTGGATCGAGGATGACATCGAGGACACGAAGGACCGACTTGAATCCACGGAACAATCTGAATCGAACAATTCAATGAAAACGACTCCGATCTCTCAGGAACACCCTGTCATGCCCTGAATGAATCTGCATCCTGTACTCGATTGTCCGCGTCGCGCTTCGGGCGGTCATGCTTTCCCCCCCCAGAGCCACCGTGATACCCCGCATGGATGGCTCCTGCCCGGAGCCGACCGGTTTCAGAACGCCCGCGGCGGTTCTCCTCGCCGCGGGCCATTTTTTTGATTGGTTTTTCAGCAATTCTCGGGTGGGTTGAAATGCGGTGATACTTTCCCGGTAATGGGGATATGATGGGGATGCGGATGGTCAGAGTGGTTTTTTGCTGGAAATGGTTTATGTCTTCTTCACCTGATATTACGCGGATGCTGCGGGAAGTGGATGCGGGTGAGCCGGGGGCGATGGATGCGTTGATGGAGGCGGTGTATGAGGATCTGCAGCGGGTGGCGAGCCGGCACATGACGGAGCGAATGGGGGCGGGGCTGCCGGGGGTGACGCTGGAGCCGGCGGGGCTGGTGAATGAGTCGTTTATGAAGTTGATCAAGCAGCGGAACCGGTATGACAATCGGGGTCATTTTTTTGCCATTACGACGAAGGTGATGTTGCGGGTTTTGACGGATTATCAGCGGAGTCGAGGGGCGGTGAAGCGGGGAGGGGACCGGCGGAAGGTGACGCTGATGCTGGATCATCCGGGAGAGGTGGAAAGCGATTCGAGAGGGGATACGACAATCGGGGTGGAGACTCTGGTTTCGGCGCTGGAGCGGCTGGATGGGCTGGATTCGCGGAAGGCGGATGTGGTGAAGTTGCGGGTAGTGTGGGGGCTGAAGATGGATGAGGTTGCGGCCTCGCTGGAGGTGTCTATTGCGACCGTAGAGCGGGATTGGGCGTTTGCGAAGGCGTGGTTGGGGCGGGAGGCGGCGCGGGGGGAGGAGGATTCAGAAACCTGACGATGAGGGAAGATTTGGGGATGTGCCGCGTATTATGGTGGGAATACTCCCAAGCTCAGGTGTCATCTATGAATGCGGAACGATTTCAACAGATTGAAGAACTTTTTTACGAGGTGCGTCAGATCGAGGCGTCGGGGCGGGCTTCTTTTCTGGAGGATCATTGTCGGGATGATCTGGAGTTGCGGGCGGAGGTGGAATCGCTGCTGACGCATGCGAACGGAGGAACAGTCAACATGCATTTCTCCTCCGGGATTGATGTCGGGAAGGGCGATTCTGCGCCAACGATTGTGAATCGGGGGATTCTTTCGGAGGGGCCGGGGACGCGGATCGGGCCGTATAAGATTCTGCAGAAGATCGGGGAGGGTGGATTCGGGGCGGTGTATATGGCGGATCAGGTGGAGCCGGTGCAGCGTCGGGTGGCGTTGAAGATCATCAAGTTGGGGATGGATACGAAGCAGGTGATTGCCCGTTTTGAGGCGGAGCGGCAGGCGCTGGCGTTGATGGATCATCCGAACATTGCGCGGGTGCTGGATGCGGGGGCGACGGATACGGGGCGGCCTTATTTTGTGATGGAACTGGTGAAGGGGATTTCCATCACGGAATACTGCGACAACATGAAACTGTCCACGCGGGCCCGGCTGGAGTTGTTTATTCAGGTGTGTCATGCGATTCAGCATGCGCATCAGAAGGGGATAATTCATCGGGACATCAAGCCGTCGAATGTGCTGGTGACGCTGCACGATGCGCGGCCGGTGCCGAAGGTGATCGATTTCGGGATTGCTAAGGCGACGAGTCGGCGGCTGACGGAGAAGACGCTGTTTACGGAATTCCGGCAGTTGATCGGGACGCCGGAGTATATGAGCCCGGATCAGGCGGAGATCAGCGGCTTGGATGTGGACACGCGGTCGGATATTTATTCGCTGGGGGTGTTGTTGTACGAGTTGTTGACGGGGACTACGCCGTTTGATGCGGACACGCTGCGGAGCGCATCGTATGGGGAGATTCAGCGGATTATCCGGGAGGTGGAGCCGCCCAAGCCCTCGACGCGGATGGAGACGCTGGCGACCTCGGGCTCGGGGGAGTCGATTTCAAGGTTTCGCGATGCGGAGCCGGGGACGCTGGGACGGTTAATGCGGGGGGATCTGGACTGGATTGTGATGAAGGCGATGGAGAAGGATCGGACGCGGCGGTATCAGTCTACCAGTGAGTTGACAAGCGATATCGAGCGGCATTTGAAGGGGGAGCCGGTGCTGGCGGGGCCGCCGAGCGTGCTTTATAAGAGCCGCAAGTTTGTGCGACGACATCGCCTGGGAGTGGCGGCGGGATTGTTCATCACGGCGTCGTTGGTGGTGGGACTTTCGGTGGCGACTTTCGGGCTGGTGGAGGCGAGGCAGGAGGCGCGGCGATCGCAGCGGATCGCCGATTTTCTGCAGGATCTGTTTATTACGACCAATCCGGAGGAGGCGTTAAATCAGGAAATGGATGTGGAGGGGGTATTGGCGACGGCGCGGGAGTTGTTCGGGGAGGATCATGCGACGGTGGCGGCGACTTTGAGCAGCCGGGCGTTGCAATTGCAGTCTTCGGGCGAACTGGAGGCGGCGGAGCGAATGTATCAGGAGTCTCTGGCGCTCTGGCGGAAGCAATATGGGGAGGACAATATTAATGTGGGGACGACGCTGAATCGTCTGGGAGTCATGCTGATGACGAAGGGGGATGTGCCGGGGGCGGAGCAGGCGTTTCGAGAATCGCTCGATATCACGCGGGCACTTCCCGAGGGGGACACGCTTGCGGCGAGCGAGACGATGGCGCAACTGGCGCAGGTGCTGGTGAATCGGGGGGAGTTTGGGGAGGCGGAGGGGTTGATGCGGGAATCGATTCGGATTCGCAAGGCGCTGGCTCCCCGCCAGTATCTTCAGATTGCTCTTTTGAACCATATTCTCGCCAACATGCTGAGTTTGGCGGGGAACGATGCGGGGCTGGGGGAATTGGTTAATGAAACGGTTCGGGCCTGGCGAGCGGCCTTGCCTGCAGATAGCGTGCTTCTGGCCCGCATTCTTACTGAATACGGGATGTTTCGTTATCGACACGAGGAACTTGAATTGGCCGAAGCGTATCTCCGAGAAGCGCTGGATATTTTTCACGGGAGCAACAGTCCGGGGCTTCAGCATCGGTACATGGCGGTGCGGGTGTTGTGCAGCATTCTGGGGGATCGTAATGAGTTCATGGCGGCGCTACCCATCGCGCGGGAAGGGGTGGAATTGGCTCCGGAAATTGAGGGGGGGCGGAACCTGACGAAAGGGGTGCGGTTGCTGGCGGGGATCGCCTGGCGGATTGCGATGGAGCCGGATCTTGATGCGGTGGATTATGAGGCGGCCCGGGAGGCGGTGGAACGATGCCTGAAGGAGATGCCGGATGAAGGGGCGTATCTCAATACGCTGGGAGTGCTGCGGTATCGATTGGGGCTATATCAGGAAGCGTTGGAAACCTTCGCCTTGTCGCATGCGTTTTATACCCAGACTTATGATGAGGGGGTTCCGGCCGACCTGGCATTCATGGCAATGGCGCATTTTCGCCTGGGGCAGGAGGCCAAGGCGCAGGAAATCATGGCCACTCTGCGGCGGATCATGAAGGACTCTCAGAATGCACTTTCCGAAGATAATCAGAAGCATCTGGCCGAGGCCGAGGCACTTTTAAGGGGTGATGGGGAAGCATCTCTCGAGAAGAATGATTGATATTCTGGCAACCATGCCCGAGGGTTGAGGGGCGAAGCCAGCATTTTCCGCGTGTTTTGTTGACGGCTTGAAATTGATTTCCCCTCAAACCCCACTCCCATTCGGAGATGAATTATGAATCGCTCCCCTCGTTTGTTTCTTACATTGCTGGCCACTATTTTCACTTCCGGAGCGTCGATGGCGGAAAGGGGTGAGGCAATCCCAGTGGGGCGGGGGTCGGGTGAAATCCAGCGGGACAACTTGGGGGAATTGGATCGGCGGCTGAAAGGACTGGTGGAGCGATTGGAGGCGAAGCGGTTGGAGTTTCATATTCCGGGGATGGCGATTGCGGTGGTGAAGGACGATGAGGTGATTCTGGCCCGGGGATTCGGGATGGCGAATGTTGAGGAAGGGAAGCCGGTGACGCCGGAGACGCTATTTGCGATTGGTTCATCCTCGAAGGCGTTTACGGCGACGATGATCGGGATGCTGGGGGATGAGGGGGTGATGGGGTGGGATGATCCGGTGACGGAGTATCTGCCATATTTTGAGTTGCCGGTGGAGGCGGAAGATGCCAAGGCGGCGGTGACGATTCGGGATTTGCTATGTCATCGGACGGGATTTACGCGAATGGGGCCACTTTGGGCGGGGGGGCTGGTTTCGAGAGAGGAGATTCTGCGGGCGGCGGTGAAGGCAGAGCCGTGGGCGGGATTTCGGGAGGAGTTTCATTACAACAATGTGATGTATCTGGCGGCAGGGGTGGCGGCGGGGAAGGCGGCGGATTCGGACTGGGATGCGTTGATTGCGGATCGGATATTCAAGCCGCTGGGGATGGGGAGTTCGAATACTTCGGTGGGAGTGAGTCAGAAGGATGAGCGGTTGGCGTTGGGGTATGACTGGCGGGCACACGATGAAAAATTCAAGCATCTGCCGATGCGGGTGATCGACACCATTGCTCCGGCGGGGGCGATAAATTCGAATGTGCGGGACATGGCGCAGTGGGTGCGATTTCAACTGGCGAAGGGGGAATTCGGGGGGACGCAATTGATCAGTGCGGAGCGGTTTGAGGAAACCTGGAAGCAGCAGATCAAGATTGGAGACGGGGTGGGGTATGGACTGGGCTGGATGCTCAGAGAATGGAAGGGGCAGCGGGTGGTGGAGCACGGGGGGAACATCGATGGTTTTGCGGCACAGGTGGCTTTGTTGCCGGAGTCGAATCTGGGTTTTGTGTTGTTGGCGAATGTGACGGTGACGCCATTGCAGCCACTCTTCCTGTACATAGTGTGTGAGGCGGTGTGTGGGTGTGCGGTTGGGGGGGGGGCGGGGGGGGGGGGTGGGGGCGCGGTCGGGCCTGGCCGCGGCGCCCGGCCCGGGCCGCCGCCCCCCCCCCCCCCCCCCCCCCCCCCCCCCCCCCGCCCCCGG
>CAZLXE010000070.1:0-6063 GCA_964563005.1 uncultured Isosphaeraceae bacterium
TTCCCCCCACCACACTCGCCGCCACCTCCGGCACATTAAACCGCCCCGGTCGGCGCACCATCGCTTTTTCCGCAGCCGTCAATTTCCGAATGGTAATCCCCCGTTCCTGTCCTTCATCTCCCCACGCTCCGCGTTCCCCGAATCCCCCCACCAACCCCAGGAAAATAAATGTCCAAGTTGCAAAATGCAATCGGGATCGCAGCGAGTGAATATTCATGATGTCATCCTCTTTTTTTCAGGGATGTCTGGTAAAGACATGAGCCATCCCTTATCTAAAAACATCATAGCACCATCTCCACCCAAAATGCAAGTGCATCTCGAATCGTAGATTGAACGAGACAACCCCTGCTCACCCACTACAATCCCCTTCCGATCTCGTCTTTGTCCCCTTTTTACCCCTTAATCAGAGAAATCACCATGGAATGCGGCCTCGTCGGCTTGCCGGGCTCCGGCAAGACCACCCTCTTCAACGCCTTGACCGGCCTCCAGATCGCCGGCTTCTCCGAGAAACCCAATCTCGGCGTGGCCAACATCCCCGATCCCCGCCTCGGCATTCTCGCCGAACTGATCCCTCCCGAAAAAATCATCCCCGCCACCCTCAAACTCGTGGATATCCCCGGCGTACCTGTCGGTGGGGCTTCCGGCGGGGCGAAGAAGCTCAATGCTTTCCTTGAACATGTCCGCCAGGTGGATGTCATCTGCCAGGTCGTCCGCTGTTTCGATGATGGATCGGGCGATGAAGGCATTGATCCCCAGGGAGACATCGAAAATCTCGATACCGAACTCATCCTCGCCGACCTCGTCGTCGCCGAAAGCGCCAAAGACAAAGCCGTTCGTCACGCCCGCTCCGGCGACAAAGATGCCAAAGACCGCCTCGCCCTCCTCGAAAAAGTCGTCCCCCTGCTCGAAGAAGGAATCCCCATTCGGGGCTGTTCGGGCGGTTGGACGGATCAGGAATCCACCATCCTCCGCAGTTACGGTTTCATCACCGCCAAGCCCGTCCTCTTCGTCGCCAATATCGACGAAAACAACCTCGAAGGCGACTCCCCCCACGCGGCTGTCCTGTCGAGTAATGCCCAATCCTCTCAAAGCCAGGCCATCACCCTCTGCGTCAAACTCGAAGCGGAACTCGCCGAACTCGATTCCGCCGATCGCGATGAAATGCTCGAATCCCTCGGCCTCTCCGAACCCGCCATCGGCCCCCTCGCCCGCGCCCTCCACACCGTCCTCGGCCTCACCACCTTCTACACCGCTGGCGAAAAAGAAGTCCGGGCCTGGACCATCCCCCTCGGCGCATCCGCCCCCGAAGGAGCGGGCGTCATTCACTCCGACATCCAGCGCGGCTTCATCAGGGCCGAGTGCTACCATGTCGATGACCTCGTGCAATACAAAACCGAAAAATCCATTCGTGAAGCCGGGAAACTCCGCAGCGAAGGCAAGCAATACCAACTCCAGGATGGCGATGTCGTGCACTTCCTCTTCAATGTGTAGGTCAGGATTCATCCTGACCCATGGACACAAAATCATCCGCATGTATGAAAAATAAATCCCCCAAACTCGGCGCCTTCCCCCGCCGCCTCCTCATCCTCGCCCTCACCGGCGCGGCCATCATCGCGGTCTTTCTCCTCCAGATGGTCCGTCTCTCCATCGTCGAAGGATCAGAGCGCCGCGCCGTCGCCCAGGCCCAACTCCGATCGGTTAAATACCTGCCCACCACTCGCGGCCGTATCATCGACCGTAAAAATCGCATCATCGCCGGAGACGGTGCGGGATACGACCTCGCCGTCGCCTACGAAGTCATCACCGGCGACTGGGTCCGCACAAAAGCCCGTCAATTCGCTCGTCATGAAGTTGGTCCTTCCCGCTGGTATGAAATGTCCCCCCATCAGCGCGACCAGGCCATTAATAACCACCTTCCCCAATTCCAGAGTCAACTCGAACGCTTCTGGAATGAAATCAGCCGCACCGCCGGCGTTGACCGCGAAGAACTCGAAAGACACCGAAACCGCATCCGCTCCGAAGTCGCATCTCTTGCCGCCGTCGTCTGGGATGACCAACGCCGTCGCGCCCGAAAAGCCAGGGAATCCGGTAACCAAACAGGCCAGAGTTTCAAGCCCCTCCCCATTCTCGAACAGGAATCCGCCCATGTCATACTCGGCAACCTCCCGGAAGAGAAGGCGTTTGAATTCCGTCGACTGGCTCGGGAATACCCCGGACTTCTCGAAATCAAGGAAGTCCATCAACGCCGCTACCTCTGGCCGGATGGCGTCGAAGTCGTTCTCCCCCGCCATTCACTCCCCCGCGATCTCCGCACCGACAATCCCCTTATAATCAAACTCACCGGGGTCGCCGACCACATCATCGGTGCCGTCCGCCCCGGAGCCAGAGCCGAAGACCTCACCCGGCGACCCTTCCGAAATGCCGAAGGTCTCGTCGATCTTGGTGGCTATCGAATCAACGGCGATGAAGTCGGCATCCTCGGCCTCGAACGATCATTCGAAAATCACCTCCGGGGAACCCGCGGCATGATCATCGAGCGCAAAGACTCCGGTGAAATAAAACGCATCCCCGCCATCCCCGGCAAAAACCTAAACCTCTCCCTCGACTTCCATCTTCAGGCCCGCATCCAGGCCATACTCTCCCCCGAATTTGGCCTCACCCGCGTCCAACCCTGGCATCACAGCGATCTCCCCCTCGGCACCTCCCTCAATGCCGCCGCCGTCGTCATCGAAGTCCAGTCCGGAGAAATTCTCGCCCTCGTCTCCACCCCCACTCGCGCGGCTGGTCGCGCAATGACTGAAACCCAACGCACCGCCGCCAACCCCTGGGTCAACCGTCCCGTCGAAGCCGTCTACCCTCCCGGTTCCATCATCAAACCCCTCGTCCTCTGCATCGCCGTCCAGAATGGGGTCCACAATCTGGCGAATCCCATCGAGTGCATTGGTCATTACTACCCCCATCTCCTCACCGCCGCCCGCTGTTGGATATACCGCGAAAAATACGGCCTGCAAACCCACGGCCCACTCCTCGCCAGCGAAGCCATTGGTCGCTCCTGCAACATCTTTTTCTACACCCTTGCCGATCGTCTCGGCCTGATGCCCCTTATGAATGGCCTGCGAGGATTCGGCCTCGGTCAGCCCCTCAACATCGGCCTCAGCGCCACCCTGCAATCCCGTAACCAGGACACCGGTAAAGTGAAGACTATCCGGGTAGGAGAATCCGCTGGCCATCTCGCCGACCCCGAAGAGGCCGCCACTCTCTCTCAACAGGGTGAACTCAACTTCACCACCGTCATTGCGGGAATCGGCCAAGGTCCGGCCGTAACCTGGACTCCCCTCCAGGCCGCCAATGCGTATGCCACTCTCGCCAGACACGGCGTAATCCGAGATGCCACGCTCCTCACCGATCCCGATCTCCGCACGCCCCCCAATCGGCCCAATCTCAACCTCCCGGATTCCGTCGTCTCCGCAGCCCTTGAAGGCCTCCGCCAGTCCGTCATGGAACTGCACGGCACCGGCAATCACATCACCTACGACGACCATGAACGCGAACCCATCATAAACGCCAAAAGGGTCACCGTCTGGGCCAAAACCGGAACCGCCCAGGCCCCACCCCTCCGTGGATACGACTCAAACCATGATGGCGTCATTGATGAAACTGACCAGCCCATAAAAGACCTCGACCACGCCTGGTTCGTAGGCCTCGTCGGTCCCGATGACACCAATCTTCCCATGTACGCTATTGCCGTCATCGTTGAATACGGCGGCTCGGGCGGGCGCGTCGCCGGCCCCGTCGCCAACCAGATCATCCACGCCCTCCAGGATGAAGAATATCTCCCCGGAGGCGACTCGTGAACTCCGTTCCCTCCTATACCGCCGCCGATCTCCACGACTCTGCCCGCGTCCTTCACCTCCCCCGTCTCCGCTGGCTTAACCCCGGCTGGCTCTGTGTTTTCGCAGCCCTCGGTCTCAACCTCATCGGCATCATTGCCATCGCCACCACTCAGCCGGGCTATGCGGCAAAGCAATCCGTCTTCCTTTTCATCGGTCTCTGCGCCGCAATAGTTGCGGCTGTCCCCCGATACCGAATCATCCATCACTTCAGCGTAATCCTGCTTATCTTCGTCATAATTCTCCTCATATTTGTCCTCATCCCCCTCGTCCCCGACTTCCTCGTTCACCCTCGCAATGGAGCCAGAAGGTGGATCAACCTCGGCATCACCGACTTCCAACCCTCCGAACTCGCCAAAATCGCCTACATCTTCGCCCTTGCCTCCTACCTCCGCTATCGCAGCAACCACCGCTCCTTTCGGGGACTGCTCATCCCGCTCATCCTCACCTTCATTCCTGTCACTCTCATCCTCGCCGAACCAGATCTCGGCACCGCCCTCCTCTTCTTCCCCACCTTCTTCGCCATGATGCTCGCCGCCGGCTCCCGCCTTAAGCACATTGTCCTCATTGTTTCTCTGGGATTGGCCGTCGCCCCGACCATGTATCCCTTTCTCCAGCCCCATCAAAAAGATCGAATCCAGGCCATCATCTACCAGATCAAAGGCGATGATCGTTACATCAACGACATCGGCTACCAGGGACACAAAGCCATGACCCTCGTCGGCGCAGGCGGAATCACCGGAACCGGCGCCTCCCTCGCCCGCGACCTCATCCAGAGCAATCGTCTCCCCGAAGAGCACAACGACATGATCTTCGCCGTCATCGCCTGCCGCTGGGGATTCATCGGCACACTTATCGTCTGGGGTTTGTTCGCTCTCTTCGCCCTGGGCGGACTACTAACCGCCATCCTCTGTCGCGATCCCTTCGGGCGCCTCGTCGCCGTGGGCTTTATTGCCGTTATGTTTACCCAGATGATCATCAACACCGGCATGACCATCGGCCTCCTCCCCATCACCGGTATGACCCTACCCTTCGTAAGTTACGGCGGCTCCAGTCTCCTCACCGCCTGGCTCATGGCGGGAGTTCTCTTCAACATCGCCCTCCGCCGCGACCGAACCATGAATCGTCCCCCCTTCGAGTTCACCACCGAGGACGATCAATGATTCTCCTTCATTACAGATCGCGTATTGAGTGGCACTGACAAGTCCTCTTGCCAGTGGGGTTTACCTGCTTCTTTGATCCCGCTTATTTAGAATTGATTACATGAACACGCCCTCTGAAAAACACCCCACTCTCGATTCCCAGGTCAATCCCCTGACCCCCACGAATGAGTTTCGTCAGGCCACAGAAAAACTCGGCATCATCTTCGACGAAGGTGATCTCGAAAAACTCGGCCTCTTCCTCGCCCTCCTCTTCAACACCAACAAATCCTTCAACCTCACCCGAATCACCGATCCCGATGCCGCGTGGATGCGCCATCTCTTCGACAGCATCACCCTTATGGGCTATCTCAAAGCAGCAGAAGCCAGCACCGTCATCGATATCGGGTCCGGCGGCGGCCTCCCCGGCATCCCCCTTGCCATCGTCATGCCCGAAATCCACTTCACTCTCCTCGAAGCCACCGGGAAAAAAGCAGACTTCCTCCGCCTCGCCGTCGCTGAACTCTCCCTCAGCAATGTCTCCATCATCAACGACCGCGCCGAAACCCTCGGCCAGGATCGTGAGCATCACCGGGAACAATACGATGTCGTCACCGCCCGCGCCGTAGGAAAACTCCCAGTCCTCCTCGAAATTTCCCTGCCTCTAGCCAGGGTAGGCGGTCTGGTAATCGCCATCAAAGGAGAAAAAGCCGCCGAGGAAGTCAAACAATCAAAAAAAGCCCTTCACATGCTCCACGCCCGCGTCATCGAACAGATCCGTACCCCTACCGGCACCATCGTCATCATAGAAAACTCCCGAACCACCCCCCGAAAATACCCCCGTCAACCCGGCGAACCAAAACGAGATCCGCTGACTTGATGCGCCACTGTAGAATAGTCTCATGCCCCTCGATGTCACCCATTTCCTCTCCCCCGACGGCCCAATCGCCCAGCATCTGAACGATTACGAAGCCCGTCCCCAGCAGATCGAAATGGCCGTCGCCGTGGATGAAATCATGAATCAGGGTGCTTCC
>CAZLXE010000070.1:6163-12675 GCA_964563005.1 uncultured Isosphaeraceae bacterium
CGCCGCATCATCGAGCACGATGAGCGGGTCGTCATTGCCACCCATACCATCAACCTCCAGGAACAACTCGTCGAGAAGGACATCCCCCTCCTCGCCTCCGTGATTCCCGAAAAATTCTCCGCCGTCCTCGTCAAAGGGAGGGGCAACTATGTCTCACTCCGCCGGCTCGAACTTGCGGGTAAGCGCGAACTGAAACTCTTCACGAAAAATCAGGAGCGGGAAGCCCTCCACGATCTCGAAGACTGGGCTTATGAAACCAGAGATGGTTCCCGATCCTCCCTTCCCGCCCCGGCTCCGCCCGCCGTCTGGGATCAAGTCCGCTCCGACTCCAATAACTGCATGGGTCGAAAATGCCCCTCCTACGGCAAGTGTTTCTATCAGGCCGCCCGCCGCCGCATGGAAAACGCCGATCTCCTCATCTGCAACCACGCCCTCTTTTTTTCCGACCTCGCTCTTCGCAGCCGGGGCAACGCCTTTCTCCCCGATTACGACCATGTCATATTCGATGAAGCCCATCGGATCGAAGATGTCGCCGCCGAGCATTTCGGCCTGTCCATATCCGAAGCCCGAACCCTGCATCTCTTGAAACTGCTCTACAGCGATCGGCGAGGTCGCGCCCCCCGAGGATTTCTCACCACCCTGAAAGTCAAAAGTGACGGCGAGAAAATTATTGAAAAAGCCATTCATCAATCCCAAGCCGCCCGGGAATCTTCCCGAATTCTCTTCGACAATCTGGAGCAATGGTCCCAACGCCATGGTCCGCCTAATGGCCGAATCCGCACGCCCGGCGTTGTTCCCAATTCCCTGTCCGAATGTTTCCGGGGGCTTGAAAAAACCCTGCGTCTCCTCCGCGCAGAAGCCGTCGAAGAACAGGACAAACTGGAACTCCACAGTTTCGCCGCCCGCGCACTCGAAATCGCCGAACACACCAGAATCTTGCTCGATCATCAGGTCGAGGGCTGCGTTTATTTTCTCGAAGGCGCAGATCAACGATCGCCGAAAAGCAATGCTCGCTCACGCTTCCGTAACCTCACCCTGAAATGCAACGCCATCGCAGTGGATCAGATTCTCGGCGAAGCCCTCTTCAAACAGAAAATCTCTATCACCCTCACCAGCGCCACCCTCACCACCACGCCGAGCAATTTCAAACACCTGACCAATGGTTTGGGTATCGAAGAGGCAAAAACCCTTCAACTCGGCAGCCCCTTCGACCATGCCTCCCAGATGCGCGTCCTCGTCGATCCCCATCTCCCCCCGCCCGGCAACCGGGATTCCGAAACCCACCTCATCCCCCGCCTCGATCAACTCGTCCGCGAAACCGAAGGCGGCGCGTTCATCCTTTTCACCAGTTTCGCCCTGCTCAATCGCATGGCCGACCAACTCCGCGAATCATTCGAAAATGCCGGTTTCACCGTCCTCACCCAGGGACGCGATGGTCCACCCGGTGTCCTCCTCAAACAGTTTCGCAAGGAGGACAACGCCGTCCTCTTCGGAACCTCCAGTTTCTGGCAGGGCGTGGATGTCAAAGGTCGATCTCTCCGCCAAGTTATCATCACCCGGCTCCCCTTCGATGTTCCTGATCAGCCGCTTATCGAAGCCCGTCTCGAGCGCATCCGGGAAAACGGTGGTAACCCCTTCATGGAAGATCAAGTCCCCCGCGCCATCCTGAAATTCCGCCAGGGTATCGGACGCCTCATTCGCTCCTCCCAGGATGTCGGGCTTATTTCCATCCTTGATTCCCGGGTAGTCACTAAATCCTATGGCAAGCTCTTCCAAAAAGCTCTCCCCGAAGGCGTCAGCATTGAATCCTGTTCATTTGATGCAGTAGATTCATTCTGAAAAAGTGACTGAAGTGGATGCTTTCCATTATCGGATTGATTTGGTCCCCCCAAGCCGCTGATAATCATGTAGATGAACGCCTTCAGACGCCTGGATCAATGATTTTGTTCCAATTGTTCACTTTAGACCAGATATCCACTTGATTCCGTCTGGTTCTGATGTATCCTTTATGTGTTGGATTCACTGTGTGTGGATTCTGTATATGAGAAGAGTTGTGTGTTCTGACACACTATCCGAAAGAGAGAATCATCATGACAAATAGAAAGCGCTCGAAAAGAGCGCACTCGCTTCCTTTGGTGATGGCCGCCGTGTCGTCACTTTCCATCGGCGGGCTGGCTTCCGCAGAAATCGTTATTGACGGTTTCTCGTCTGCCGTGGTCCGCACTCCCTGGTTGCCTACCCAGACCGCCCTCGGCACCGATTGGGTCTATGACACCGGTTTGGGCGATGCCATCGGGGGAACCCGATTGACCACAATTGGCGTATGGGATCTTGTTAATCCCGGTGTGGACCAGATTACTGCTACGATTACCCCCAGTACGAACAGCGTGGGATACCAAAGTACTCCCGGAGCTGTTGGCGGTCTGGCCATGGCCTATGATAATGCCGGTGCTGGCCTGAATCTCGATCTGTCTACAGAATCCGGACTTCAGGTCGCTTTTTCCGATGTTACCCTTGGCGCTGGTACCGTTGAAGGTTTCTTCAAGGTGACGGCTCTCATTTCTGATGGAGTCACCTCCGCGATTGCTTCCACCCTGGTGACTACCAGTGGTGCACAGACGGTAACCTTAAATTTCGCCGATTTCAGCAATATCAACCTGATTGACATCACAAAAATTGATCAGGTTGCGGTGGGGTTTGATCCTGTCTATGGCAGCAGTTTTACCGTGGGAGGAATCAATACCGTGGTTCCTACTCCGGGTATTCTGGCGTGCTTCGGAGTATCCGCCGTGTGTGGTTTACGCCGCCGCCGTCGCCACTGATCGTTCTCCCAAATATATAAATCCCAACCCTGCGGATCGTCGCCTCGCGACGATCCGTTTTTTTAATGACTCCAATTCCAGGCCTGTCCAATAATAAGGAATGTGTGATGTGTTCTCCGTATCCGGGGGATGGCAGTTTGCGTAATTTGTTATAGTCACAAGGTTTATGAACTTTATTTTGATTTTTCACTTGATTCCGACTCGAACTGTTGTATGATGTAAGTGGTTGGCTTCTCGAGTTGGAGCCACTATGAGAAAAGAGAACTGAGAACCCCAGAGGTAGAGAGAGAACCATGTTTATTCAAATGAGAGAGAAGCGTATGACGCATGGATTGGTGATTGCCGCCATGGCCTGCTTGATTCCAAGTATCGCCTCTGCGGGGATCGTAATCGATGATTTTACCAATGATACTTCCCTGGCTCCGTGGCTTGCTCCGCAGACCACGGTGGGCTCGAGTTGGATTATTGACAGCAATCTTACTGGAGCAATCAAGACGACGCGGCTGACTACACTGGCGGCGTCGTTCATCGGCAATCCGAATTTTGATGCTATCACACCGACTCTTGATACGGTAAACGGTGAACTGAATTACCAGAGTACGCTGGGCGCAGATGGAGGCATAGCAATGAGTTATGGCCAGGTCGGTGCTCCTATCACCCTTGATCTGTCGAGCGAATCCGGATTGCAATTGGACTTTTCGAGCATTGTTTTTGGCGGTCAGGGAGCCGCGAATTTGGGCTTTGGAGCGGGCATTCAGGTGACGACACTTATCTCGGATGGGGTCAATTCAGCGATTGGTTCACGGGGCTTGATTATTGAGGGAGCACAGTCGGTTGCGTTCAATTTCAATAATTTTTCCAGCATCGCAAGTGTTGATCTGACAAACATTAAGCTGGTTGCATTCCAAGTGGATACGGCATTCGGGACGGACTTTGTCATGACTCAATTTTCCACTTTCGTGGTTCCGGCACCGGGGGGATTGATGGTGATGGGGATGATGGGAATGTTTGGATCCCGTCGTCGGCGGAAGTGATTTACGGTTTCAGGTTTCTCAAAACTCCTTCAGCGGATCGTCGCCTGCGACGATCCGTTTTTCTTTAAAGGCATTGTAGTACTGTATTTATGCGATTGATTCGGCTTGTAAAGGGAGCGGGTTTTTGGGGAAAGGGGAGGGGAAAAATAAATTTTGACTGGGGGGGAACCGGAAGGAAATGGGGAGCGAATAGCATTGGGTAGTGAGTATGGTGGAGAACGGCAAATAAATCCATTGTATTCATATTGAGAATACCCCCCCACAAGGAGCCCGTTTTGTGCTGATTTCAGCGGCGGGCTCTTTTTTATAAGTGCAGTGTTTGACCGTGGTTAGTGGGTTTTATTTTTTGGGGCTTTGGACTATAAGGGTAACGGGGCCGTCGTTGGTGAGGGTTACTTGCATGGTGGTTTGGAAGATTCCGGTCCTAACTGGTAAGTTGTGCTCTGTGCTGAGGTTATGAGAGACGCAATTATAGAGGTGCTCTCCTTTTTCGGGGTCGGCGGCTTTGACGAAACTGGGGCGATTTCCCTTTTGGCACTGGCCGGCAAGGGTGAACTGGCTTATGAGGAGAATTTCTCCAGCCGTAAATTGGACGGAATTGTTCATTTTTCCCTGGTCGTCAGTGAAAATTCGGAGGTTTGCGAGCTTATTTGCCATCCATTTTGCGTCTTTTTCGTCGTCGTTTTCTTCAACGCCGAGGAGGACTAATAAGCCGGGGCCGATGGATTGATGGTAGTCGCGGTCATTCACGGTTACAGATGCGTGGGTGACGCGCTGGACGACGGCGATCATTTTCAGTGCGCTCTCAAGGCAAGAATGAGTTCAACTTTGCCGATTTGTTCATCGAGTTGCTGCGCGATTTCGAGGGCGGAGTTGCCGGAGTCGGCAAGCCCATAAATGGATTGGGAGAGGGGGTCATCGCCAACCATGAGTTTTTGGGGGGAGGGAGAGGCGGTGATTGCGGAGGGCGGGGGAGAAGGGATGGGGGCCGAAGACTGCACGGAGGATGGGGATGGGGAAGGATTAAGAGGTGGGGTTGTGGTGGGGGTAGACTGAGAGCGTTCGAGTTCGGTGAGGGCGGCTATGCGCTGGTCGGCCTGGTCGATGAGGATTTCGAGGTGACGGGCGCGGGTGGTGAGTTTCGAGGCAAGTTCCTGGGCGGTGGAATACATGTCGGCCTTGATGACATTGACATCTTCGCGGCTCTGATGGGCGGTTTTGAGGTTTTCGATGTGCTCGCGAGGAGAGGGGGTGCGGCGGTTTTTGTTGGCGATTTTGCCGCGGATGGACATGAGGATGAGGAAGCCGATCATGACCACGCCGAGGACGAGGAGAAAGGGGGCGAGTTTTTCGGTGAATTCGCTGGCGAGGATGTAGGTTGGTTGGGGCACGGTGGTTTTTTGGGGGGGTGGTCGTGAGTGGTGGGTATCGCTGCGCTCGACCCACCCTACTATCGGCATGGGGAGGATTTATTCAATGGAGAATTTTCCGGGGGGGTTGGTTTGGTGGGTATCGCTTCTCGGGGGCGCTCGGCCCACGCTGCGATTTCTGCGATTTAGCGATCCTTGTTCGGGGGCCGCGATGGGGATAAGATCAGAGTATGAATTATGAAGGCATTATCACGATTGAGCCGGGGAAGCGTGGGGGCAAGCCGTGCATTCGGGGGTTGCGGATCACGGTTTACGATGTGCTGGACTACCTGGCTTCAGGTATGTCGGAGGAGAAGATACTCAAAGATTTTCCGGACCTGACAGGGGAGGACATCCGGGCGTGCCTGGCGTTTGCGGCGGATCGTGAGCGACGGCTGAGCAGGCCGGCGTGAAGATTCTTTTTGACCAAAACCTATCGCACCGATTGGTCTCTATGCTGTCTGACATATTTCCGGGTGCGGCGCACCTGCGCGATTTTGATATGACACGAGCGAACGATAACGCAATCTGGGAATTCGCCAAAGGCAACGGATTCACCATCGTGTCCAAGGATGATGATTTCCACCAGAGAAGTTTTTTGTATGGACACCCGCCGAAAGTGGTGTGGCTCCGCCTGGGGAATTGCTCCACCGGGGAGGTGGCGGAGACGCTACGGGCCGGAGTCGAACACCTCTCTTCATTTGAAGCCGATCCGCTGGCGGCGTTTCTAGTGCTTTCGTGATAGGGGGAATTGTTTTTGGAGGAGTATGTTCAAGATTGCAAGGTGGCGAGGGATATCTTCGCGGCGGTTGTCGTGGATGAGGTTGCGGACATAGCCGTAGGCCTGGGATCCGGCATTGTTGAGATTCTGGCCTCGTGATTTATGCTCGGCAATCATGATGCCGGGCCAGAGGAGATCGATGAAGTTGTATTGGCCTTTGAGGTTGTGTACGGGCTCTTCGAAACTGGCGTCGGTACGGCGATGGACACCGAAGACCTCGAAGAATTCATTCCAGAAGGACTGGGATTCAGCGCGCTCGCGGGTGGCTTCTGACCATTCACGGGAGAAGGCGATGGCGTTCTGGCGTATTTCATTCCAACTTAGGGGCATGGGAAGAGTTTACCCGGCAATATAAGGGGAGGCGGTTAGGTCGCCCTTTCAGGGCTTTGGGTTGTGGGGTGTTTTTTCCCAGGGCGTTGCCCAGGGCTGGATTGGGTCGCCCTTTCAGGGCTGGGTTTTTACTCTC
>CAZLXE010000071.1:0-5608 GCA_964563005.1 uncultured Isosphaeraceae bacterium
AAATCCTCCCCGAATCAACCGATGGATGCCCCGGATCCCACAGGTGAAACGGAGGATCAGCCGTGTGCGGAATATACTGTTGAACAGCGGGTGGAGGCGTTGCTATTGAGTAGCGAACGGCCGTTGGGAGAAGGGAAACTCGCGGAAATGCTGGGATTGAGCGGAAAGCAGGCCGCGAAATCAGTGCGTGAAGCCATCAAATCGTTGAATCAGGCGTATCAGGAAACCGGCCGTTCCTTTCGGATTGATCGATTGGCGGGGGGGTGGCGGGTTCTGACCCTCAGCGCGTATGGTCCGTTGCTGGTTCGCCTTCATGCCGTGCGTCAATCGGCGAAATTAAGCCAATCTGCACTCGAAACCTTGTCTATCATCGCCTATCGCCAACCCCTCATGAGGGCGGAAATTGAGGCCATTCGGGGGGTGGGGTGCGGCGAAGTGCTGCGGGGGCTGATGGAACGACGATTGGTGAAGATTACGGGTCGGGCGGAAGAAATCGGCCGCCCAATGCTTTATGGCACGACGAAGGAGTTTCTGAAGGTGTTCGGACTGTCAGGATTGGATGATCTTCCGGCAGTCGAAGGACTGGAGCGGGTGCGACGCCCCTCCCGAGCGGCCACCGGAAGTGGCTCATCAGAGGAGCCCGAGAAAGTGGTGACCACAGACAGTGAATAATCGCCGCGATCCCATGGTTTGCCTGAAGACAATTTCTCCCGACTCAGGAAATTCAGAATGCGGTTGATAAAAAATCAAAGATTGACCATCGGGCGAAGCGGACTATCTGTCGTGTTTGTCTTCGGGTTGTTATTGTTTTTGTCTGGGTGCGGTGGATATGTACTGAATGGTCGCGTGGTGCGGTCAATGTCGAGCGGAGAAAGCGGCGTTCGTTTTGTTGCCCTTGGCGATTCCGATCTCGACCGGGTGGGGGTGGGAGGGGTGGAAGTCATGGTAACGCGCAATCCCTCCCACCGGATGAGTGCCGAATTATTTACCGTGCGAACCCGGCCTGACGGGCGTTTTTCCCTCTCTCTGAATGCATTCGGGGCGGGTTGGATGGAGGAGCGATGGCGCATTGAATCCTTTAAGGAGGGTTTTGAGAATGCCGAACGAGTACTGACCCTGCCGAAATCATCAGGCGAACGGCAATTACTTATTCTGGTGTCCCCCGGCTCCGCAGATCCCCCTCATCCCCGGAATGAGCTGATGGATCAATACGAGAAATATCGTTGAATGCTCCGCCGATACCTCGCCTGAGCCGGAGATCAGACCTATTCTGTTCCTGATGCCCCCCCGTAAATCCATTCCCCTGTCACTGGAATTCGTCACCGGATGAAACAGCGATACCACTTTCATACTCCGGGATTGTTCTATGCCATACTGGTCATACTGATCGGCCTGGCGGCGATGAACAACCAGAACAACCTGATGTTCTGGTTGTTCGGCATGTTGCTTTCCGCTCTGGTGGTGTCGGGTGTGGTTTCAACCATCATGCTTTCTTCCCTGACCATCAGACGAATGGACCCGCGACACGGAACCGTGGGAGAGTTGATGCTGGTGCGCTATGCCGTAACCAACCGAAGCCGGTTCATGCCGGTATTCAATATCTTCATCGAGGATCTTCCCCTGCCCGATGATCGCCCGTTGCGTTGGAGTCGGCTCATGCCCCCGGCTCGGGCGTGGGTGATGCATGTGGGGCCGGGAGAAACCGTCCACGGTGAAGCGGTGTTCTGGCCAGTCGGACGGGGAACGGCCCAATTCGAACGCATCCGGGTGACCACAACTTTTCCCTTCGGTCTTATTAAGAAGTCCATTTCTGTGGATCAACCGCAGCATACGCTGGTCTATCCCATGCTCCACCAGTTGCGTCAGACGCTGATGAATGCGATTCGCCCCGCCGGACCATCCGGACTGAAAATGTCCTCACGGGTTGGCGCAGGTGACGAGTTCTACGGCATGCGCGAATATCGATGGGGAGACAACGCCCGTCAAATCTCTTGGAAACGCAGTGCGGTTCTGGATGACCTGGTGACGATCGAGCGGGCGGACCCCAGCCCACCTCGGTTGCGAATCTCCCTCGATCTCACCACCCCCACGGCCCAACTTAAAACAACCACTGAGGAACCCGAAACAGCCCGACAACTGGAGGAACAGGCAATTTGTCTGGCGGCTTCTCTGCTTAGCATGGCGGATACGGCGGGCTATGAAGTGGGATTGGCAGTGGGGGGACTGGATACCCCCGACATTCCCCTGCGCCGCGGTCAATGGCACATGCACAAAATTATGGCCGCCCTGGCTTCGATTGAACTTGATCAAGAGCGACAAACCGAAAGCAATTCATTCGGGGATGCCGGGGAACGAGCAGGTCTGGTGGTGATTCGCCCTGATCGTTCAGAGCCGATTCTGAATCGGGATGATGCCTGGCTGCTCACCGCCAGCCACCTCGATACGCTTTCCGTGCGCCCCCTGGGTTGGGATCCCACAGCGCAGGATAAGGGCTCGACAGTAGATCAACCGTCGCCGGAAACTCGTAAGGAGGTGTCTGCGGCATGATGCTGTTCCGAAAATTTCCCGCCTTCGCACTCCTCTTCGTGTTGTTAAGCATGGTTTGTCTGTCCATCGCGCAGGAGAGTCCGGGGCAATTATTGGTGGCGGGAACGCTCGCGTGCATGAGTTGGTTTATCACCGAGGGACCGAGGGGGCGCGCCGTGCCGGGCTGGGTTTCCAAGGTGTTGGTGATCGGGTTAACCCTGCATGTGTTCGTCCAGGTCGTGAGATTGCCGGGACCCCAGCCCCTGATCGACGAGATGGGGCACTTCGCCCTCTGGTTATCCATCATCAAACTGTACGAGCGAAAAACACCTCGGGATTACACCCAATTGTTCGCACTCTGCCTGTTGATGATGGTGGGCGGGTGCATGCGTTCTTCCACCCTCAATTACGGGGCTGCCCTGGTGGGAACCGTGCTCCTGGGAGTGTTCGTTACGATGCTCCATCAACTGTACACGGGGTATGAATACGCCCGGAGTGAACGAGACAAAGCCCATCCCACCGGATACCGATTCCATTTGCCCATCAAACCCGGTGTAGGTCGTCATGGAGTTCTGCATTTACGCGGCGTTCTTTCGGCAGTGGTGATGATGGCGTTATTGTTCAGTGTGTTGATATTCTTCGCCATTCCCCGCAATCTGGGACGGAGTTTAATTCGGGACATCGGCACCTCCGTTTCGAATCGAACGACCGGCTATGACGACTCTGTGGATCTGCTTGAAGGAGGACGAATTACCGAATCCCGGAATCTGGTGGGGACCCTGAAGGTGGAACGGTCTTCAGGCGTTCCGACTCTCCTTCGCACCCCCTTACATCTCCGAGGCGCGGTGCTCGATAATTATCAAAAACCAAATCACTGGACTCAGTGGAAACACCGAC
Source organism: uncultured Isosphaeraceae bacterium (assembly GCA_964563005.1). Taxonomy (GTDB): domain Bacteria; phylum Planctomycetota; class Phycisphaerae; order Phycisphaerales; family SM1A02; genus CAZLXE01. The sequence continues at coordinate 3,424 of CAZLXE010000071.1, forward strand.
AGATTACCAATCCATTAAGAATTGTTGGAGGTCGGTTAACTCCGTTGATCCCCACCGTAACCCCTGACATACCGGGAATAACCCTGCATCTCGATTTTGTCGAGCCAAACACAACGCTATTTTCCGCCTGGACTCCCATTGCCATCGCCTCCAAAAACACCACCCTGGTCACTTATAATAAAACATCCCGGGTTCTGGTCAGCGATGCCTCTTCACCCCTCCAGCAATACTCGGTGAGGGTGGTGAAGGATGCTCCCCCTTCGCTGCGGGAAGCGATATTTCCGGGAGAATCCAGAGCGAACAGGGCAGAAAAATACCAGAACCCCAGAGTCACCAAACTGGCTCAACGATTGCTCGCGGTGGCTGGTCTTCCTTACGCCCCCTCCCAGGCGAGCGATCGCGCCTCGTGGACTCGAAGTGCCGTCTCGGTGATGATGCGGCACCTCCAGTTTGGCGGCTTTGAATACACTCTGGATCTGAGCGATCTCGACGAACCTTCATCAATGGCTTCCCGCCGCCCCGCCCTCGATCTCACCGAACGCTTCCTCCTGCAGACTCGCAGAGGGCACTGTGAATATTTCGCCTCCGGGTTGGTCGCATTGTGCCAGGCGGTAAACATACCCGCCCGTCTGGTCACCGGCTATCTGGTGACTCGGTACGATGAAAACACCGGTCAGTACATCATCCTGCAATCCGATGCCCATGCGTGGGTGGAAATCCGCACCGAGCATTTTCTTTGGGAAACCTTCGATCCCACCCCCCCCGGCGTGCTGAATGAGATCCATTCTCCGGATAATTCCCTCGCCGACCGTCTTCGATGGATGTACCAGCAAGCGGAGGGCGATTGGAAATCCGGCGTCATCGGATTCGATCGAAACTCTCAATCGAATCTGGCGGACTCCTTCCTGTCTCGCTGGCGATGGCGAATTCGCGAATTCTGGAGCGACCTCACCGACTGGATGGCCAGTGTAAACCGGGCGTTTTATTTCGGCCCCGTAGGATATATCTGGATGGGCATCGTCGGATTCGCCCTCATCATCGCCGTCGTAGCCCTCTTTAAATTAAGGCGGCGAGTGCGCACAATTCGAGAGTCGGCTCATCTGGAGCATGTTCACGGCTCTACCCAACGACGGCTGCTGCATCACCTGGGGTTTTATGTGGATATGCTGGCCGTTCTTGAACGGGCGAAACAGGCCAAACCCCTGTGGCAACCACCCCGCCTCTATGCCGCCACGCACCTGGAAGAGCAGCCCGAGATTGCGGCCCGGGTTGAAGAAATCACCGATTTGTTTTACCGGGTGCGCTACTCAGATTACACTCCTGATCGGGATGAATTGCATCAGGCCCGTGATCTCGTGACGGGGCTGGCCAACTCGCTGGGTGTCCACCCATGAGCAACGAATCGACGATCTGGCTCGATGAACAGCATCCATTCGAGGCCGCTCAATCCGAACTCCAGATTGCCTCAATAATGCGACTCCTGGGTGAATCACCAAAACGAATTCTCGACCTGGGATGTGGTATAGGGAGAATCCTGTTGCCCTTGGATCAATGTGGTCATGCCGTCACCGGGATTGATTGTGTTAATGATGCACTTGCGACTTGCCGCGCAAACACCGTTGCTCGTGATACAAAAGCAGATCTCATCCACGGCGATTTCTGTAACCCTCTTACCTGGAATCGTCTTACTGAAGGAGCGTGGGATGCCGTGATCTGCCTGGGAAACACTTGGATGACCCTGGTTGAGGTGAGAACGGCGGTCGAGGTGATGCGGCGAATCGAGCGGGTCTTGAAACCGGAGGGGCTGTTTCTGCTCGACAATTTTACTCACGATTTCTGGCCGGAATTGACGGCAGGCAACTGGGGAACGGGCATCAGCCCCGATGGCTCGATGCAGATGATATGGGCGGACGATGATGCGGTGTTCACTATTCGCAAGGGAAAACGGGTTGAGCCGGAGTGTGAAGTGTTACGACCAGACGATCGGCTCTTTCGCCTGTGGACGCAGGGGGCGTTGACCCTGGCAGCGTATGGCGCCGGGTTATCGGCTCCGGTATGCGATGAAGCAGGATGTGTGCTGGTCATGCACCCTGAACGACCCTCGGAAGACGGCTGAGTCATTCCCTTACAGCATTCCATATGAAGAGCACGCCCGACCCGGACGACATAAATAACGGAGGATCGG
>CAZLXE010000071.1:5708-12529 GCA_964563005.1 uncultured Isosphaeraceae bacterium
TTGGTTTGTTCTTCGTATCCGGCAGAAGGAAGTATTATCATGCCCGCCAATCGATCGCGTACCTCGGGATGGCGTCGTTGCCTGAAACAGATTCTGGACCGGGGGGGATCCATTGAGATCGCCGTCTCCAGGCAGTATGAAGCCAAGGATGCGGGCCGCCATCTGGTGTGGCGGGTTCGCCTGCTCGACTATCGGGAAGGCGAGGTTCTCGTCGAGCAGCCCGTCGCTCTGGGACGAACCATTCCCCTGAAAGTTGGCGTCGAGTTGGCCGCAACCTTCTCCATCGGGCAGAATCGCTGGATGTTTTCCACGACCATTCTCGAAGAAAAATCGAGTTCCGCTTCGTTGAGTCGCCGGGTGAAAACCATGCGTCTGCGGCTACCTGACGAAGTGCAACGATGTCAGCGCCGGGATCATAATCGGGTGTCCACCGCATCCATCAATCTCCCTCAGGTAGATCTCTGGCCGCTCCTCGATCCCAAATCCGTCATCGTGGCGGAGCGGGCCAATGAAATTCGATTTCAATCAGAAGTTCGGGGAGAACTGGACTCCAACCCGACGGCGGACAACGAAATGTCACTGCCGGAAGTCGGTCCGCAGTTTTCCGGCGATCTGATCAATCTGGGGGGAGGTGGCGTGGGATTGCACATCAGCCCGGATGAAGCAAAATTCCTGGCCCGGCACAAGGTGTTCTGGATGCGGATCAATCTCCCTCCCGATCTCAAAACTCCCATTTGTGTCACCGGAAAACTGGTGCATGCCCACATCGAATCGAGCCAGGACACCTATGCCGGCATGGTGTTTGATTTCACCTTCAACCACGGCCACGAACAGACCGTGATCGATCAGATTTGCGCCTTTTCCTCCGCACAGCAACGATCGCAATCGGAACGCCGCGAAAAAGAAACATCCAGCTCCTGAGAAGGACTCTCTGGCTTATCCATGGCCCGCAAAGTCATTTGGAATACGGCCGCCTTGTCCATGCTCTCGATATATTCCTCGGCAGGAACAGAATCCGCCACAATGCCGCCACCTGCCCCATAGTCAATCCGACCATCAATGAAATCACAACGATCCTCAGGGCGTTGGCCGCTGAGCATCATGGTGCGGATACCGATGTTGAGGCACGCTCCGCCCGCGTTGTCGATGAAACCAATGGCCCCACAGTACGGCCCTCGTCGCACCGGTTCTAATGCATCGATAATTTGCATTGCCCGAATCTTGGGCGCCCCGGTTACGGATCCGCCGGGAAAGGTAGCCCGCAGAATATCGCCGAAAGAAATGTCAGCCCGAAGGTGACCCGTGATTTCGCTGACCCCGTGATGGACGGTGGGATGCGTCTCGATGGAGCGAGGATCGAGCACGCGTACCGTGCCGTATTCACAGATGCGCCCCAGATCGTTCCGCATGAGATCGACGATCATGTGCAGTTCGGCGGCATCCTTCGCAGAGTGTTCCAGTTCCTGCGCGGATGCGGCCTCCGGGCGGGTTCCCTTGATCGGCCGGGTGGTGATAGTGCGGGTCGCCGGGTCGATCTGAAAAAACAATTCCGGACTGAGGGAAAGCAAACTATGGTCATGGGGAAATTCAAGACACGCGCCATAATGCGCTCCTGATTGTTTCATGGCACAATGAAAAAGGGAACGAGTCGATCCCCGGAATGGAGCGGTCATCCGCTGGGTGATGTTGGCCTGAAAAATATCACCCGCCCCGATGTACTCCAGGGTGCGACTGACCGCATCACCATGCTCTGCTGCCGACATTGAACTGGTCAAATCTAAATTTACATCAGAAGGTTTATCTGCATACGGGCGAGTGCCACCACCGTCCTTAAAATGTTCAAATGCCGAAAGCCCCCCCCCCACTGCTTGCCATTTCCCGGCAAGGGTATCGAAAATAAGGGCATCCGGGCACCAACCGAGTTCGATCAAGGGCCAGGTGCGATCATCAAGAGGCCCAGAAGTTGCTTGAGCCGCTCGTTCAATGACTCGACCAAGATCGTAGGAAAAATAACCGATCCAGCCCCCGGAAGAAAAGGGAATTCCCTCCCGGCTCGAATCCTGGGCATGAACTTCGGATCCATCAGTCCGTGTAGCAGCCAGAATCTGATCCACATCAATAATAGGATCGTGCGTCCAGGGAATCGAGGCCAGCGGCTCGGGAGCGGCACCGATCCATTGGGAATGATCCGTAAAACGATAGAACAGAGACGGCTCAGCCAGAATCGACCACCGACCCCAGCGGGCATGAGACCGGGCTGAATGAAGAACGGCAAGGTGATGATTAACCGGTCGCTCCAGCACCGTTTCGAGAAACGGATCATCTGATGGTGCAGATCGATTGTCCAGCGGAGAAGCCATGAACCCCGATGATAAGCGGACTCGCTCGAATGCGGGAGAAAAATAATGTGGATTCGTGGTTGCGCATTCCTTTAGTGCTACACTGTACGATTCACCCTTTACATAGAAAGTTATCAAAGTGACAACGATGACCGCCCCCCCCAGGAATGCCCCCGTGAATGCCCCCGTGTCCAAACCTTCCCGCTCGAAAAAGAAAACCCCATCTCGAAATAAAAGGGTATACGCCTTTGGACGCACAAAAACCGAAGGGAAGGGATCGCAAAAAGATCTCCTCGGAGGAAAGGGCGCGAATCTCGCCGAGATGACCCGCATCGGCCTCCCCGTACCCCCCGGTTTTACCATCACCACGGAAACCTGTGCGGCATACAACGATGGCAAAGGAAAACTTCCCTCCGGCCTGATGGATGAAGTAACCCGGAATGTAACCTGGCTGGAGAAGGAATCGGGAAAATCGTTCGGTTCACAGTCGAATCCCCTCCTCGTCTCCGTCCGCAGCGGCGCCGCCATTTCCATGCCCGGCATGATGGACACTGTCCTGAATCTCGGCCTGAACGATCGCTCGGTGAAAGGTTTGGCCTCAGGAACCGGAAACGAGCGATTCGCGTGGGATGCCTACCGCCGCCTCATCAACATGTTCGGCGATGTGGTCATGGGCGTCGATCATCACCATTTTGAGGCCGCCTTCGACCAGATCAAAAAGAAATACAAGGTAAAATCGGACACGGATGTTCCCGTGGAAGGCGTTCGGGAACTCTGTACAGCATATCAGGCCGTGTACCGGAAGCATGTCGGAAAACCATTCCCTCAGGATCCTCGCCAACAACTGAAATTGGCCATCGAAGCAGTCTTCAAGAGTTGGAACGCCGACCGAGCGATTGTGTATCGACGCATCAACGAAATCACCGGGCTGCGCGGTACGGCCGTCAATGTACAGGCCATGGTGTTCGGCAATATGGGGGATGATTCAGGGACCGGAGTGGCGTTCACCCGCAATCCCTCCACCGGCAAGAATGAGTTTTTTGGCGAATTTCTCATCAACGCCCAGGGAGAAGATGTGGTGGCGGGCATTCGTACCCCTCGTCCCGTGAAGGAAATGCGCAAGTGGAACCGGTCGGTGCATGACCAACTATTGAAGATCAAGGGGATTCTCGAAGACCACTATCACGACATGCAGGACATCGAGTTCACCATTGAGCGCGGCTCGCTATTCATGCTCCAGACTCGTACCGGGAAGCGAACGGGAGCCGCCGCGGTGAAGATCGCCGTCGACATGGTGAAGGAAAAACGCATCACAAAGAAGGAAGCCCTGCTCAGCATTCCCGCCGAAGACCTCACGCAATTGCTCCTGCCCAGTTTTTCCGCTCAAGCCAAGAAAAACGCCACCGTGGTCACCCGGGGGTTACCCGCCTCACCCGGCGCCGCCACAGGATCCCTCGCCTTTTCCGCAGAGAATGCCGTAAAGCGGACTCAAGCAGGAGAACAGGTCATTCTGGTACGGAAAGAAACTTCCCCCGAGGATGTGGATGGCATGCACCACGCCGTCGGCATCCTCACCTCCACCGGAGGCATGACCAGCCACGCCGCGGTAGTGGCTCGGGGATGGGGAAAATGCTGCGTCGCCGGAGCAAGCGATCTCCAGATTGATGCAAAGAAACGAACAGTGACCATGAACGGGCGAAAGTTCACCCACAAAGACACGATTTCCATCGACGGCTCAACCGGCGAAGTCATGGTCGGCGCTGTCACCCGCACCACCCCATCTCTCTCCGGCGATTTCACCACCATCATGAAATGGGCCGATGCGGCCCGCACCCTCGGCGTTCGCACCAACGCCGACACCCCCGCCGACGCCAAACGGGCACGACAGTTCGGCGCCAAAGGCATCGGACTCACCCGCACCGAGCATATGTTCTTCGAAGGAGAGCGCATCTCCGCCATGCGCCGCATGATTCTTGCCGAAACCCGCTCCGAGAGGGAAAAAGCCCTGAAGAAACTCCTCCCCTATCAACGGCGGGACTTCGTGGGCATCTTCACCGCCATGAAGGGCTACCCGGTCACCGTCCGTTTGCTCGATCCCCCACTCCACGAATTTCTCCCCCACGAAACGCCCCTCCAGAAAGCCCTCGCCACTGAAATGGGCGTCACCCTGAAAACCATTCAGCAACGGGTCGCCGTGCTCCACGAAATGAACCCCATGCTGGGCCATCGCGGATGCCGCCTCGCCGTCACCTATCCCGAAATCCTCAGCATGCAGGTCACCGCCATCGTGGAAGCCATGATCGCCTGCAAGAAAAAGAAGATCGACGCCCGGCCCGAAATCATGATCCCCCTCGTCGGTACCCGGCAGGAACTCGCCATGCTCCGCACCCTGACCGAAGAAACCATCGCCAGGGTGAAAAAAGCGAAGAAATACACGGGCAAACTCAACATCCCCATCGGCACCATGATCGAAATCCCCCGGGCCGCCCTCGTCGCCGATCGCATCGCCGAGGTCGCCGACTTCTTCAGTTTCGGCACCAACGACCTCACCCAACTTACCTACGGCTTCAGTCGCGATGATATCAACGGGTTCCTCCCCGATTACCTCGACCAGAATGTGCTGGAATGCGATCCCTTCCAGTCCATCGACGAAACCGGCGTGGGTCAACTGGTCGAAATCGCCGCCAAGCGGGGACGACTGACCAAAAAGAAACTCAAACTCGGCATCTGTGGTGAACACGGCGGCGATCCTGCCTCCATCCGCTTCTTCCACTCCATCGGCCTCGATTATGTCTCCTGCTCCCCCTTCCGCGTCCCCGTAGCCCGACTGGTTGCGGCGCAGGCAGAACTGCTGTAAACATCTGACAGTCAAATAATTACGACCTGATTACCCATCTCCTGCTTTCATTTCCAGAATTCGGGGAATATGTCGCGTGGAATCGTGTCTCCCCTCCCGGTATGATATGTTTGTACGCATTTACTATTCACCAACCCTACGGAGATTCCCCATGCACCTCAGCGCCCCATCGCCGCAAGTCCTCGTCATCGGTTTCATCCTCATCTGCACCGGCTGCGCCACCTACCAGACGCCCGGTGGCCCCGCCAGCTTCCGCGCCCTCGGCATCACGGAACAGGAGATCGGCGACATCACCGACTACTCCATCACCCGGCGTCTCGAACGCAAACCCACCGCCTCCTTTCCCACCGCCCTCGCCGTAGTCCGCGTTCAGGATCGTGGCTATTACTCCCGCTCCTCCCGAGGCAGCGGTTCCGGCAACTACACCGTTGTCACCAACAGAGATGTAGAAACCGATGATGACTTCAACCAGATCGCCGCCCTCCCCATGCTCCGCGGTCTCGCCCCCCTCAATCCCCTCGTCATGCCCGGCAACCTCAACACCGATCTGGAACTCCGTCAGGGAGCCGCATCCGTTCAGGCCGACATGCTCTTCATCTACACCTTCGACACCGATTTTTCCGTCGAGCACACCATCGCCCCCCTCGGCGTCATCACCCTCGGCCTCTTCCCCGAAGCCGATGCCCGCGTCACCTCCACCGCCTACGGCGCTCTCCTCGACACCCGAACCGGCTATGTCTATGGCCTGATCGAAGGAACCGGGCGCGACACCCAACTCGCCAACGCCTGGACCAGCAATGCCGCCATCGATCAGGTCAGGCGCCGGGTGGAGCGGGAGGCGTTTGAGAAACTGGTGGCTTCTTTCGAAACGATCTGGCCAGGCATCGTGGAGACCTACGGCCCCCAAATCGCCACTCCTGATTCGTAAATCACCGAAATATCCTGCATTATTTGCCGGAATCGTGGGGAATACCTTGCCATCAATACGGGTCTATCATTCTGTACCCAGACCCAGGAGCAATTCTCATGAAAAAAACCCTGATTCGATTGATCTCTCTTTCCACCCTGTTTCTCATCCTTCTCCTCTCCACCGGCTGTCATGATGGATTCTATTCGGGCAGTTATGGATATGGACTGGGATACGACAGTGGATACGGCAGCGGATATGGATATGGAAGCGGTTATGGCTTCGGAGGGTATTCGTATGGGGGCGGATACGGCCATCATGGGGGTGGACATCATGGAGGCGGCTACGGAGGACATCACGGGGGCGGACATCATGGAGGTGGTGGCCACCACGGCGGCGGTCACGGCGGGTGTTATTGAAATTCACCGTTGAATCCGACTCTCAAATCTCCCGCGCCCCCAGATTACTGATCGAAGTGATGTAGTGGATGCACTCCAGGTCGTGGCGACCAAACACTTCCCGCACCGCATTGCTCACCGATACCGCATTCCGCTGATTGGGACACATTGCAAAAACCGTCGGCCCGGATCCGCTGATCGAACATCCATACGCACCCGCCTCCAGAGCCGCCCGCCTCGCTTCCGCATATCCCGGAATAAGCAACGCCCGGCACGGCTCCACCACATGATCGTGCAACGCCAGCCGCAACAATTTTTCA
>CAZLXE010000072.1:0-12324 GCA_964563005.1 uncultured Isosphaeraceae bacterium
GATATCATGATTTCCCCCGAACCAAAACCGGCGGACACTCAAGTTGTTTTTTCCCGGCGGCGTCGGTCTCTTATTCCGGGGGCATGCTGTCTGTCAATTCGCATAACGCTTGATAGTACGCCTCCACCTCCAATCCATTGAGAGCCGCCCCATAGGTTTCCGCCGCTTGTTCATCCGCAATCTCCCCATAATTAATCACCGGAATGTGGTACGCAATCAGCAGCGGCCAGATATCCACCATCCGCTCGAAATGTGGATGAACACACAGCACATACCCATCGCTCGGATGAAAGCCCAATGCCTGAGGATAAGCAAACTCATGCGGCTGCAATGGCCCTGCCGTAAACTCCAGCGTCGTCGGATACCGCACAACGGCCCGATCATCCAGCATCCGCAGAATAACCTCCGCATCAATCAACAACCCATACTTCAAACGGGCCTCGTTCGCCTTATCCCGAAGATGCTCCAGGAACGCGGCAAGGGCCTGCTCATCAGTGATCGAACCCGAAGGAGATTCAGGGGTTTCCGGCTTCGTCATGGAAACAGAATACCGGATACAATGCGACCCACACAAAAGAAGCCCACGCCACACGGCGAGGTATGGCGTAGGCATCACAGATGAAATGGCCTTTATGGCCAGAGAACGGATGAAAAAGGGATGATGGGTGAGTGTCACCCATCATCCCTCACAACACACAAATTAATTCGACGCCAGCAGGAAATCGCGAATGGTGCGATATTCCTCTACCGTCAGGTTGGCCTGAACGCGCATGTGCAACATGGCCACTTCCCACTGCGCATCAGAGTATGAGGCAGGAGAGCGGCTGTTGTGGCAATGCGAGCAAGTGGTGGACCAGATTTCTGCCGCACCGCGGCTGGCTCCGCCGCCCTCTTGGGATAGGAATCCCGGTGAGACGGTGCTTGCGGGCTGGGTGGCTGAAGTCTGGCACCCGATCAGCACGGCCAAAGAGAGGCCGAGCAGGCCGAGAAATCCTGTAACAAAGTGTTTTTTATGCATGGGGTATGTCCTTTCAGAATCCGATTGCAAATTGGGCAAGGAAGGCATCGCTTCCGGTGTTGAGGGCATTGGTGGGGTCTTCGATGTCGTCAAAACGATAGCCGACTTTCACCACCGAGCTGGGATTAAGCCAGTAGTTCACGCCGATTGTCCATCGCTCCTCATCGTAGGCCTTGCCATCAAGGGCTGCGGTGGGATTGTTGAGAAAATCATAGCGAACCACAAACTCCATGTCCTTGAAGAATCCACCCGACATCGTGGGACGATACGCGAGTTGGAAATAACCGCCTTCGCGCTCGTTGTTGAAGATACCACTGCCATAATCAACATCGTCCACATCAGAAAGAACATACTCGCCTCGCAAGTCGAGCCGTCCTCCGAGGGATTCGTTCTCGAGGACATAGGTCGCGCTGATGTCGTGAATCGTGGCGTCAAGCTTATTGAACGCCGTCCCGGACGCTCCCACATCGGCGAAAGTAAAGGCATAGGCGACTTCCAATTCCGGCATGGGGAAGAAGCCCAGTCGGGCGCCCACCGCCTTGTTGTTGTTGACATCGGAGAAGTTGCTGAAGTTCAACTGTCCGGCCTTGCCGCCGGTGGTCACCAGACTCGGCCCGTTGGACAGCCATGCCGCATAGGTGAACTTCATATCGTTGTTGACCGGGATCGCTCCCTGGGCCACGAAGCCCAAACTGGAAGTGGGAATCAACCGTGCCCCACCGGTGGCGTAGAGCGGCTGGTCGGGCAGTTTGTTGATCCACGCCGGATGGATCTGCTCCTTGAAGGTGCTGAGCGGGGTGAGAAACTTGCCTGCTTTCAGGGTCAGCCAGTCGTTCACGATATAGTTTAACTCGAGAAACTCAAGATTAATCTTGGTGGCTGTGGCTCCCAGCTCAAACTCAATTTCAGAAGCAGCGAACACTTGATCGCTCAATTTCCACAGAAAGATCGGGAAAACTCGGGAATCAAAAGAGGAGTTGCCGCCTTCCGCATTGGTGAATCCGGAGAAGGCATAGCCCGTAACCAGGAAATTTGTGGTTCCGGGTTTAAGCGATTCCGTCAGATCCGTCATGTTCTCCATCTCTTCCGTCATTTCATCCATCATTTCCCGAAATTCCTGCTGCATTTCTTCCGTCGTGTCCTGTGCCGAAGCAACGGGGCTGAGAACGGGAAGAAGCAGGCCAGCCGCTACGAGCGGAGTACAAGTGCGTTTCCATTTCATAAGAGTGCCTCCTTTATGAAAGGTAGAGGGTTTCAAAGATGGGCGCTCAACAACTTTTTGAGCGTCCCTTTACGGTTTGAGGTGTAGGGATCATGGGGAGTGGCGTCATGCTGCATCCACAACGCACTTTTTCCGTTGATCTTCGTCGGTGATACATACAGCCGAAGGGGCTTCTTTTCCGCATGACCGAAATGCTCGACGGTATCCGCAAAAACAATCGACAGCGTGGCATAAACCTTCCGCATGCCGTCCAGATCCAATTCCGCGGGAAGGGGCTGCAGATTCTTCGTGATCGATTGTTGATCCTTCCCCCATTGCTTCCCCGCTTTGGCGTCCAGAGCATCGCTTTCCAGGCGTGTGTATGCATCGGTCGCCTGAACCAGGCGTTGATACTGATCCCTGGATGCAGTGAGATCTTCATCGACGAGCGCATCCTGCATTTTCAGGTAGGGCTTCAGAAGTGAGGAAATCGCCTTTCGATAGGATTCAGAAACCTTGTATTTGGGTGGAGTGGGGGCGATGGTCTTCCCCCCGAATGAATGGATATAGTTGATCACATGCCAACGATCCTCCTCCGACAGGAGTTTCTTGTAACTGGGCATCGGGGTGCGCCCTTTGGTGATTTTCCAGAAAATGGCCCCATCCGACTGTTCCCAGATTGCCGGCAACGAAAGATCCGTGGGGTGAGGATTCAGGCCCGCCGCTTTGGGTCCGTTTCCCTTCCCCGAAGCCCCATGGCAGGAGAGGCACTCCCTGAGAAACACCGCCTTGCCCGCCTTGAGTGATGCGGCATCAACCGAAATCGGGTTCTTCTTCCGCGAGGCCCGGCGCGGGGCCTTCCAGGGTTTTGCTTGCCCGCCCGGATCACCAGCAAGTGTTGTTTCTCCGGAAAACAGTACGGCAAGCCCCAGACCACAGGCAATCGTCAGAGCAGTTCGTGAGGACGAACGGAAAATTAATTGAGACTTTTGAGAATTCATGATTGAACCTCCTCATGGGAAATTTTGTACAACATTATTAAAACGAAACTGTAAGTCCCCCAGACCCCCGCCAGCAACACCCCGATCACCGCCACCAATGGCCATAATTGGCGCTGACTCCACAACGCCTGTGGAATCGGCTCTTCAACATTCACCACCACGACGCCTCCGGGAATCCGGGACTTCGTTTCCACAGCGGCATACTCATCCGTCTCTTCCATGCGGGCCACAATCTGGAGTCGACCTTCACCATCACCGGGCAAACCCAACGGGAATTCAACCGCGGCGACTCCATCATCAAAGGATTCCTCGCTGCCCAGAGGCAACTCCCCAAAGGTCCGAATCACTCCGAAACTCACCTCAACCCCTTCCACCGGCTCGTCGTCCACCGTCACCAGCGCCGACAGGTAGTTCACCTCATCCTCTTCAAACTGAGATATCACGATCTTGGGAACGGGCTTTTCATTCCCCTGCACCGCCTTCGCGCTCGAAGCCCCGAAACCCAAACACAGAGCGGCCACCGCCACCATCATCGCCGCTCCCCCGGGAAGAGGTGACGAAACCCGATGGCCATCCGAACCCTCAGCCCCCGCTCGACTGGTTTGGCTCTGCTCTGCATGCTCCAATGGTTCCGCAATCTCCGTAACCGAGAGAATCGGGAACAACTTGGCGAAAAAGATGTACAGAAGAATAAACACCGCAAACGCCGCGGCGGTGATGGAAATTTCCACCCACGAAGGAAAATAGTTAATGGTGACCCCGGCCGCCTTCGCCGGAATATAAGGCGTCTCCATCGTGGGAACCACGATGATATAGCGCTTCAGCCACATCCCGATATTCACCAGCACCGAGGCAAACACAATCCAGCCCAGCGGCTTCTTGAACGGAATGGCCAGCAACAGCGTGGGCAGGAACATGCCCGTAATGATAGTGAACCAGAAGACTCCCGCATACGGCCCTTCGCCCATCAGCAACCGCAGCAAACTGGCTTCCGTCTCCAGCCCGCCATACCACGCCGTCAGATATTCACACAGCGTAAAGTAGATATAGATAACCCCGATCGCCATAAGCAGCGTCCCCAATTTTCGGAACGCATCATTCGTGAGATATTTCTCCAGATGGTAATACCGACGAAACATGAACATCGCCACGATAATCGCCGCCGTCCCCGAGTAGATCGCCCCGATGACAAAATACGGCCCGAAAATTGTGCTGTGCCAACCGGGTCTCAGGGTCATTGCAAACACCCACGACACCACCGTATGCACCGACACCGCCACCGGAATAATAATCACCGCCATGGTGGCCAGCGAGATATTCAAACGACGCAACTGTGTGGGGGTGTTCCGGAATCCGATGGACATCATTTTGTACAGTTTCGCCATGCGGGTTTTCCCCCGCTCCTGGGAAATGGTCGCCATCAGGGTCAAATCCGGAATCATCGCCACATACAGATAGATCAAACTCCCGGTCAGATAAGTCGTCACCGCACAGACATCCCAGAGAATGGGCGACTGCATCCGACCGTAGATAAGGACATGATGAATGCGATCCGGGCGTCCCATGTCAATGAGAACCATCGACGCCCCCACAATCAGGGCAAACACCGTAATGGCCTCCGCCATACGGGTGATCGGCCGCCGCCACTCCGCATTCGTCACCCTCAGAATCGCCGAAATCAGCGTCCCCGCGTGGCTGATCCCGATGAAGAACACAAAGTTCGCCATATATGTTCCCCACGAAACATAATCGCGCATGTTTGTTTCAATAAGCCCGTTTTTCAATTGCATGATGTAGGCGTACAACCCGAACAACGCCACCGCAACCAGGGTGATGATCCAGAACTTCCCGTTCCAGGTGAACGGCTTCATGGTCAAATTGACCGTCTCGACCGCAATCGAATGACGAATTTTATGGTGCTGTTGCTCAGCCACGGTGCACCTCCGAATTCACTCCGTCTTCCTGCGGCTCACTGTCATCCGCTCTTGAAACTTTCTCATCCGTCACCTCGAACTTCCGATTCTTGGGTGGCAGATAATACACCCGCGGCTTCGTCCCCAATTCTTCCATGAATCGATACCCCGCCTGATCCCGCAACATGGTGGACAGACGACGGGTTTCCCCCAGTCCATTGGTCACCGCATCTTCGTTTTCATCGCCATAAAAGATCGTTCCGTTGGGACACGCCTGAACGCACCCGGGCAAATGTCCCGCAGAGGCCATTTCCGGGCAGAAATCACACTTTGCCACCGTACCCTTACGAGCCGGTGTCCCCGTTTCCGGTGAATAGGAATGCTCTGTTCCCTCCGGCGGCAGTTGCGGGTCGCCCCAGTTGAAAAACCGCGTCGAATATGGACACGCCGCCATGCAGAAACGACACCCAATGCATCGCTCATTGTCAATGAGTACAATGCCATCTTTCCGCTTAAAGGTCGCTCCCACCGGACAAACCTTCGTGCAGGGGGGGTTGTCGCAGTGAAAACACGGCTTGGGGAAATAATACGGAGCCGCATGTTCCGAATCCTGCATCTCGAAGACCCGGATGAACTCCTGAGTGGGCGGCGTGAAATGCATCGCCTGGCACGAGGATGTGCATTTTTTCAACCCCCCACATCGTGCCAGATCGATCACCATCACCCATTTCCGCCCTTCCACTCCCTCCCGAACAGCCGGATCTTTCGGCCCTTTGGTCGGCGAGCTGTCCATCTCCGAACGGAGAACATGAAGCAGATCACCATCGGGGGTCATCACCGGAACTCGCTCGCCATCCTCAGGAGAGGCGGCCTTGGCCACGGTTTTGGCCCCATACCCCCCGGCGAAGGCCGTTCCCCCTAAAAGTACTGATTTCAACGCTTTTCGTCTGTCGAGATTCATGATTTGGAAACTCCATCTGTGAGAAAGTTATTGTGAATACCAGACTAGTATATCGTGTTATCTGTAAAATCAAGCCACTTTGTGAAGAAAATCACGATTTTATGCATTTTTTCTTAAAATAAACCCGCTCAGCACGAAATGCCTCCCCTTATCACAACCAGAGTAAATCTAATAACTAGATGTCAACACTTGAGTTATGATCATTTATAGCGGGCTTTGAACTCCTCAGAGGCCTTTTTCCGACGGGCCGCCTCCTCCGGATCCATGTCCCCGTTAAACCATTTATGGTTATCCGAGGACAGAACCGAACGCAATTTGGCCTCCAACGCCTCCGCCGCCGCCACCTTCTTCGCATCCCCGGATCCCTTGCCCATTTCCACCAATTCCTCCAGTTCCGGGATGAATTCGCTGTAAAAATGCTTTGCCACCTCATAGGTCCCATGCCAGTGGGTGTAATCTGGCCCCATCATCGACACCCCATGCCTCGCCCGCCTTCCCGCGTGATGCCATATCTCAAACCAGGTGAAATCGATTTTGTTACCGAACTTCACCGGCTTCATCAACGGCTTGGCCAACGCATACAGAGCCAACCCCGGTTTCGCGAATTTTTCGTTGTACAACTCCACCAGACCGTCATATTGAAGATAAAAATTGTCCACCCACCCCTTATTGTGACAATTCAAACACACATCCTGCATATTCATCCTCCGCGTCTGCCACGGCACATTCGCTCCCGGCAACCCCATCTTGGCGTCAGACACTTCAGGACGAATGGATACCGGCGGCCGATTGTTCCAACTGATCCGCATTCCCACATCGTGCGTCACCTCCTGATTGGTCGTCGCCGACATATGGCAGGTAGCGCAGGTCGGAGCCGCCGAGTAGTCCTCTCCCACCACCCACTTCGGAGAATCCAGATTCATGGAGTCGATGTTCGCCCGGAACGCGATCCCATGCTTCGATTCGTTGTAAATCTCGATCTGCGGGTGATCCGGCCCCATATGACACTTCCCGCAGGTATCGGGAAACCGCGCCTGAGCCGCAGAAAATCGATGGCGACTGTGACACGCCGTGCACGAACCCTCAGAACCATCCGGATTAATCCGCCCGATCCCCGTGTTCGGCCAGGTCGCAGGATCCAGTTTCCCCCCCGGCAAAACCTTCACCACCGAACCGTGACATTGCCAACATCCATTGACCGCCGCCGCAGAATTTCCCCTCGGGAACCCCGGCGTCGTAAACATATTGTTCCCTTCCACCACTTCCGCCAGCACATTGTCCAGCGAACCCATAATCCGCCCCGCCTTCGCGTGATGCGAAGCCACAAACTCCTCCACCTCCTTGGTGTGACACCGGGCGCAGTCCCGCGGACTCACAATCACCGAAATGTTGTAGTCGTAATGGCGAAACGCATCCGCATCATCCTTCTCCGCCGCATGACACTCATAGCACCCCACATTCGCCCGAAAATGCTGCGAATCTCCCCACATCTCATACAAACCGGGACTCTGCCTCTTATGGCACTCGATGCACTCCTTCGACGCATCGCTGATCTTCGGCAGACCGAACGGTCCGTTTGCCAGAGCCGGGAACGATACCATGGCTGAAAAAAGAATGATTCCTGAATATGTTGTCATGCGCTTCATGGCTGGCCTCCTGAGGGAATGAGTTCTTGAGTAGGGGTAATGTGCGGGGTTTCAAGGGGAGGAGGATACGGCACTCCAAATGTCAACCGCTCCTCTAAAACCGGAATCGTAACTCGAACAAAAATCGTGTAAACCAAAAGTCCAAAGGCCCAGATCCCCAGACAGATCAGCGTCTCATTCAGCGTCGGCGTGTATTCCACAATCTCCCCCAGCGGCGTGGGAATAAACGCCGGAATGATCAACCCGATCCCCTTCTCGATCCAGATCCCCACAATCATCAGCACACACGCCACATTTAGAAAACGGAGACTTTTGCTCAGCGGCAGGTACAGCAGAATCAAAGCAATCATGTTGAACACCACCGCCGTCCAGATCCACGGCACCAGCGCATTGTTCCCGTGTAACCCGAAATACAGATACTGCGTCGATGCCAGATGCTGTGAATCCGTATAAAACTCCGTGAACAATTCGCTGATCAACAGAAAAAAGTTGATCGTCAACGCCACCAGCACCAACTTCCGCAGCGTCAACAAAGCCACCCGGGGGACATGATAAAGCGTGAACCGATCAATGACCTGCAGCGTGAGGATGATGATCGCCGGCCCCGCCGAAAACGCCGAAGCGATAAACCGGGGAACAATAATCGCCTGATTCCACAACGGCCGCCCCCCCAGCCCCACATACAAAAAGGCCGTCACCGTATGAATGCTGATCGCCCACACAATCGCAATGAACACAAACGGGATATAAAACTTCTTACTCGGCGCCCGCCGCTGATACGCACAATAAATGAGATACCCGCAGATGTGCAGATTAAGCAGCAGATACCCATTCAGCACAATCACATCCCAGGTCAGCATCGAAACCGGAAAATTAGGCCGGATAAACAAATGCAGAAAACGATCCGGCCGTCCCATGTCCACCGTCACAAACAGCAGACACATCACAATCGCCGCCACCGCCAGCAATTCCCCGAAAATCACCAGATCGTGCAGTTCCTTGTTCTTATAAATATACACCGGAATCACCAGCATCACCGCCGCCGCCGCCACCCCCACCAGAAAAGTGAAATTCGCAATATACATCCCCCACGACACCTGATCCGTCATCCCCGTCGTGATCAATCCATGCACAAACTGCTTGCAGTAAGCGTTCAAACCCAGCAGAGCAATCACCGTCAAAAAGAACATCCAACCGTGATACCGCCAGTCCCCCACGAAACTCAACCGGAAACAACGCCAGAGAAAGTGCAGATAGGTCTTCACGCAATTCCTCCCCGCGCTGCGTGCGCCGCCGTCTCCAACGCCGCCACCGATGGCGGCGTAATGTAACCGTGAGATTGAGTATGGGCGTCTGCTCCCCTTGCCTGCGTCTCTTCTATTCCGGGGGCGGGGGGTTGGGGATGCCGCTCGTCGAAGTAATAGAAAAACCGCGGCATCGTGTTGACTTCTTCCTTCAGCACAAAGGTTCGTTTGGTTTTGAGAATCTGTGAGACCTCACTCTCCGGATCCAGCACATTCCCGAACTTTCGCGCCCCCGTCGGACACGCCTCCAAACACGCCGGCAGCCGACCCTCCCGCGTCCGGTGCAGGCAGAAGGTGCATTTCTCCATCACCCCCTTGCTCCGCGGCCGATTGGATAGATAACTCATGTTTCCATTCAGATGCCCCTCCGGAATCTCCGGATCCGTAAAATTAAACCGCCGCGCCCAATACGGACACGCCGCCGCACAATACCGGCACCCGATGCACCAGTCATAATCGATCACCGTAATCCCATCCGCCTCCTGCCAGGTCGCCTCCACCGGACAAACTTTCACGCACGGCGGATTCGCGCACTGATGGCACTGCACCGGTAGATAAAACTTCTCCTTCGCCGGCACACTCTCGTGATCGAAATAATGATCGCTCTCCTCCAGATTCATCGTCCCCATCGGCATCTCCAGCACCCGAATATATTGCATCTCCGGGCTGCGGCTCTGATTGTTCTCCTTCACGCACGCATGCACGCACCGCCGATTCCCGTTGCAGCGGCTCAAATTAAGGGCATACACAAACTCCACCCCATCCAGTGGTTTCGGAGCACCGATGATTGCCTTCACCCCGTGCCGCCGTTCCACCTCTCCCCGAATGCGCTCGAACACCACCTCCATCTCCTCCGCCGACATCTCCTTATAGTGTTTCTGAAACAGATTGGCGAAGGCGTCATCATCTTTGTCCGCCAACTCCAGTAACGGGCTGACCGCCGCCCCGAACGCCGCCAGACCCCCCGTCGTCGCCGTCACCCGTCGCAGAAAACTTCGTCTGGTCAATCCCCGTCGTTCCTGGCCGTGCCTTTTACGGAAAGACTCCGCCGAATGACGCGGCGAAGCATCGCCCCCACACGAGCACGAATCCCCGCCACAGCCAGAAGTAGGGATGTTTTTTTTCTTAGAGAACATCAGTGCCCCCCCCCTTCCCCATCCGAACCCACTTCTCCATGCCCCGCACTCTCGCTCCACCGAAGCAGCGGATTATGCTTCCCCGAAACCTCGTGAACCTTCGAATGAGATGTCTCGCCCAACCTCAGCGTATGCGGCCCCGGCAACAACGACATCGCACTGATCGCCGGCGCATGCGGGTCGTGACATTCCGTACACACCAATCGAATCTGCCGCCCACTTGCCGCATCCCACGAACCATTCGTCCGCCCATGCATCCCCTTTTCCCAATCCCGAAAAACCGGGCCGTGACATTTTCCGCACAATTGGGGAACCTTGGAGAAAGCCACCGTCTCACCATTGTCCAGCAACAGCCGATCTCGCTGCTCCCGATCGTGACAATTAAAGCACCAGGCATTCAAACCGTGATCGAGCTGAATGTCCAGATGCTGCGTCAGTGGTCGCTGATCCGTCCTCCCTCCGTCGAAAAGTCGATGACATTCCATGCACCGCAAATCATAACTCCCCGATTGAATCGTCGGAGGCAGAGATGGCCTCTCCCGCAGGGGGTTCGTACTGATCAAATTCTCCGCCACCATCACCGGCTCCGCCCGGGGCACCGCTTCCAGAACCGGGCCCCACAAAAACCATCCCCCCAGCAGAAGAAACAACACCCCAATCAAATGCACATGAAACGATGTGGCCTCTGAAATTGCCGAAGAATCAGTGTTTGTTTCATCCGCATTCATGGGGAGATCATTTCTGGCAATTCAGACAATTGGTCACAAACGAGGTCCAGACTGTGAAACATTGCACGAAACCGAGAATATATCACACCCAATACAGGCCACAACCCAAAATTCACCCCAAATCGTACATTTTTTTCCCCCAACGCCACAATTCGGACCTACAATTCTTGATTAATCCAGAATATTCGGTATTATTTATTTTCATTCGGGATATCATCAATGGAGCGCACGCCTCAACCCCACTCTTCATTCGCCCTCTCCCCTGGCGCATGACCACCATCTGCAGGAGCACAAATGTTCGGTAAACAAACCCAAACCGCAATCGCCGCCATGAGCCGCCTCGCCGAAGTCTACGACGAAGGTGCCACCCGCATCTCCGCCGCCGACATCGCCGAAAACCGCGACCTGCAGCGACCCATCGTCGCCAAAATCCTCACCGTCCTCTCTCAGGCCAATCTCGTTGGTGGCTCACCCGGCCCCGGCGGCGGCTATGTCCTCGCCCGAGATCCTAAAGAAATCGCCCTCTACGATGTCTTTCGCCTCTTCGAACGAGAAGATGAAAGCGTCGATTGCCCCTACGGCGGCGGCGTCTGCGGCGTCGGCGAACCCTGCGCCCTCCACGATAAACTCGTCCACATGCAGGAAACAGTCAATAACTTCATGAAAAAAACCACCTTCGAGGGCTTCCGAATTGCCTTTCAGGATGAACATCGCAAACCGACCCCCAAGGAAGAAGGCATGTCCGTCTCCCAACGCAAGAGTTACCGCGCCACCCGCGTCAAAAGATGGTGATCCACCCCTCCCCCATGCTCACCCAGGATGACATCAAAGCCGTCCTCCACACCATCGACGACCCCGAAATGCCCATCAGCATTGTCGATCTCGGCCTCGTCGAACGCATAGAAATCACCCCCCACACCACCGACACCTCCCACCTCTCCATCACCATCCTCCCCACCTTCGTCGGCTGCCCTGCCCTCCCCATGATCGAAAGCGACATCCGCACCCGCCTCCAAAACCTCGAAGGCGTGGCCGATGTCACCGTCAACTTCACCCACCATCCCCCTTGGTCCGTCGATCGCATCTCCGAAACCGGCCGGGCCGCCCTCAAAGACCACGGCGTAGTCGTCCCCCCCCGTCATTCCCCCGAAGACCGTCATTCCCGCGCAGGCGGGAATCCAGTCAAAACAACACCCCCCGGCGAAACCGTCCCCCTCCACACCTCCGCCGTCCCCTGCCCCTTCTGCTCCTCCCCCGAAACCGAACTCGACAGCCCCTTCGGCCCCACCCGCTGCCGCATGATCTTCTACTGCCGATCCTGCAAAAACACCTTCGAACAACTCAAACGCGTCTGAAACCGCAACCTCCGGATTTCTCACCACTGCAATTGCATTCTCCACCTTCCTCGGTGCCACT
>CAZLXE010000073.1:0-11762 GCA_964563005.1 uncultured Isosphaeraceae bacterium
GCTCCACGCGCGCGGTGTCGGTGTGTGGGCGGTGTGCCTGTTGGCGCGGACGAGTTCCTGGATGCGGGTGGCGGGGAGGGTGGAGCTGGTGTTATCCGATATTCGTATGCCGGAGATGGATGGGATTACTTTGTTGGAGCATTTACAGAAGGCAGCTCCGGAAACGCCGGTGATCATGATTACCGCGTTCGGCACGGTGGATAGCGCGGTGTCGGCGTTGCAGAAGGGGGCGTGGGATTATCTGCTCAAGCCGGTGAAGTTTGATGATCTGTTGTTGAAGATCGAGCGGGCGCTGGAGTTCGGCGAAGTGTCGCGGGATCGGCGGCGGCTCACCGAGGAAGCGGCGCAGGGGAGCATGTTTCACGAACTGGTGAGTGAGGCCCCGAATATGCGGTCGCTGTTCGAGCAGGTGCGGAAACTCTCGGCGGTGAAGAGCACGGTGTTGATCTCGGGGGAATCGGGCACGGGCAAGGAGTTGATCGCCCGGGCCATTCACTACAACGGAACCACCCGCAGCAAACCGTTTATCCCGGTGAATTGCGGGGCGATTCCCGATTCGCTGATCGAGTCGGAATTGTTCGGGCATCGTCGGGGGGCGTTCACCGGGGCGGTCAAGGATAAGACGGGATACTTCGAGGCGGCCAGCGGGGGTTCCTTGTTTCTCGATGAAATATCCACTTTGCCTCTGAGCGTACAGAGTTCGCTCTTGCGGGTGCTGGAGGATCGGGCGGTGACTCCGGTGGGGGATACGAAGTCGAGGCCGATTGATGTGCGGATCATCGCGGCATCGAATCGGAATCTGGAGGGCATGGTGGAAGCGGAGGAGTTTCGTGAGGATTTGTATTTTCGTTTGAATGTGGTGGAGATTTCCATTCCGCCGCTGCGCGATCGACGGGGTGATATTCCCTTGCTCGTGCATCATTTCCTCGAGAAATACACCACGGCGATGAACAAGCCGGTGATGGGAGTGACCAACGGCATGATGCGGGCACTGCTGCATCACGACTGGCGGGGAAATGTGCGGGAGTTGGAGAATGTGATTGAGCGGGCGGTAATCTTTGCGGAAGGACCGGATCTCAGTGTGGCGGAACTCCCCTTCGCCACCGATATGAAGGATGATGAGGGAGGAGAGGATCTGAAGGAAGCCCTGCGGCAATTCGAACGCCAGCACATCATCTCCTGCTTGAAACGGCAGCACTACGACAAACAGGAAACAGCCAGCCAGTTGGGTATTGGCATATCGAGTTTGTACCGCAAGATGGAAGAACTGGATATCCCGAAGGTTGCCCCCCAGAATACCAGGAACTCCCAAAATGCTGATTCTGATGTTTCCGGTTGAGGGAACCGGATATTCTCAAAAATGGGAATCGTGGAAGTGCAGGAGAGTGGAGGAAAGATGAATCGGGACTTTGGGGGAGAGCGAATGACAACCGAGAGGGGAATGATTGACTTTGACAACCTCAAACCGGTTCATTTCACGCCCGGAGTGAAGAGAATCAGGGAAGCAGGCAATTGACGAAGCAGTGGCGCAAGTTTTGTTTCCAGATGAAGGTGACTTGATGGTTCCACCCGATGTTTGTGCGCCCAGAGTGAGGTACGATTTCCATGACCCTGCGCCGAAAATTGCTGCTGCTTCTGGGCTCGCTGGTCTTCATGTTTCTGGCGGTTTCGGTGACGGCGATCGTGCTGCTGCATGATGCGGCGGGGGCGATATTGCAGATTGAAGAAACTGGGCCCGAACTGGCCGGATCTCTCGATGCTCTTCAGCGAACCGTCCTGGGATTGGGCATCGTTTTCCTCGTGCTGCTCAATATCTCGATCATTCTCGTCCTGCGAACTGCGACGATGATACTGGGACCGGTGAATGCACTGATTGAGGCGGCTCGCATGCTGGAACGGGAAAAGTTCGATCATCGAATACAACTGGATCGGGCGGATGAATTCGGGGAATTAGCACGATCCTACAACACCCTGGCCGAACGCCTGCAAAACAATGAGCGTCGGAAGATCGAGGCCCTTCAGCAGATGTCCTGTACGCTGAATCATGAATTGAACAATGCCCTGGCGATCATCGATCTCCAACTTCGGGTGGTGGAAAAATCAACAAGTGAAGATTCATCCTCGGCCCGGGCGCTCCGGGAAATCCACGAAACGCTGGCCCGAATGGGATGCACGGTAAGCCGGCTCAAGCAGGTTCGCCGTATTGTGCTGACGGAATATGTGTCCGGGGTGCAGATGCTTGATCTGGAGCGTTCAGTCGAGGAAGATTCACCAACCCCCGGAATTCCTAACTCTCTCGAGAACCCCGGTTCCGTCAAGCCCCTCGTATTGGTGACCACCGAACGGACTTCGCAGCATGACCCCAGCCCCGCCAGAACAGGACACCCTTCTTCTCAATGAACTGCGATGGATGGTGCGCCTGCGTTGGTTCGCGGGGCTGGCCGTGATTCTGGGAGCGGGTGTGGATTCTCTATGGCTGCATTTGGCGGAGCGACCGGGAAAAAGTTTGCTCCTGGGGTTGGTGATTCTGGGCTATAACCTGCCTCTTTGGGGTATTTTGCGGCATGCCTCGATACAAGTGGAAAATAACATTTCTCTGCACACCATGGCCTGGCTCCAACTGGTGCTCGATTTGGGTTGCCTCACGGTACTGGTATTGTGGACGGGTGGATTATCCAGCCCCCTGTTGGGAATTTTCGTGCTCCATATGGTGTTTGCCGGCATTCTGCTCCCATCCGTAACTTCGTATGTGGGTGCGGGATTGGCGACGGTGATGCTGCTCGGCGCTCTGGCATTGATGGGACAATGGCCGACGGACTGGATGATTCTTCTGATTGCTCCGGGATGGGTGGCCACCCTGTTTCTGACAGTTTTTCTCACCAATCACATCACTCGCAACCTGCACCGGCACGATCAGGCCTTACGGGAGCAGGAACGCCACACCCGGGCCATTCTCGAAACCGCAGTGGATGGCATTATCACCCTGGATGAAGAAGGAACTGTAAAATCGGCGAATCCGGCGACCGAGCGGATGTTTGGCTATTGCGAATCAGAAATAGAGGAACATAGCATCACGGTGTTTATGCCGGAGTTTGAGTTGGGACGAATCCAACATGAGAGGGCGATGAATGAGGAATACCGCCGGGATGAGTTGTCCCGGGTTGGCCGGGAGGTGGAAGGTCGTCATCAAGATGGAACGGTGTTTCCCGTGGAGATTTCGATCAGTGAAACCGAATCGACCGATCGCCGTTCCTATACCGTAATTGTCCGGGATATCACCGAGCGCAAGCAGTCTGAAATTGCCCTGAGGACATTGAACGAGGAACTCAAGCGGCAGCAGCAGGCGTTGGTCCAGAATGAGAAAATGGCGGCCATGGGGCAAATGGCGGCGGGGGTCGCCCACGAAATATCCAATCCTCTGGCCAGCATGGATGGCCTGCTCCAACTCATCGATCGACATCCGGAACGAATGAAGCAGGACACGGTGGGGGTGCTTCGAGAGCAGGTGGGGCGCATCAGCCGCACGATTCAGCAGATGACGGATTTCGCTCACCCCAACGAAACGCAGCGGGAGACCACACCCCTGAACTCCGTCGTGGAGCAGTCCCTGGACATGGTGCGTTTCGATCATCGGATCCGGGAGGTGGAAGTGATCTGCGAACTTGATCCAACAGTGGGGGAAGTGTCCCTGATGTCCCAGGCGGTGCAGCAGGTATTGGTGAACCTGATCCTGAACGCTCTGGACGCCATGACGGGCATTGCCCACCCCACCTTACGGCTCTCCACGAAACGCAGCGCCCTGTGGCGGATTATCGAATTATCCGACAACGGCTGCGGTATCCCGGCCCGGAATCTCGATCACATTTTCGAGCCGTTCTTCACCACCAAACCCCTCGGCAAAGGCACCGGATTGGGGCTTTCCATCAGTTACACCCTGATTCAGCAGCATGGAGGGCGTATCGAGGTGACAAGCGAGCCGGGTGAGGGGACCCGGTTCACGATTACGCTGCCGGTTTCGGGAAGTGGCCGAGGAGCAGGGGTGAGTCCGAAGACCGGGAACGGTTGAGTCGGGCGAATCCTGACTCTGGGAATCTCGGACATCTGAGGGGTGATTTTTTCGTAAATCGGGGGTTTCCAGCCGGATGGGCTGGCATGAATCGTGCATGGTTCTCCATAAAGACCCCTTGAAAGGAGGTTGTTATGTCCCGGCAGAACAGAAAGCGGGGTGGTTTAAGAGCACCACTGAGGCGCATGGGGATTGCCTTGGCTTGGATTGCCCCCATTGCCCTGGTTGCCACTCTGATCGGCTCGAGCCGTCCCGGGCAGGATGTGCCCACTCGGGTTACGGAAACCTGCACGGACGCCGGGTGTCATGCGGAGATTGTGGGGCGAAAGGTGATGCACGGCCCGACCGCTCAGAAAGACTGCCTGGCGTGTCACGAATACGCCGCTCCAGAGGGGCACTTATTTCGACTCAAACAACCCAAAAGTGAACTTTGCCTCAGTTGTCATACCCTCGAGCATAAATCAGTGTTGCATCAACCGGTGAGGGACGGGAATTGTCTGGGATGTCATGATCCCCACGGCTCAGACCACCCCATGATGATGGTGGCGGATCCGGCGGGCGATCTCTGCCTGACCTGTCATGAGCAGGATTATTCCGAAAAGATGTTTGTGCATGGCCCGGTGGCTATCGGGGCGTGTGTGGTGTGTCACGAGCCGCATTCCGCGGACAATCCAAAACTGCTTACCAAACCCGGAGATAAATTATGTATCAGTTGTCACTCAGAAAAAAAAGCAACCGGAATCATGGCTCGGCATCAACATAAACCGATGGAAAACGGGTGTACTTCCTGTCATGATCCTCATGCTTCAGATGCTGAATTCCAACTCAATCAGGACCAACCGGATCTTTGCTTCAGTTGCCATAAAGGTCAGAAGAGTCTGGCGGAGTCGTCGTCCGTGATTCACGGTCCCTTCGGCGAAAAGGGTGGCTGCACGGAATGTCACAACCCCCACTTCACCCAATTGCCGCGCCTCCAGAACGCCGCCCAGCCCGATCTGTGCCTCGGTTGCCATGACAAATCCATGGAGGCTTCGAATGGAACGATGCTGACTGACATGAAGGCGCTTCTCAAGGATAATCCAAATCATCATGGACCCATTCGGAAAGGTATGTGTACGAGTTGTCACCAGCCCCATGCGAACAATCAATTCCGCCTGCTGATGATGGAGTATCCGGCGGCGTTCTATGCTCCGTTCAAAATGGAGAATTATGATTTGTGCTTCAGTTGTCATATGCCCGATCTGGTGCAGGATCAATCGGGTACGGGATTGACCGGTTTCCGCGATGGCGACCGCAATCTGCACTGGCTGCATGTAAACAAAAAGAAAGGGCGCACCTGTCGGGCTTGTCACGAAGTCCACGCCTCGAAACAACCCTTCCATATTCGCGAGTCGGTGCCATTCGGCGACAGCGATTGGCTGCTGAAAATCAATTACACCCAGACGGAAACCGGCGGCACCTGTGAAACGGGCTGCCACAAGAAAAAGGAATACAACCGGAAATCCGCCGCGAATCCGGGTGAGTGAGGAGGCGATTGATGTTGCATATTCGGATATTCAGTTTCTCTCTTCTCCTGCTCACCGTCCTCCACTGCACCGCAGAACCGGTAAGGGCTACGAACAAACTCAAACGCGGTGATCCCGCCCCGTCGCTTGCCCTGCGCACGATCGACGGACAGCAAGTAAACACCGATGAATGGAAGGGCCAGATTGGCCTTTATGTGTTCGGAGCGACGGAGCATAAAAATACTCGACTTGCTTACGGCGATCTCCAGGACATTCTGGATTCTCCTTCATTGAAAGAAGTAAAAGTTCAATGGTTGTTGATTTTGTCCAAGTCAAGTAAGCCGCAAGAATCGGTGGTACCGGAGTCGCAGAAGCGAAAGCCGAATTTTATTTGCCGCGATGCAGATCGCACGGCATTCGGGGCGTATGGGGTCATTGTTCTGCCCACCGTGGTGATTGTCGGCAAAGATAATCGGGTGGTGCATGCTCAGGCGGGATATTCCTCTCGCTGGAAAGATATCGTCCAGGATGCCCTGCGTCTTGCTGCCGGTCAAATTTCTGTTGAAGCGTTCGATAAAGTACTCCATGGCAATTCAGAGCGTCCAAGGACTCCGGATCAACTCCGAGCCGAGCATCTGGGACGACTGGCGGTGCAACTTGTCCGACGGGGAATGACGAAGGAAGCGGAAGCAAAATTTAAGGAGGCGATTGCATTCGATTCCGATACCACTGTGGCTCATCTCGGTCTCGGCGATCTGTTGCTACAACGGCAGGAGTACAAAGAGGCGGCCGTTCATTTTAAACATGTATTCGACCTCCAACCCGGTAATTCCGACGCGGCGCTGGGGCTGGCAACCATTCTCGCCCATGGATCAGTTGAAGATATGGTAAAAAGTGAAAAACTCATACTGGAAACTCTTCAGCGCAGACCAAAAAAAGCAAAAGGACATTATCTCCTCGGCCTGATTCACGAACGCCGGGGGGAAATTCAGGATGCCCTGAATTCGTACCGGAGAGCGACAGAGATCCTCCTGCTCAGGCCACAATCCGACTGATTCTTACTGACTGTACGATTTATTATTGTGATTCTTGCCGTGGCAGAGCAGCGTACAGGTTCCACTGAATGTTCCCGTGTCTTGAAAGCGGAGAATGCCGTTGTCCGGATTCGGGAAGACAATGGAAGTGTTGAAATTTATGAGATGAGAATTATTGGTGAATGAACCCTGAGCAGAACTGATGCCGTGGGCATCATGGCAGATTGAGCAGGCGGCATCTTCCTTGCGGACATGCTTGTCGTGGATGAAAGACCGATCCTGAAGAATACCATTCGTCCCACTGCGATCATGACAGCGATAGCAAAGCGCATAAGCGGCAGCACTCTCCGGAGTAAAATCAGCCGTCTCATACCGGGCGAGAAGCAACGGCTCAAAATTCGAGCCGTGAACCCCGTTCGGCCCGGTTCCCCCCGCCATCTGGCTGGTGTCTGAGCCGTGGCAGTCGCTGCAATGCAGAACGCTTGCTTCCGTCCATCCGGGTTTCAAACTGGGGACATTGTTATTCTGACCTGGTCCTTCCACGGGATGAAATGAAACAGAAGACAAGGCAAATTCCAAACGCGTATTCGTCTGGGTAATTTGGCGGGGAATCCACGAAGCCGTCGCCGCGGATTGATCGCCGTGGCACTTAAAGCAAACCTCGTATTGAAAATTCGCGGTCTCTATTGGTGAGCCGGATGCGTTCACCCCACTCACCGATCCGAAATTAGGATGCACGGCCGGAGCCACCGCAGAACCCGTCGTCATCGTATGTGGATTATGACAATCAGCACAGGTCACATGACCGGGAATAGGATTGGGTTGATCCACGGGCGTATTGGTGTCGTGTACACTGAGACCGGTCAGTAGAGAAGCAATATCCGGCGCCGTCGCATGAGAGCCATCATGGCAGGTCAGACAGGTGGTGGTGGTGCGGTCGCCCTGAAGGAGATACGGTCCACTGGGTGCGGTGTGAGTCTTATGACAACTGATGCAGTCCTGATGAGCGGTAATCGTTGTGGTGGAAATCTGATGACACGACAGGCAAAGTGCCGCTCCGGCGTTGCTCATCACCAGAAAATTGCCGAATGAATTGTCGTGCGCCTCGTGGCAGGCCGTGCATTGAAGTTCCTGCAATGCGTCGAGCTTGATCGAAGGGGGCAACAGAGCCGGATCGGTCAATTTGGGATCCTTGACCACGAGCGAAGTGTCGTAGCGAAAAGAGATCGGGTGGTCATCAGATAAATCAGTGCCGAGATTACTCGACCCGGGAGGAAGCGTGGTGATGCCGCCCGCCATCTGGATAGTCTGGGTACGGGAAATCACACTGCCGAGGGCGATGGTGCCATCGTGACAGGAAAGACAGAGTTTCGATGAACCCGTGGGTTGGCCCGGCAACGCATCCAGAGCATTGCTCGAATACACCGCATAGACGCCCGCGGGCATGGTGCGATTCCAAAGTGGCTGCACCGGAGCGGCGTTGTGAACGGAATGACAGAATATACAGATCTGCTCCTCCGAACCCGCCCGGATCGCCGACGGACCTGATGCCGAGAGATTGTGCGGCGTATTCACAATGCTCTGACCTGAACTCATGGAAACGGGCAACAGAAGCAGGGTTAAAACCATGACCATCTGTTTCGGGTGCATTCGCCAATTCCTTTCAGACAACTTCATGGGTGATCCTCCGTGAGGTACTCAAACACCTGAATCCTCCGATTGTAGGTATCGGCAATCCAGATTCGGTTTTGCGAATCAATGTGAATGCCCGCGGGCAGCCAGAATCGCCCCGCATCATGCCCCTCCTCGCCGAACGCCAGCAAAAGATTCCCCTCGGCATTGAAAATCTGCACCGATTCAAATCGGGCGTCCACGACATAGAGATGATCTTCAGAGTCGATGGCAATGCCCTTGGGATGGGAGAAATAGCCGGGACGATCCCCATACCCGCCGATCTCCCGCACAAACGCTCCCTCGGGACTGAATACCTGCACCCGAAAATTGAGTGAATCGCTGACGAAAAGAAAACCAGATGAATCCACGGCAACATGTGTTGGAAAATTAAACTGCCCTGGTCCACTGCCCCGCTCACCCAATCGATGAATCAATTCTCCTTTAAGGGAGAAGACCAGCACCTGATGAGCACCCGCATCGGCAACATAGAGCCGCTGCCGGGTGGCATCAATGGCCAGTCCACAGGGCCGGTCGAGAAATTCCCCCAGCCACCCGCCACGATATGCCCCCTGATGATCGAATTCGTGAATGACCCCGGCCACAGAGTCAGAAACCAACAACCGACCCCCGGTTCCCCCGGTTCCCCCGATTCCCCCGGTATTCCCTTTATTTCCCGCTTCCCAGGCGATCCCCACCGGCTGAGCAAGTGAAACAGAATTCTCAAGGGGCCACCGCTCATATTCCCTCGTATTCAGATCAAACACATGGATTTCCTGCGCATTGGTGTCCGCAACAAAAATGCGATCGCGCCCATCGGAACAGATGGCGAATGGAGAGAGCATGGAATAACTGTCCTCTTCCCCGAACAGCGAATCATGCAGCCCCTCGCCGAATGATCGCGCGGGCTTCAAGTCGGCGCTGGTGGCAAGTTCTCCCACATAGCGGATGCGGGGGATTTCAGGGGCGGGCGGCCAAACCGGTGGATCGTGAAGAGGTTCAAATATGATCCCTGCATCATGCCCGCATCCTCCACTCATCATCACGATCAGGAACAAAGCAGCGAATTGATTGATGCCTCCGATTGACCCACGATGCGCAATAGCGCAGTTCCTATCGGATTGGTGCAGTGTGTAGTTGGATTTCATAGGTATTGAGTGGGCTTATATGTTAGAATTCGCGGCGAATTCCCAGTAATAAAGTCTGGGCGAGTGTGTCATTAACTGTACTGTTCGTAAATGCGTTGCGGATGCTGGCATACACCGTGGTCTGTCGGTGTTTCCAGGTGAGGTTGAGTTCCTGTTCCAGTCCTTCCACATCCCCACTGGAGGTATCGCTTTCATCCCTCCAGATCAATTCCAGATTGGCTCGCAGTTTCTGTGTCAATTGCGTATTCCATCGAGCGGACAGGGTGGTGATGGTAGTTTCCAGATTGCTGTCAGGATACTCAATGGCATAATAGTTCGCGCTGAGGGAGAAATTGCTGCCCGGACTAGAATGTTGCAAATAGCGTGCTTCCAACCGGGTCGCATCGAATGATGAAACGGTGCTCTCCCTATTCTGCCATTCTGCGTTCAGGATCAACCCGTCCAGGGCATAATCCATGCCGTAGATCAACTCGTGAAAATCGGCTTCCGTAAGGAGTCTGGCGTTGAGACCGCTGCGACTCTGATCCTGATCGAAATACCGGGCGAATATACTCAATCCTCGGAGTGGTCCTTCCTCCAGAGTGTAACGGACCGATCCTCCCAAACCGAATGTTGTGGTGGTGCCTCCCGGCTCGGGGCCAATGTCGTAGTCGATGAGAACCGTCTGCCCCGGAGCAATCGTTCCCCCTAACACTCGGCGAATCCGTACATCCTCTCCAATGGCCTGTGTAACATAATCTGTTCCATCGACATAAAATATCAGCCCGGTACTGTCCGTCACCACGATGGTAGAAAGGATGATGTTGCGTCGGGTTAGCAGAATAATGTCCGAGGCGTCGAAAGTGCGGGGTTCATCGATGATCTGCAGGATCGATCCCCGATCGTCGTCTTTCTGTCGATTCCAGTTGACCTGAGTAGTGGCGAACAGCATGCCATTCGGAACTCTTTTTTGATATTCCGGATTGAGCGAGCCGAAAATTTCCCGGCTCGTAAAATGATCAGTTGGCAGGTCGAGAATGCTGGCCCCAAAGTCGCCGGTGGTCGAGAGACTGTCGTAAAGTTGATGTCGAAACAGCATGGATCCCCGGTGCTGGGTTTGCTTCACTCCCAGGCGCGTCTGGCGGTTATACGAATAATCATATTGTGTTTGCAAAGAGTCACTGTGGTGGAGGCGGAGTGATTCATCCAGATTGAGTCGATTGAAGGGGAATTGGCCCGACTCCCGAAAGATTCGCAAATCGGTGCGGAGATTGTTGCGGCGGCCAGGACCAAAATCGAGCGTATGTGTGATTACTCCATCCTGGCGATTAAAGGAGTTTGCCGGACGGATTTGCCCCTGCTCATTGACATGATCGAGCGCATAATCCCAGATCAGCCGATGTCCGGGTCCGAGGGTGAGATGGCCCTGCCAGCCCACGGTATCCTGTCGTATGTTGAAGTCGCTGATTCCGGCCTGATTTTCCTGTGACTGCTCGCGATGGGTATATCGAAGGTGGTGGGGGAAATCTGCATCCAATGATGAAATCCGCACGCCATGTTCCGTAATCACGCTGTCCAGAGACGAGGCGAACTGCCGGTCGATCAACACCTGACTGCGCCGGGAATGAATGGTGATGGGCGTCTTGCTTCGCTGAAAAAGCAGACCGGAAATGTTGTACTCGTTCAAATTCTCCGAAGTCCTCTCACTCCCCCCGATTGTGGGTCCATCCAACGATATCTGTTCCAGCCGCAGAGTGGCGGAGAAATCCAGTTTCAGGAGATTGGGATGCCCGATGAATCCATCGCCGGTAAAAGTGAGTTCTTCCCGAAATAAATCCTCCGTGTCCCGGGTCTTTGCTCCCCCGGCGGGCGTGTTTTCATCGACCCGCCTCCGGCCAAACATATCCAGCGTGAAATGGTAATGCTCGAGTCGAAATGGAATCATGGCGTCCCGGGCTCCGACAATCAATGGACCACCGTCCTGCCCCCGAGCGGGTGCACTCAAAGCAAGGAAGAGCACCATGGTGGTCATCACCGGACCTGAGGTGAAACGATTACGAGTCATCGGATGGATCATCCTCATCCGACACCTCGTCGTCCGGGGCGGTGTCTTCACCGGTTTCCAGATTTCTCAGAAAATAATCTGCTTGACCACCGTGTCCGTAATGGCATTCGAGGCAGTTCGTTTGCTCGCTCACATGTGCCGATTTTGCTGGCGCTCCCATCAATTCCTGAACATGGCACTGCTGGCAGAGTTCGGGAGCCGGACGGCGTAATAGATTCTCAAATCGTGACTGATGCGGATCGTGACACCAGAGGCACGCCATCCCCGCCACCGCCCCATGCACCACCGGATTCT
>CAZLXE010000074.1:0-11758 GCA_964563005.1 uncultured Isosphaeraceae bacterium
TCCGATTCTCATCCCCGGGAAGATACAAGGTCAGGCATCCTGCCGACCTTCCCCCCTCCGAATCCGCCCTCGCCCGTCTCTGCCCTGCCACTCGAGTCACCATGCCGTTCAACTCATCTCGGCGGCATCGCTCATATCGGCACCATCCAGAACGGGTGGAATGCGGGGGGAAGATCGTGCCGTAAGCACAATGATTCCCGTACCGGCTCCTGCTCTGCTCCAGGCCAGGGTGCTGGAAAAGATGGGGGGTGCGATTTTCCTGTCCTTCTCCCAGATTCCAGGGTGACAAATCGAAAAAGCGGGCTATAATGAGGGACTCGACTTCTCGCCTCATATCCAGGAATCGCCATGATCGAAGCTCTTAAACACGATGATATTGTCAACAAAGTCGGCGGCCGCTTCAAGCTGACCGCCCTTATTCAGCGTCGCCTGCGGGAATTGCTGATTGACGGAGCCCGCCCCCTCGTCGAGCGGGGCAACCTGACCGATATCGAACTCGTCGTCGAGGAGATTCTGCAGGACAAGATTGCTCCTGAGTATGCCCCGGTTGCGGAAGAAGAGATCGTGCTGTAAAGCGGCGTTCTCCCCGAACGGAAATTCCCCTCCATGATTCCCGAAGGTGTCGATCTCACGGGCTGTCGCGTTCTCATCGGGCTGACCGGGGGGATTGCAGTCTATAAGATGGCGGGGGTGGTCAGCGCCCTCGCCCAACGGGGGTGCGGGGTGACGGTGGCAATGACGGACGCAGCGACCCGGTTTGTGGCGCCCCTTACTTTTCAGTCACTTTCGGGCCGGGCAGTATTAACGAGCATATGGGAGGACGACCATCAGGCCGACCCCCAGCACATTCGTCTGGCCCGAGATGCTCAGTTGATGCTTCTCGCTCCGTGTTCAATGAACATGCTGGGCAAACTGGCGCAGGGGAGATGCGATGAGGTGGTTTCGTTGCTGGTGGCGGCGATCGATCGGGGGAAAACGCCGGTGCTGCTGGCTCCCTCCATGAACGCAACGATGTGGAATCAGCCCGCGACGCAGCGGAATATTGCATTGCTCCGGACTGATGGTTTTGAAATTATTCAGCCCGCTTCGGGTTGGCAGGCCTGCCGCACGGAGGGGCCGGGTCGGCTGCCGGAGCCGGAAGAATTATGTCGGGTGGTGGTGGAACGGCTGCAAGTGCCGCAGTGAATCGGCTTCAGCATTCTCGGAATGCACATGCCGCCTTGTTGAAACCACCATGGTGATGCTTCGGTATAAAATCCACCAGCATCACAAATCGCCCGGCCAACTCTTTCCATGATTTTTCGATCCATCTTCATTCTCGTTGCCCTGTTTTTAAGTGGATTCATCATCCCCGAATTTCCCGATGATGGGGCGACTTCTGGCACATCACCCGCCCCTTCACCGGTCGTCATTCCCACTTCTGAAAAACATCGGGGGGTAAGTTGGGTTGCCGGAAATCGCATCAAACCAGAATACTTAAACGCCCTGGTCGACCATCATATTAATTGGATCGTCCAGACTCCGTTCGGATGGCAGCGAGGGCTGCACACCCCCGCCATCGCCCTTGCCACCACCGGCAATATCCTCTGGGGAGAAACGGATGCAGGACTCACGCTTACGGCAAAAATGGCCCGTCAAAAAGGCATCCATACCCTGCTCAAGCCGCATATCTGGGTCGGTGGTGGCAAATTTCGCGGTGACATCCGTATGGAAAACGAAGAAGATTGGCAAAAATGGTTTGACAACTACCGCACCTGGATACTGCACTACGCCCGCCTTGCCGCTGAATATCACTTCGAAGGATTGTGCATCGGCACGGAATTACGCAGCACCGTGCGCGAACGGGAAAAGGACTGGCGCGGCCTCATCCGCGACATTCGCAAAATCTACTCCGGCAAACTCACCTACGCCGCCAACTGGTATGCCGAGTTCGAGGAAGTTCCCTTCTGGGATATGCTCGATTTCATCGGCATCCAGGCCTACTTTCCCCTCACCGACCAACCTGCACCATCTCTCGATACATTGGTTGCCGGCTGGAAACCTCACGCCGACCGCATCAAAAAACTTTCCCGCCAATTCAACAAACCGGTGATCTTTACGGAAATCGGCTACCGGACCACCGAGGATGCCGCCCATGAGCCATGGACCTGGCCCCAGGCCGGCCAGAAAACCCCGCTCGACCCGACCACCCAGGCCCGGTGTTACGAGGCATTTTTCCGGGTCTTCTGGGATCAACCCTGGTTCGCCGGGGCCTATTGGTGGAAATGGTTCCCCAATCACGAACATGCGGGCGGAGTAAAACAAGCGGGATTTACCCCACAGAATAAATCTGCTGCCACCATTCTCACCCAGTGGTATGGCCTCTCCACTGTCGATGAAAATTCATCCGAATCACCGGCAACTTCCTTACCCGAAAGATAACGGCATTACGGAGCATTGACTTCCGATTCTGAGGTTCTCTGGAAGACCCTTATTTCACCATTTCCCCAGTCCGCCCAGCCGGGGAATGAGCGGGCCAGTCCATACCCTTGGTCATAAAGCAGGGCGTGGCTGGCGGGGGAAATGCTTCGGGGATAGAGCATGATGATCCACTTGGGATGGTGTCGGTCGAGATCGATTGCGAGTGAATCAGGGTGGGATGAGCCGGGAATGCGCGGAAATGCCGCTCCATAGGCATCCATCACGCCGTGAAAGAGGCCCAGCACCATGACGGGTTGTGGGTCTGATTTTTTTCTCTGTTCGGCGACAAAGTTTGCGACTTCGCGCAAAGGTTGCTTAGGAGGACGCAGGAGAAGATCGCTGGTCCAGGTTCCCAAAATGAGCAGAGCCACTCCCAGGCCAAGGATTTTTTTCCGAACCCAAAGCTTTTCTATTCCCCGGGCCTGGAGCAGAGCAATGCCGGGGAGGATGAACAGGGCGAAGCGTGCATACAACCAACTTTTTCCGGCCAGCACGGCGATGATTAAAAAAAGCAAGCCGAGGAAAGTGAGGCCAAGTAATTGTTTTTGCTGGGGATTTCGGACGATACTCCACGCGCCCCAGAGGGTGAGCATGATTCCCGGCGTGGCCCACCAAGACCACCCTCCGCCGAGGGAAAGCAGCAGATGTCCACCTTCGCTGCCGATTATGGCAAGCAAGGTTGATCCACTTCCGGGGATGGCTGGTTGCAAATGCAACAGATCGGGAAGAACCGGGGCGTAGAGGGTGAGAGTGAATACCGCAGCAAGAATCAAGGCGATTCCCGGTTGAAGGTGCGGACGGATGGAGCGGGTGCGAATTATCTGGGCGAAAAGTATGAATCCATGTCCCAGAGGTACGCAAACGGTCATGAGGTGGGCCCAGATTCCCAGAGCGCAAGCACCGGC
Source organism: uncultured Isosphaeraceae bacterium (assembly GCA_964563005.1). Taxonomy (GTDB): domain Bacteria; phylum Planctomycetota; class Phycisphaerae; order Phycisphaerales; family SM1A02; genus CAZLXE01. Next base: position 3,366 of record CAZLXE010000074.1, read on the forward strand.
ATAGGCCACCCACACCCAGGTGTGTCCTTCTTCTCGCCCCTTCAGCCACAGCCAGGAGATCAGGGCGGAAAAGAAAATCATCATCGAATAGCCGCGGGCCTCGACCCCTTCCAGAACAGCAATGGGCATCAGGGCCATAAGTGCGGCGGCGATGATAGCGCAGCGATTTGTGGTGAGGCGGCGGCAAAGGGCGAAGGTGGAGGGGATTGCGAGCAGGGAGAAAATAAATGCGGGGAGGCGCAGGGACAACGCGGAATCACCGAACCATGCGACTGACCAATGGGTGAGAAGGGTATGGAGAATATGGTTTGCGGGGTCATAGAGGTTGCCGATGATGACGAAGGGCGAATACTGCCCCATCTCCCGCCACGCCGCAATCTCGTCGTACCACAAACTTTCTCCGAGTCGGGGGATTCGGACGAGCAAACCCAGGAGGACGATTCCTCCCATGACCCAGATGGTGGAGGATGATATTGTGGGGAACGGGTGATTTGAAGGGAGTGGCGATGGGGCGTTTTTTCGCAGAAGAGCCGGGAACACCAGAAAAGACACGCCGCATATGACGAGCATCAGGCGGAGAAGATGTCCTCCAGCCAGGGTTGTTTGCGGGGTCTGCGTGAGGGCGGGGTGTTGAACCCAGGCCGCCCAATGCGCCGGAGTCATGACCGAGGCGAGCCAGAAACATGGCAGTGCGGCGAGGGCGGAAAAAAACAACCACCCCATCCGCGAACCGGGGCTATTCAATGGTGTCATGGGTGAGTGACTCAGACGCAATGCTTGCTTCCAGCCCCGCCCGCTTCTTCTCTACATATTTTCGAATCCAGGTTTCAAACGATTTGCCCAGGGCGGTGTCCCGTCCCGTAAATTCCAGGTGGGCGATGTCATGCCGGGCAACCTGCATGGCACTTCCCCGATTTTGGGGAAGCAGGCGAACGGCGGAGTCCGTCAGATCAAAAACATACCCTTCGCAGGTGGTTCCATCCGATCGCAGCGTGATGCTCACATCGCCTCGATATTCAAACGCCAGCGTCAGGGCCTGATTGAGCATGTCGGGGTTGGCACAATCCAGTTTCAGCCCTTCCTCCGCTTTGGGTGGAGTATTCAGTTTTGCATCGGATTCCATGTGCTCATGCTACCCGTTTTCCGGTGATTGCTCTGGAGAATTCGTAAATAATTCAAGAAGAAGAGCGTGCGCCCCCTTAGAGATACCCGGGGCCTGACTCTCTCTGGGACCAGCGATGTTCAACCTCTGAATCTTTTCGCTTTGTATCCAGGATCCAATTTCTTCGCTGGCTTGCGGATTCTCGGGATGAATGACTAACCAGGGTTTACCGGTTTTCCGGGCTATGGATTGGGTCAGACGGGTACCGCCCGTAAGCAAAGCAATGGGCTCCCGGGCCAGAATCAGGGTGCCATCGGAGTCGCGAACATTCCATTTCGTGCGCTGAGAATACCCCGTTGAGGGTGTCTCCTCCAGCGGATATTTGAATTCGATTTCTCCATCCTCGGCCCGCCTTCCCTTTGGACACCAGCCCCCGATTGCGATCCCCAACTCGATTGCCACATCCAGAGCCGCCCGATCCACCCCGGTCTGGCCGCCGGAAATGATCCGGGAAACCCGATGGTTCAGGCGGGACTTCGTTTTATCAAAATGACCCACGGCTACCCGTCCGAATTGTTCTGATCCTGCTCAGAAGGCGTCAACTCCCGCCCCGTAGCGGGATCGAACAGTTTCCAACGAAAGGCCACAGCGAGACGCATGATGGGCAACCAGGCGATGTCTTTTTCGACGACGGAAAGGAGCATCTGGCGGAGGGGGTCTTCATCGGGAGGAAGTTCGATGCGGATGCCAGGGCCATAAAGGATGTCTTCGCCTTCCCGTTCGGGCATGGTGTTGTAATGAGAAAGTTGCTCGACGATCTCCCGGCGGGAGCCGATGGGGGCCATTCCTCCATCGGCGGGGGCATCGGCACAGGACAGGATGACATATTGCTGAGTGGCCATAAGGGAAATATCAAACCATAAGGGAATATCCTACCCGCAACCGGCCATCCGTTCACCCTTCCTGGTCTTCTTCAATCAGGCGGACGACGGTGTCGACCAGCCGTTGCAGGGATACGGGCTTGACGAGATAGGCCTGCACCCCCAGAGATTCGGCAAATGATTGGTGGCGTTTCCCTTCGTTGGCCGTAACCATGACCACGGGCGGGGGGTCGTCGAATTCCCGCAATTTCTCCATGACCAGTAGCCCCGAAGCCCTGGGGAGCATCATGTCGAGAATGACCGCATCGGGATCCTGCTGCTGAATGTGAGAAAGGGCCATGGTGCCATCCCGGGCGGTAATGGTGGTGGCGCCCTCCGTGCGCATGGCCAGTTCCATGCTGGAGAGGATGTCTTCATCATCATCGACAATGAGTACAATTTGATCGTGGAGTCGGGGGGTGGGCACGCGGGGAGATTCCTTTCCGGCCATCATATCCCGTTCAGGGGTTCACGCGGGAATGATCGAGAATCCGGTCCAGTTCCCCCTGCGTCATCCAGGGCAACTGCTCGATTTTCTCCCGCAACTTTCCCGGCATGGGCTTCCCCGCCCGCTCGAACTTCGGACGGCTTTTCCAGCGCCGATGTAGCCAGAGGTATTGCTCCGGAGCGGCCCGAATCATGGATTCCATGGCCCGGTTATATCGAGCGGTGATGTAATACAGGGGATCCGGTTGATCGGCCCAGTCCGCCGGTTCGATGATGTCCGTGCAGGAGAATTCATACTGAAAGCGGGAGTTGATCCGCCGGGCGAATCCGGCAATCACCGGCAGGTTAAACCGCATCGCGAGCAACCCGATCGATTTATAACTCGAGGCCAGCCGCCCGAAGAACGGCACGAACAAACCCTGATCTCCCGCATTCTGATCGGCGATGAATCCCACCTGCCCACCTCTCCCCAATAAATCCTGCAGTGTCTCGATCGCTCCCCACTTGGTGATAATCCGCAATCCATGACGCTGCCGCACCCCGAGCAACCAACGATTGATGAGCGGGTTATCCAAGGGTCGGGCGAGTGCGGCGAACGAGTAACCCCACATGGAAAGGGCGTAGCCCAGAAGTTCCCAGTTGCCGCAGTGTCCCGTGATGAATAAAGCGGGTCTTTGCTGCTCCAGACGATCGATGAGGTCGCGGAGATCACCCAGTCGAATGTGATTGCTCCAGTTGCCGGGAGTAATCAGCCGAGGCATAACCATCGCATCCACCAGAAACATCTGAAACATATTCTGCATGGATCGCTCAGCGACCTCCCGCACCCGCCCCTCGCTCCACTCGGGAAAACTCCGGGTGAGGTTCTGCTCCGCCCGCTCTCGATGTCGCCCGCTCCAACGGTAAAACAGTGTGCCCACCCCGGCTGCCGTGTGCAGATTCTGCTCCGCATGAAAGCAATGCATGAATCCCGTGCCCGCCCGCAGAGCCAGATACTGGCTCCAGTTCACCATAAATGACTGGTTCCGGGCCACGCGGCAGGTCTTTCAAGTGAACCGATCGAGATGACGGTTAGCGGGAGTCTTCCTTGCCGATGAGAATAAAGAAGCGGTTGGTGTTGAGGATGGGAATCTGAGCTTCCCGGGCCTGATCGTACAAACGCTGATACTGATCACTGGCCAGCCGCATGCGAATGTAGGTATCCACCTGATCCTGATTGGCGTTGGCGGCTGGTTCCATGGGAATGGGAGGCACTGCGCCGAGTACGAGGAAGTCGAGATCGCCGGGCAGGGTGTCCTGATAGACGACCACGCCACCCCATTCCTTGACCACGGTACGCAGGTATTCCGCTTCCGCCTCGGAGGGTGAGCCATCGCCATCCCAGTCGAACTTGCCGTGCACCAGGAATTTGAATCGATATTCGGGGTCGTACACCGCATTGGCGATAACATCATCCGTCACCACCGGGCGACCATTGACCGAACGGGTGATGCGACAGGTGGAGGTCGTGGGGCCTACCTGAATCACCCGCATGCTGGCCTTGCCCCGAGGGAGAAAGCCGGTTCGCTCGTCCACCCGGATCGCGGAAGCGCTGTCATACACTTCGAAACTCATGCCCAGCACGATGTGATCGCGACTGCCTCGGTTGATGAACACCCGGTTTCCGCTTCCGGCGGAGTCGATCACCTTGCCATCCACCAGCAGTTCGGGAGATTGGGCCTTGAGGCGACTCTTGGCGAAGATGGATTCCAGTTCATTCACCCGGCCACTCATCACCACCAGATTCTGATTCAGGTCATCATTCTCCTCCTGCAGACCTCGGATTTCATCTTCAAACCGCTCCCGGAGACTATCCTTGGCCCGATCCAGTTCGGCAATGGTGTCATCAAGGCGGCGGCGATATTCATCCCCGGCATCGATGTAGCCCATCACCTCATTCTGCATGCCCGCGAGGGCCTGTTCGTGGGCGGTGGTCTGATCGGCCATCTCCTGATCTTTGTTATTCAATTCCTCTTCCAGCGAAGCGATGCGGCTTTTCAGACTGTCGCCTTCCGCCTGGGCTCCCTTGAGATCGCCGTTCATCGTCTGGATGACTTTCGCCAGCGAATGATCATCATCCGCCCCGTAGCGACGAAATTCCTTCTTCAGATCGTCGAGCGAACCGGTCTCGCGACCCGCCACGAAACGCATGGTGTCCTGGCGCTGCTCGTGCATATATTCGGTGACGGACATTCCGCTGATCTTCGACTTGTCCACATAATTCGTGTAGGTGTCCATATTCTGCTGGGTGGGCTTGATGAACACGGCGAGGGCGGCATCGGAATCGGCTCGCAGGCCGTGCTCCTTCTGCTTGCCGCCGTAGAAGACAATGGTGAGGACGAGGAGGAAAACGGTGGTGAGCACAAACACCACCAGGGCAACTTTCACACCAGTACCAGAATCAGATCGAATAGCCATGAGAATGGACTCCGCAGAGGGAAAAAACAGCCAACGCCCCGAGGGTCAAAACGCTCCAACAGCAGGGCGATTCCCGGTTTCGGATCCATGGGTAAAATGGCCGAAATTGAGCGAAAAACGCACCAGAACCCCAGTTTCCCCGAAAACGCCCGAAAAGTCAAGCACTTTTTACAAGTGAACGCGGCTAGATATTCGCCCGGGATGGATAAGCGGTTGCCTCATCCCCCGGAAAACCCCATCCCAGTGGAGCAGGTCAGGCATCGTGCCTGACGATTCCGGGATTGGCGATCCGGGGTCTGTCACCTGCCAAACCCCGGTCTATCACCTGTCACCTGTCACTTATATTCCGGGGGCGGGGGTTTACGACTTCGCCGCCCGCATCACTTCGGCGATCGTCGTTTCTCCGGCCCGGACTTTGTCGTAGCCCGATTCCTGCAGGGTGCGGAGATTGCCTGCGTCGATGGCCGCCCGGGCGATGGTGCTGGCGTTCTTCCGCTGCATGACCTGCTCGCGGACCACTTCCGTCATCTCCAGCAATTCATACACCCCCAGCCGCCCCTGATACCCCGTCTGCCGACATTCCCGGCAATTTGACCCTCGGCCCCGGGACAAACGCATGTGGTGGTTGATTGAATCGCTGTTTCCTCGGAAATCCAGCGGCAACTCGCCCGGCTCCGGCGTATAGGCCTCCTTGCAATCCGGGCAGATCCGCCGCACCAATCGCTGCGCCATCACCCCCTCTACGGAACTGGCCACGAGGAACGGCTCCACCCCCATGTCCAGCAATCGCGTCACCGCCCCCGCCGCGTCGTTCGTATGCAGAGTGGAAAAAACCAGATGCCCCGTCAACGACGCCTGCACTGCGGCTTCCGCGGTTTCCAGATCGCGAATTTCCCCGATCATCAAAACATCGGGATCGTGCCGCAAAATAGACCGCAGCCCCGCGGCAAAGGTAAGCCCCACTTCCTGATGCACCTGAATCTGATTGACGCCGTCCACATGATATTCCACCGGGTCTTCCACCGTGATCGCCTTGATCTCCGTCGACACAATCCGGTTCAGCGAGGAATACAGCGTCGTCGACTTCCCCGATCCCGTCGGCCCCGTCACCAGCAGAATGCCGTGCGGCCGAGCAATCAACTCATCCCACCGGCTCAGCGTCGCCTCATCCATGCCCAGATCATGCAGGGCGAGCATGGCGGTTGATTTATTGAGAATCCGCAGCACCACCCCCTCCCCGAACAGCATCGGAATCACCGACACCCGCAGATCAAACTCCTTGCCTTCGTGCCGTAGCGAAATCCGCCCATCCTGCGGCCGGCGTTTCTCCGCAATGTTCAAATTGGCCATGATCTTCAACCGGCTGATGATGGCATTGCGAAAGCGATTCACCGTCGTGGGCACCCCCGCCAGAGCCAGAATGCCATCGATCCGATACCGAATGTTGAGTTCATCCTCGTATGGCTCAATATGCACATCCGTCGCCCGCTCCCGGATCGCCTCGGCAATGAGATCGTTCACCAGTTTGATCACACTCGCTTCCTGCGCCTGCTCGAGATCTTCCGCCCCTTCCACCCCGGTTTCAATCTCCACCACCGGTCCTCCCGGTTTCTCATCCGTCAGCGCATCCAGCGTATCCCCGGCCACGCCATAATGGGTGCGGATGTATTTCCGGAGATCCCGCTCATCCGCCAGCACCAGTTCGATCCCCGTTCCCGTCAACAACCGTAATTCATCAAAAGCCGTCAACTCAAACGGATCGCAGGTGGCGATGCGCAGGGTCCCGTTCCGCTTCCCGATGGGCACGCATCGTTGTTTAAACACCAGTTTCGCGGGCAGTGACTTCAGAATGTCCGGCTTCGGCTCGATCGTACTCAGATCGACGATGGGCATCGCGAACTGCTCCCCGATCGCCTCCAGAATCTTCGCCTTGCTCACCAGTTCGAGGCGAATAAGCACATGATCCAGGCGTTCTCCGGTGCGATTCTGCTCTACGATGGCCTCTTCCAGCTGTTGATCGCTGATAATGCCTCGTTCAACTAATATCGTGCCTATTCCCATAGACCCTATTGTACCCGTCACGGTGGCCGAAGGTTCCCTTTCTGCGTACAATCGCCCCGGGAACCTCATTTTGGCTCCACTTTGTCTGCTCTTCCCGCGCCCGTGTCATAATTACACGCCCGCATATCCCCCAATTTCACAAAGCCCACTCCCATGATCAATCCCTCCCTCGTCCACGAAACCCTCCGCCGTCACCAACTCGTCGATGGATACGACTTCGTCGTCGATCTCGAAAAATCGCACGGCGTATGGCTGCACGATTCCCGCTCTGGCGAGGACTTCCTCGACACCTTCACCTGCTTCGCCTCCTGGCCGCTGGGGTATAACCACCCGAAATTCAAGGATGCAGATTTCGAGCAGGAACTCCTCCGCGCCGCCCGCACCAAAATCGCCAACGCGGATCTTTACACCTCCGAAATGGCGGGATTTGTCGATGCCTTCGCCACTCGGGTTACGCCCGAGGGCTTCCCCCATCACTTCTGGGTCTCCGGTGGGGCATTGGCCGTGGAAAACGCCCTGAAGACGGCGTTCGACTGGAAAGCCCGCAAACTCGGCCGCACCGACTTCGCGGATGATGTGAATGATCTGGTCGTCCTCCACTTCGAACGCGCCTTCCACGGCCGCTCCGGCTACACCCTCTCCCTCACCAACACCATTCCCGACAAAATCGGCCTCTTCCCCAAGTTCGACTGGCCCCGCGTTCCCGCCCCCGCCATTGAATACGATCTCGATGGCAATACCAGCAACGACATCGAAGCCGAGGAAGCCGCCTCCTGCGCCGCCATCGAAGCCGCCTTCAAAAAACATCCCAATAAAATCGCCGCCATCCTTATCGAACCCATGCAGGGCGAAGGCGGCGACCGTCACTTCCGCACCGAGTTCCTCCAGAAACTCCGCGACTACGCCGACCAGAACGAAGCCCTCCTCATCTTCGACGAAGTCCAGACCGGCTTCTACGGCTCCGGCAAACCCTGGTTCTTCCAGCATCATGGCGTCAAGCCCGATGTCGTCTCCTTCGGCAAGAAAACCCAGATTTGCGGCATCTACGCCAATAACCGGGTGGATGAAGTCAACGACCATGTCTTCGCCCGCTCCAGCCGCATCAATTCCACCTGGGGCGGCAACCTGGTGGACATGGTCCGCTGCCATAAGTTCATCGACATCATCGAAGCAGAAAACTCCGCCGCCAACATCACCACCCAGGGCGACCGCTTCCTGAATGGCCTCCGCTCCATCGCCCGCGATTCCGGAAGTTTCACCAATGTCCGAGGTCGCGGCTCCCTCGTCGCCTACACCTGCGAAAACCCCGAAGCCCGCAACGCCGCCCTCAAGGCCATGTACGAACAAAAACTAATAGCCCTCCCCTGCGGCAACGACTCCGTACGCTTCCGCCTCTCCCTCAACAT
>CAZLXE010000075.1:0-8161 GCA_964563005.1 uncultured Isosphaeraceae bacterium
AAATATCCATTTTTTCCTTGCTCTCTCCCCATCCTCAAGTATAATAAACGAACAACAGGTCTATTTTTCGCCTGACCCCCCCCATCCACCCAATTCGCCGGGGAATTGAGGAGAAAGCCCATGTCTCAGTCCTCCCCCGCCGATATTGACCCCATGAAATCCACGCCCCTGTCCGAAACCGGCGCCCGCGTCAACGCGCCCGCCGAGTGGAAATCTATGCTCGCCGCCCTCACCGGGGCAACTCTCCTCTACCTCACTCTCAGCGGGTTGGTGGTCTTCCTTTGGCCCTTCGACGAATTCGCTCAGTTCAGCGTTCTTGTCCACACCATCGTCGGCCTCATCTCCCTCATCCCGGTGATCTGGTACTCCATCCGCCACTGGCTGGTCCGGAAAAAGGGCAACCTCAGCCATTATCAACTCCTGGGCTATATCTCCGTCGCTCTTCTCGCTGGCTGCATAATTTCCGGGATCGTCGTCACCTGGCAGGGCTGGTTCGGCATCAAAATGTCCTACCTCTGGGATCTCATCCACCTCATCACCGGCCTCGCCATGGCCATCTTCATCATCGTCCACCTGCTGACGGTCATCGTCCGCAAGGTGAACAATCCCGAAACCAAACGAGTCCTCGTCGGTGCCCGCCGCGCCTTCTACCGCCGCACCATCGGCGGCACCATCTTCCTGCTCGCCCTCGGCATGGCCTGGGCCGGGTTCTATGAAGACCCCGTCCTCATCCAGGGCTTCTCCAACGACTACAACTGGAAATTCGGCGACGACCGCCCCTTCTCCCCCTCCCTCGCCCGCACCGATCAGTCCGAATGGATCAGCCGCGTCAAGGGGAAAGTCGAAAAGATCATCCCCACCCAGAATCGCACCGCCTATCTCGCTTCTTTCGCCAAAGTTGAGCACGAACCCATCGGCCTGTTCGCCCAGATTCATAAGGGACTCGAAGATGTTGATGTCACGCCCGAACTCCAGACCAAAATCGACGCCATCCTGAAACAGGCCGCCCTCGAAATGAAACAACAGGGGGCCATCGACGCCCGCGCCCTCGCCGGGTCTGCCGGGTGCGGCTCCAGCGGGTGCCACTCCGAAATCTACAAAGAGTGGCTCCCCAGCGCCCACCGCTATTCCTCCATGGATGACATGTTCCAACGGGTCCAGAAGTTCATGGCCGGGGAACTCTCCCCCGAACACACCCGCTACTGCGCCGGGTGCCACGATCCCATCGCCCTTTTCAGCGGCGCCAAAAACGAAGGCAACATTTCCCTCAGCGTTGAAGGATCCGAGGAGGGCGCCTCCTGCATCTTCTGCCACTCCATCACCCAGACCGACATCCAGGGCAATGGCGACTACACCGTGCAGCCCCCGCAGCGCTATGTCTATGAACTCCAGGAGGGCGACTTCGCCAAGCAGATGAGTGACTTCCTCATCCGCACCTACCCCCGCAAACACCTCGAGTCCTACTCCCGCAACCTCTACAAAACCCCTGAATACTGCGCCGCCTGTCACAAACAATACATCGACGAAATCGTCAACACCGACATCGGCAAGGTTCAGGGACAGAACCAGTACGACAGTTGGAAAAACAGCCGCTGGAATCATCCCGGCGATCCCCGCAAAACCATCTCCTGCCGTGAATGCCACATGCCCCTCATTGACAGCATCGACCCCGCCTCCGGCGATGTTACCGATTACAACCGCACCGCCAGCGATGGCAAGCATCGCAGTCACCGCCACCTCGCTTCCAACCAGTACATCCCCCTCCTCCATAAACTCAAAGGTTCAGAGGAACAAACCCGGCTCATCGAACAATGGCTCCGCGGCGAAATTGAAATCCCCGAAATCGCCGACAAGTGGACCACCGGTCCCGTCATCACCATGTTCATCGACGCCCCCGAGCAAGCCCTTGTCGGATCCGAAATCCCCCTCCAGATCGTCCTCACCAACAATAAAACCGGCCACGAATTCCCCACCGGCCCCCTCGACATGATCGAATCCTGGGTCGAGATCATCGCCACCGACAGCGCGGGACACGAACTGTATCACTCCGGCTCTCTTGATAAGAAAGAATTTATCGAAGATCCTCAGGTGCTCCTCCGGGCCGATGTCTTCGACCGCCGGGGTGAACCTATCGATCACCACAATCTCTGGGATCTCGTCGGGGCATCCTATAAACGAACCCTCTATCCCGGCGTGACCGATTCCGTCGAAGTCCAGTTTCAATGCCCCTCCATGGCCCGAGGACGCGTAAAAGGCCTCGATGAACGCACCGCTCCCGGCGGCCGCGTCGAAAATCATGCAATTCCCGCACTCCCCGCCGGAACAAAGGGAGATCTCACCATCACCGCCATCCTCTGGTATCGCAAGGCCAATCCCGAGTTCCTCAACACCGTATACGGCATCGACGCCGGCACCCGCGCCCCTATCATCGAAATGACACGGACCACCGCTACGATTACAGTAGGGGACGATGTCCAGGCGTCCGCTCAATAAACGACATACTCTCATGCTCAAATGGGGAGTCCCCTGCGCCCTCGGGGCCATCGCCCTCAGCTGGCTCGCAATCGTCAGTATCGATCATACCGATCCCGCCGCCCCCAACGCCGACGGCTCCATCTCCGGTCTCACCTCCATCCTCAGCCGCGACATCACCGAAGACCTGCTCCGTTTCTCCTTCGCCGAAGTCGCCGAAGCATCGGGCATCAACTTCCAACACTTCCCCGCCACCCGCGACTCCCTCCTCCCCGAAGACATGGGCTCCGGCCTCGCCTGGGGCGACTACGACAACGACGGCGACCCCGACCTCTTCATCGTCAACTTCAAAGGAAATATCCGACCCCCGGAAAGTAACTCTAATGAAAATGGACTCCCTCCCCCTCTGGGGGAGGGCCGGGGTGAAGGTTCCGGGAGTAAAGAAGGACAATGCGCCCTCTTCCAGAATAACGGCGATGGCTCCTTCACCGATGTCTCCCAATCCGCCGGCCTCGATCTCTCCCTCTACGGCATGGCCGCCGCGTGGGGCGATTACGACAACGACGACTCCCTCGACCTCTACATCACCGGCTACGGCAAAAACGCCCTCTTCCATAACAATGCCGATGGCACCTTCACCAATGTCACCGCGTCCACCGGAACCCAGGACCTCAGTTTCAGCGCGGGCTGCTCCTGGTTCGATTACGACCGCAACGGCTGGATCGACCTCTATGTCTGCAACTATGTCAAGTTCACCGATCGCCGCGCCGATTCCAAACGATCCGCAAAGCAATACGGCTCCGAAATCCCCTACACCATCAACCCCTCCGCCTACCCCCCCGCTCCCAATCGACTCTTCCGCAACAATGGCGATGGCACCTTCACCGATATCGCCGTCGCCGCAGGTGTCGATGATCCCGAAGGCCGCTCTCTCGGCGCCGCCTGTTTCGATTTCGACCTCGACGGCTGGATCGACCTCTACACCGCCAACGATGTCTCGAAAAATGGGGTCTTTCGGAATATGGGAGATGGAACCTTTGCCGACATCGGGGCCTCCTCCCTCGCCGCCGATTACCGTGGAGCCATGGGCCTTGCCGTGGGCGATTATGAACACGACGGCGACTTCGACCTCTTCGTCACCCACTGGCTCGCCCAGGAAAACGCCTTCTATGAAAACATGACCACCTCCAAACAACAGGGGTCAGATGACCGCATCCTCTTCATGGACGCCGCCGAACTCAACGGCCTCGGCCAGATCTCTCTCAAAATGGTCGGCTGGGCCTCCTCCTTCACCGACTTCGACAACGACGGCTGGCTCGACCTCTTCGTCGTCAATGGCGACACCCTCCAGAACGAACAGGACAACACCCTCCTCCGCCCCCAGCCCACCCAGATCTTCATCTCAGAACCCGATCGCGGCTTCTTCGACATCGCTCCCGCCGCCTGTCCCGCCCTTAAAAATCCCCTGGTCGGTCGTGGCGGGGCCTGGGCCGACTATAACCAGGATGGCCTCGTCGATCTCGCCATCCTCCCCCACGCCGGCAAACCCCTCCTCCTCAAAAACACCACCGAAAACAACCAGCACTGGATCTCCATAAAACTGAGCCAGACCGGCGGCAACACCTATGCCCTCGGTGCCCGCATCACCATAAAAACCGGCGACCTCACCCAAACCGCCCAGATCGGTGCCGACCCCTCCTACCTCTCCCAGAACCAACTCAATCTCCACTTCGGCCTCGGCCCCGCCCCCACCATCGACGAACTCACCATCTCCTGGCCCGACGGCAACGAAGAAACCCACACCCAGGTCGAAACCAACCGCATCGTGAAATACCGCCACGAAGCAACCTACGGATCCACCGGGTGAAACCGCGACCTCTAGCGCAAAACGACTTCCGGGAACTCCACCAGATCCGCAACCGCTTCGGCCCCTCCTTCAAAAAACAAAAACAGCACCTGCTCGAATTCTGCGCCCAACTCTCCCTCACCCGCCCCCGCACCCTCCTTGCCTACCACGACCTCCTCCTCTTCCTCTGCGCTTATCCCGACAGCCCCGCCCTCCGCTCCCTCGCCGAATCAGAACTCAACCGCATCACCGAAGCCGTCGCGACCCTGATGAAGAGCGCAACCTCCGCTGCCGCCCTCGAAAACTCCGGCCTCCCCTCCACCACCGTCGAATACTCCTACTCCCTCGACCTCATGAACTGGCTGCACGATCGTTTCCCCCACGACCTCGAAATATGCTGGGAAAACGGCTCCGCCGGCGAGCCCCTCGAATCATTCCTCACTCATTGCACCACCAAAGCCGAGCGCGATGGCCTCCTCTGCCCCGACCTCACCACCAAGGAATGGATCGCCCTCGCCAAAGGATCAAACCCCAAAATCTCCGACCTCTCCTGGCTCCTCTCCCGCCTCAACCAACTCCCCAATCCCCCGAAATCCCCCACCCTCCGCGACTCCATCATCGAATCCCTCGACCTCAACCTCCACTGGAACCTCCGAAATCCCGCCTTCTCCCGCACCCACCTCCGCCTGCCCCATGCTCCCGTTCATCACCAAACCACTCCCTTCAAACACAAATTCTCCTTCCCCAGTCTCCTCCGCCGCCCTCTTCCCAAAACCAGAATCCTCCCCCTCCCCGAAGCCCAAACCGCCATCGACCTCGCCCGGGCCACCCTCGCCATCCGCCGCCGCGAAACCGATCCCTTCACCTACGCCAATCCCCGCGAAGTCACCCGCATCACCCTCGATCGCGGCGTCGAACTCCTCCTCTACGGCATGATCCCCGCCCGCCGCCTCCCCCTCGAATCCTTCTTCGGCTATCTCCTCTGCAAAAACGGCCTGCCCGTCGGCTACGGCGGGGGATGGGTCTTCGGTCCCCGCGCCGAAATCGGCATCAACATTTTCGATGAATACCGGGGCGGCGAGTCTGCGTATCTCTTCGCCCAGATTCTCCGCACCTATCACCACCACTACGCCGTCTCCCGCTTCCTCGTCGATCCCTTCCAGTTCGGCGCAGACAACTCCGAAGCCATCCGCACCGGCGCCTACTGGTTCTACGACCGCCTCGGCTTCCGTTCCACCGACCCCGAACTACAAAAACTTGCCACCTCCGAACGATCCCTTATCAAAAAGAAACCCCGCCACCGCACCCCCGCAAAAACCCTTCGCCAACTCGCCACGGCAAAAATCGCCCTCGACCTCAACCAAAAAACCAAAACTCCCGACCTCGACCTCTCCCAACTCGGCCTCAAAGTCACCCAATCCCTCGCTCAGCAAAATCCCCTCGACCCAACCCGCACCAAAGCCGCCATCATCCGCCGCATCTCCAAAATCCTCTCCGTAACAAAACCAAAATCCTGGCCCCCCGCCGAACGAGATGCTTTCCACAATCTCTGCCCCCTCATCAACCTCATCCCCGACCTCCCCACCTGGCCCGCCCCCCAGAAACGCGCCCTGGTATCTCTCATGCGCGCCAAAGGAAAACCCCGAGAGCAAGACTACACAAAAAAAGTCCAACAACACCCCAAACTCCTCCCCGCCCTCGCCCACCTGATCCCTTGATGCCTTCGCTTACGGACACACCCCGAACGCATTAAGCACCGCCACCAGATCATCGATATTCACCACCCCATTCCCGCAGAACGGCGTCACATCGCATCCCATCCCCGCCTGACCCACCGCCCCGAACCCGTTCAACACCGAAACCAAGTCGTCTATATTCACCAGCCCGTTCCCGCCCGCCGGGGCGCAGTCCGCAAAACACTCGCACGCATCCATCACCCCATTCCCATTGCAATCCCCTTCGCATTCATCCGGCGTCCCATTCCCATTACAGTCGCCCGAAACCCCCGTCAGCAGATCGCACGAATCGGGAATCCCGTTCCCATTGCAATCCATCGTCAGCGCATCACACTCATCCGGAATTCCGTTCCCATTACAATCGAGAGCCGTCCCCCCTGCCACTTCCACATCATCCGGCACTCCATTCCCATTACAGTCATTCGCGCACAAGTCCACCGTCACCCCCATAATCGCATCGATCGCCAGACACGCCAGCCGCTCATATCCGTGCTGCGCTAGATGATTCACTCCCAGAGAATCATATTCAAACCGCGCCGCCATCTCATCCGCCGTAGTCAGTTGACTCAAATCCACCGCACAGGTCCGCGGATTCGCCAGCGCCACCTGCGCTGCCGCCGCCCGGTAACTCTCCAATCGTGGATCGTTCGGATTCTCCACCGGATGTGATGGCATCAACACAAAATAAATCTCCGTGGTCGCCCCCCCGCTCCCCGTCCACGCTTCCGTAATTGAATTAATGATCCCCTGCAAATTGTCCCCATACGCCGCCGCCGACCATCCCGGCACAATGCCCGCCTGCGGCCCCACACTGGGCAGCGGCTCCCCCCGATCGTTGAACCCATGATTAATCCAGAAAATCACGATCGGGTTCCCCCCCTGCAATCGCCGCACCTGCTGCAAGTAATAGCGCTTATACGAATCGTTCGCCGTTATCAGTGCATTCGCCGTAAACCGCGCCGACTTCCCCCCATGCCACGCCCAGGTGTGGTAACTGAACCCCGCCGCCCGATCCACATTCTCCACCCGCACAAATTCCGTGAACACCCGCCCCCGCCAATGATCTGCCACCAGATCTCCACGACTGATCCAGAACTGCAGCGGCCCCGAACGCAATCCATCCGCCGGAAGATCAAGCCCATACTCCGCCATCGCATCCACCGCATACCCCTCACTATTCACCACGCCCGTCGCCAGAACCGTTCCCGGCGGAGCCCCCAACCGAAACTGTGGCTGAAACATCCCATCCCCCACCGTCGCAAACTGCCCATACGAAACATGCCCCCGCAGATGCCCCGACACCCCCACCGGACAATCCCCGTCCATCGCGATCCCATTCGCGGCATTGGGAACCACCGCCGTCAACGCCTCCCCCCAGCAATACCCATGCGTATCTTCAAATCCCACCCCTCCCCCAAAGGCGTCAAAAAACGCCGGTGCCCCCGTATTCGCTCCCAGCGTCCAATCCGCCCACATAACATTCGTCATCGCCCGAAATTTATATCCCACCCCATTCCCGAACCCTCCATTTTCATTGTGCGTTGTCAATCCCGTGGCATACATCGGATACAACGATGACATCTTATCCTGCACCCCATGATCCCAACCCGCGCCCCCAAACGGCTGATTGCTGTCCCCCAAACCCACAATGTCAATCCGACGAACCGCCGCCTGCTCCAACGCCGCCCTCACCGCTGCCCCATTCACCACCGCCGGAAAACTCCCACCCCTCAACACCCCGGACTCCATCGTTTTCATTGGAGCGTCGAGCACCCTTTTATCCCGCCGGGATTGATTCGATACGCCACTCACTCCCCCTTCGCCCGCCCCCAGAGCCGAATCCGGCTCCTGAAAGTTCCCCCTCATTCCCACCAGCAAAATCAGCAGAACCAGAACCACCAGCCCCGCCGACCAACCGTTATGTCCCATCCAGTGAGGCAAAAAAACTACTCCGCTCCGGAACCGGGCCGCAAATTCAATCCGATCGCTTCACCATCATACGACTCCCACCCTCGAAAATCACCGCAACAGAGAAATTGCATAAATCAACCCCCTACCCCTCTTCCTCAATCCCGATCAATCGGCAACGGATCCGCCGCCCGTCCCG
>CAZLXE010000075.1:8261-11743 GCA_964563005.1 uncultured Isosphaeraceae bacterium
CCCGCCGCCCAGTCGTGAATCCTTGGCATTAACACCTCCGTAAACAGAATTTTCCCGCACGCCGCCAGCGGAATCGCCAGCAACATCCCGTAAATCCCCAGCACCGATCCCCCCGCCAGCACCGCCACAATAATCGTCACCGGGTCGAGATTCGTCGCCTTCCCCGCAATCATCGGCGTCAACGCATACGCCTCGATCAACTGCACCACCCCGAACACCAGCGAAGGCCACAACAACACCCCCCACCACGCCATCCGCTCATCCACCGGGACATCCAACTGAGCATAAAACAACAAACCGATCGCCAGCGGCACCCCGATCGCCCCCAGATAAGGAACCGCACAAAACACCCCGATCACCAGCCCCAATGCAATCGAAAACTTCACCCCGCAAATCGCCCACCCGACCGCCAGCATCACCCCCATGATGATCGAAATCACAATTCTCCCCCGCACAAAACCCGCCACCGCCCGATCCATTTTCTCCAACAACTCCAGCGTCCGCCCCTTGTTCTTCTCCGGCAACAGATTCCGCCCAAACCGCACCACGCCCGGATACCACACGCTGAAAAAGAAAAAGTAAAACGGAATCAAAAAACTCAACATCCCCACCTGCACCACCCGCCCGATCACCCCCGCAATCGTATCCGCCCCCTTCCCCACCCAATCCCAACCCCCGGTACCCCCCCCGAAATCGCCGCCTGACCCATCACCGCCCTCGGTTGCCATCGCTTGAGCATCCACTTCCCCTGACCCCTTCTTCCCTTCCGGCTTCCCGGGTTTACTGGCCGCATCTTCGGCCCCCTCCCCCACCCCCACCCGCTCCCCCCGCGGCAACACCTCCAGAAAACCATCAAAATCATCCCGGTACGCCTCCGGCACAAACCGCTCCAAAGTAGACACCCGTTCCGCAAACCGCCCCTCCCGAATATCCCCGATCAAATTCAAGGTCTGCCCCACCGCCAGAGGAACCAACAGCGCCACCGCCGAAAGCACCACCGTCCCCACAATCGCCAGCAACCCCCCCACCGCCACCGGCCGCGAAATCTTCGGATGCTTCGTCACCCGCTCCAGAATCGGCTCAAACAGATACGCCAGCAGCAATGCCACCAGCAAAGGCACCGTAACTGCCCGCAGCACATACCCCAGCCACAACACCCCCACCACCGCTCCCACAAAAAGAATGTCCCGCACCGCCTGAATCTGCCAGATATGAATCCGCGCGTAATCCACCCCCCCACCCACAGAATCAGCCAAAGCACCATCACCCGCCGCCTTTTGAGAAGACGCCGAGGTCGCCGACCCCTTCCCTGATGATCGCTTCCCACTGGCCATGCCGTGAAGAGTACCGGAAAACAGTGAATTTGGAATCCTTCGCCCGACTCGACTTACTCACCACCCCCGCTCACCACCCCTGAAAACCCGAATCTCAATTCTTCTCCGAAGCCAATCTCGCCAGCAATTCCTCCCGCCCGAACGCCTCCAGAAAATCAAACACCCCCCGAAAATCCTCTATCGTGTCGTTCGCTCCTTGGCTCATCAACTCCTCATCGATCATCGCATACACAATCCGCCCGAAATCATCCGTCCGCTTGATGAACCAGTGATTCAGCACCGCCGGAGCCAGCAGCCCATATTGCTCGATCGCAAAATCCCGCAACCCCAGCGAAAGCACCTGCCCCGATATATGCCGCTCCTCATCCGATATCGCATCCAGATCCGGATGCATCTTCTGCGCGGTATAACTCAAGCCCTCCCGCACAAACTGAAACGCTTCCGGCGGATAAGGCCCGGCTCGCTTCAACATCCGCTTCCAATTAATCGGTTGGGGTTGTGTCATATAGAAATCCTGCCCGTCAAGGGACACCCCTGATATTTCCCGTTACGAGAACAACTCCATTATATCGGCAAGACCGGCTCAAGTCATCCAACCCCCCAAAATTTTCCTGACCCCGCTCAACGACGAGAAACATGAGGATTCCCCTTGACATAAAACCGCAGCAAACGATCCGTCCACCTCCCGCAATCCCCGATCCCCACCCGCTTCGCCCGCTGAATTCCCCCCTTCTTAACTTGCCCCTCATCGCCCATCTCCACAAACAACGATTCATCATCCCCCAGATGCACCCCGTTCAGCCCCCGATCGATCGCCAACGCCTGCGTCAACTTCCCCGGCCCCGAACATAAATCAGTGTCCTTCTTCGCCTTCACCCGCCGGGCATACATGAAATCCAACCCCTCCCGCGGCTCCATCGCCCGAATAAGAATCGCCTCCCCCTCCTCCACCTCCCCGCTCACCACACACAACATCTCGTGCATCCCATAGGTGAAATACACATATGCATGGCCCGCCGCCAGATACATCGCCTCATTTCTCGCCGAGCGATGCCCCCCATAAGTCTGACACGCCCGGTCGTGCGGATAAAGATACGCCTCCACCTCCACAATCATCCCCGACAGCCGCACCCCCTCCACCACCCGCACCAACCGTTGCCCCAACAATCGTTGACACAGCGAAATCGTATCCCCTCCATAATCAGTAAATCGCTCACCCATCAATCATCCTCCCCATCCACCGCAAACGGCCCCACCACCCACCGCGGCCCTTCACTCCGCCCCAATGCCCTCCTCAGCAAATCTCCTCCCACCCCCTCCTCAACCGGCAGCGCCAGCAACCCCGCCACTCGCCCCCGCTCCAGCGTAAACCAACTTTCATCAAATCCCAGCCCCCGCGCCCCGTTGATCGTCGCCATTCGCAGCAACTCAACCGGATCTGTCCCATCCCGCTCATACAAAAACCGCATCTCATCCCACACACTGATCCGCCCCGGCGTATCCAGACCCAAAATAGAATCCGTACCCAATGCCACATTGATCCCCCGCGCCATCATCTCCCGATACCGATGCCCACCATGATTGAAATATGCACTCGCCCTCGGACAATACCCCACCGTAACCGGCCACCCCGCCAGCATCTCCAGATGATGATCCTCCACATAATTCACATGCGCTGCAATCCAGGGCCGCCCCGACAGCGCCTTCTCTAAATGCTCCACCGGATGCTTTCCCCAACCCGCCGTCTCCCTTTCCCACACCCCCATCCTCGCCAGCATCTCTGCTAACTCCCCCGTCCCCTGCTCCACAAACTCAATCTCCTCCCGCGTCTCCGCCAGATGCGTCGAAAGCGGCAACCCCAACTCCGCCGCTTGCTCAAACACCGACACCTCACACGAATACGGCGCATGCGGCTGAAGACCCAATCGCACCCCTCCCGCATCCCAATCCTCCCCCTCCCTCACCCCCCTCATCACCGCCACCGCCCGCGCCGCCCCCGCCCCCAGCCCGAACACCTCCAAAAAACTCACCCCTCCCAGCCCCGAATCCCGCAACGCCTGCCACCGCTCCGTCCGCATCGCCCCCGCCACATTCCCGGATCAACCCCGCCCTCCCCACCTCTGCCACTTCCCGCTCCACACTTTCGGA
>CAZLXE010000076.1:0-1629 GCA_964563005.1 uncultured Isosphaeraceae bacterium
CGTTCGCAAGTGGAGATCCATAAGATCGCTGTAACTCACGGCGACGGGTTCGCCGAGGGTGGGGCCGAAGGTTTCGCGGAGGTGGCTGACGATCATCTGGCATTCTTTTACGCCGTAGTTTTCGCCGACTTTGGCTTCGAATTCGATGAAGCGGCCCAGTGATTTCACTTCGTCGAGGTGGATGCGGACATTTTCGAGCATCCAGAGGTCACGGGTTTTTTTGATCTGCAACCATTCCCGGAGGGAGTGAGTTCCCCAGCGGCGGCGGGCCTGTTCATCGCTGAGGATGGTGAAGTTGCTCATGGCGGGGGAAACACGGTTGGGGCGATGATAGAAGATCCACTCGGTGGGTTCGCCGGGGGCTTGGCGTTTTTTCAGCCGTCCATCGGGGAGTTTGTAGTAGGTGTCGGTCTGGCGGAGGGTGCCGATGAACTGGGCTTTGAGGACGGTGCACTGGCGTTTGGCGGCTTCGGGGTGGCGCAATTCTGCTTTGAATTCAATGTTCTGCATTGTTCCCCTCGATCGGTGCGGTCTCTGGAATCACTGCCGGGGGAGAAAGCACTTGATGTCGCTCTTCGAGAATTGTTTGGGTATCCTGAAGGGGCAGGCCATTTTCGAGGCGGGCGAGTTGGCGTTCGATGGCGAGGCGGTCGGGGAGGGGGTGCTGGTACTCCTGTCCATCTTCATCAATCTGGATGAGCAGCCAGCCGGGGGTGGCGATTCCCGGCATCTGGCCGCCGAAGTAAAGCGAATCGTTGACTGTGAGCATATGCGACACGGATTCCCAGGCACGATTGGAGTAGGGCTTCGCGTCTTCGACTTCAGAAGCTTTTGAATTGGCCTGCTGTACAAATAGTTGCCAGCGGATGGGTTGGCCGGTAAAACCACCGACGGTGAGTCGCCAATTCCAGAATTTTCCGGCGAATTGCACGGGGGGGAGGTTGGCGGTTTCGGGACGGGACCACCAGAGGGTGCCGCCGACAGCCCACGCGAGGAGGGCGGCCATGACGACGAAGATACTCGCCTTAACCAGGAGACTGCGAAAACCGAGGACGACCTGACCCATAGGGGGGACATTGTAGCAGGGGAGAGGAAGGCATCGAGGCATCAAGGGATCGAGGGATAGGATAGAGATGAGGCGACCCGGAAGATTGATCTCGATCCATTGGGTTATTCTTGCAGAGTCGCTTTGAGTTTCGTCTCGTCCCAGACTTCTATGCCCAGTTTTTCTGCTTTGGCGAGTTTTGATCCGGCTTTTTCACCGGCGATGAGGAGGTCGGTTTTGGGGGAGACGGTGCCGGTGACTTTGGCTCCCATGTTTTCGAGGAGGGTTTTCAGTTCGCGGCGCTCGAATGATTTGAGCGTGCCGGTGAGGACGATGGTTTTCTGGGCGAAGGGGGAATCGGCAATCTCGGTGATTTCCTCGTGACTGGTGAGATCGACCCCGACAGCGACGAGACGGTTGATGGTTTCCTGTCCCTGTTCTGAATGGAGGAAGTCGTAGAGAGTTCGGGCGGTGATTTCACCGAAGTCGGGGAGGGCTTCGAGGTCTTCGATGGTGGCCTGTTGCAGGGCCTCTATATTTTGGAAATGGCGAGCGAGGATTCTGGCTCCGTTGGATCCGATCTG
>CAZLXE010000076.1:1729-5360 GCA_964563005.1 uncultured Isosphaeraceae bacterium
GGGAGGAGGTCATCTTTTTTGAGGGTGAAGATGTCGGCGAAGTGGGTGATGAGGTCGGCTTCTATGAGTTGATCGACAAGTTTTTCGCCCAGACCGTCGATGTCCATCTGTCCCCGTCCGACGAACCATTTAACGCGTTCGCGGAACTGGGCGGGGCACTCTGGATTGACGCAATAGATTTTCGGGCCGTCCTGCTCGACCTGGCCCCGGCAGGAGGGACATTGGGTGGGGGGGTCAAGGGGTTTGGTCTTTTTATTTCGCTTCTCGGTTATGACTCTCACGACCTGGGGGATGATTTCTCCGGCTTTTTCCACCATGACGGAGTCGCCGAGGCGGATGTCCTTGCGGCGGATTTCTTCGATGTTGTGGAGGGTGGCGTGACGGACGGTGGTTCCGGCGAGGAGGACGGGATCCATGGTGGCGCGGGGGGTGAGGGTGCCGCCTTTGCCGACCTGCCAGGCGACTTCCCGGATGATGGTTTCGCCCTGTTCGGCGGGATATTTGAAGGCGATGCACCAGCGGGGGGCTTTGCTGGTGGCGCCGAGGGTATCCTGATGGGCGAAGGAGTCGGTGCGGATGACCATGCCATCTACGCCGTAGTCGAGATTGTGGCGGGTAAGGGCAAATTTTTCGATGGTTTGAATGGCTGCTTGAATGGATGAGTGAAGTGAGCCGAGGGGGTTTACTGGGATACCGTAGTTTTTGATGAAGTTGAGGAATTGGCTGAAGGAATCGATTCCTTGTCCAGCGTTGGTTTTGATTTCAGAGCATTCGCCCCGGCCGTGGGCGATAAAGGAGAGGTGGCGTTTTGTGACGAGGGAGGTATCGAGTGATTTGAGGGTTCCGGCGGTGGCGTTGCGGGGGTTGGCGAGGAGGGGTTCGGTCTTTTCTTCGCGGGCTTGGTTCATGCGGGTAAATTGGGAGTTGGGGATGAAGCATTCGCCGCGGACTTCCAGCAATTCTGGGGGAGAATTGGTGTGGAGTTTCAGGGGGATGGCTCTGATTTTTCGCACTTGGGCGGTGATGTCGTCTCCAGTACGGCCGTCGCCTCGGGTCAGGGCCTGGGTGAGTTTTCCGCTTTCGTAGCGGAGGGATACGGCTACACCGTCGATTTTGGGGTCGCAGTAGAGCGGGATTTCAGGAGTGGCTGAATTTGGGTCTGCGTCGGAGAACAGGTTGTTTTCACCGGATGATTCCGTAGTGGTCAGTCCTAATCCTTTTCGGATGCGGTCGTGCCATGCCTGCAGGTCTTCGGTGGAGTAGGTGTTGTCGACGGAGAGCATGGGGAGGGCGTGGGCTTCGGATTTGAAGCCGTCGATCGGCTCTCCGCCCACGCGCTGAGAGGGGCTGGTGGGGTCGAATTGCTCGGGGTGCTGTTTTTCGAGGGTGATCAATTCGCGCATCAACTCGTCGTATTCCGAGTCGGGCATCAGCGGTTCGGCATCGACGAAGTAGGCCCGGTTGGCGCGGTCGAGAAGATCGCGCAGAGTTTGGATGCGGGGGAAAGGGCCGAGAGAGGGCATGGAGGGCATTGTATCTGGTCATGCCCTTCGTATTTATTTCAGGCGAGCGAAATCAGACGGTGGGACCGGCGGCTCTTACGGCGTCGGTGACCTCGTATTTACTGTCGTTCTTGCGGAATCGGCTGGCGAGGTCTTTGGCTTTTTCGTCATACGCGTTTTTGTCGGTCCAGGTATTGCGGGGGTTCAGGACTTCGCTTGGTACATTTGGAGCACTCGTGGGCATGTGGAGGCCGAAGATGGGGTGATCTTCGTATTCGGCGTTTCGCAATGAGCCATCGAGGATGGCGGTGACGAAGGCGCGGGTGTATTTGAGTTTGAAGCGTTCTCCCGTGCCATAGGGGCCACCGGTCCAGCCGGTGTTGAGGAGCCATACATCGGCGCCGTGCTCCTTGACTCGCTTGGCGAGCCATTCGGCGTAGACCATGGGGGGACGGGGAAGGAAGGGGCCGCCGAAGCAGGGGCTGAAGTTGGGCAGAGGATCGGTGACGCCGGCTTCGGTTCCTGCGAGTTTGCTGGTGTAGCCGTTGAGGAAGTAGTAGGAGGCCTGCTCGGGGGTTAATTTACTGACGGGGGGCAGCACGCCAAAGGCATCGGCAGCGAGGAAGATCACATTTTGGGGATGACCACCTGTGGAAGGGATTCGGGCATCGGGGATGTAGGAGACGGGATAGGTGACGCGGGTGTTTTCGGTGATGGAGCCGTCGTCGTAGTCAGGGACGCGGGTATCGGGATCCATGACGGTGTTTTCGAGGACGGAGCCGAAGCGGATGGCGTTCCAGATTTGCGGTTCACCTTCCTGGGAGAGTTTGATGCACTTGGCGTAGCAGCCGCCTTCGATGTTGAAGACGCCTTTGTCAGACCAGCCGTGTTCATCATCGCCGATGAGGGGGCGATTGGGGTCTGCGGAGAGGGTGGTTTTTCCGGTGCCGGAGAGACCGAAAAAGAGGGCAACATTGGACTCATCATCCTTCGCGACATTGGACGAGCAGTGCATGGGGAAGACCTCGAGGTCGGGGAGGTCGTAGTTCATGGCGTAGAAGATCGATTTTTTGATCTCCCCGGCGTACTGGGTTCCGATGATGACGACTTTTTTCTGCTCGAGGGATTGAATGACGGCGACGGGACTTTTGAGACCGAAGTCGGCGAAATTGGGGAGGGGCATGTCGCAGGCGTTGATGATGGTCCAGTCCTGATCGAAGCCGGGGAGCTCTGATTCGGGGACATTGATAAAGAGGGTTTTGGCGAAGAGGGAATGCCAGACCAGTTCTGTAATAACCGTGACCTTGAGGCGGTAGGCGGGATCGGCCCCGGCGTAGCCATCGAAGCGGTAGAGATCGCTTTTCTGGGAGAGGTATGCTTTGGCCATTTCTTCAAGCCCAGTGAAGTGTTCGGGGGTAATGGGCTGGTTTACTTTGCCCCAGGCGATGGTGTCGTGAATTCCCGGCGTGTCTTCGAGCCACTTGTCGTTGGGGCAACGACCGGTCATTTTTCCGGTATCCACGCAGAGGGTTCCGTTGGCGGCCAACTGACCTTCTCCACGGGCGAGAGCCATCTCAACGAGGCGGGGGACGGAGAGATTTCGGTGGATGGTGGCGGCGCCGAATTCGAGGGTGGGTTTGGTTACGGTGGCGGTGGTCATGATTACCTCAATTCTTTCGGGAATAGGAGCAAGAAGCAGGTCATTTCTCTGGAAAAACCGGCTTACTTTTGTGAATTATCAAGCAGATTCCGTTAGTATAACGAACCTCTGGAAGGGGTGGGGAGAATTCTGGTGACTGAACGGGTTGGGGAGGAAATTCAACTGTGGGGTTGTCCGTTCCAGCGATTGTGGATATTGTTCGGGACTGAACCGGTGAGGTGATGCGTTCCCTGGTGAGCAGATCAATTCATGGTTCGTATGGCGGCTGTAGCTCAGTTGGTTAGAGCATCTGGTTGTGGTCCAGAGGGTCGGGAGTTCGAATCTCCTCAGCCGCCCTTTTTTGATTTTTCGCCCCGGAATAATTCCGGAGTATTTTGTTCCCATATTGCGATCGAGTAATTTTGCTTATGACTACCGCCCCGACCCAATCTGTCACGCCTGAATCCACCCCCGGAACGACCCCCGGAAC
>CAZLXE010000076.1:5460-7311 GCA_964563005.1 uncultured Isosphaeraceae bacterium
ACCCCCGGAACGACCCCCGGAACTGCCCCCGGCACAACCCCCGGCACAACCCCCGGCACGACTCCAGAATCAGCCGTCGAAGCAAATCCGGGAACTGATCATCAGGATATTTCCTCGCTGACCGAACAGTCGTATGTGAAGGGAGTGTATGGATTACAGAATCCGCAGGTGGGGACGACGCGGAATGGGAAGCCGTACTTGAAGTGCATCATTCGGGATGCGACGGGGGATCTGGTGTGCCGCAAGTGGTCTTTTGAAGAGGGAAGCGTGGATGCATTGGGAGCGACGGGGTTTGTATATGTGGAGGGGCATACGCAGATATACAACGGTCAGGTGCAGTTCATTGTGGAGACGATTCGGTCACAGGAAGTGACGGAGTTGGAATTGCGGTCTCTGCTGCCGACGACGAAGAAGGATA
This sequence comes from uncultured Isosphaeraceae bacterium, assembly GCA_964563005.1. Taxonomy (GTDB): domain Bacteria; phylum Planctomycetota; class Phycisphaerae; order Phycisphaerales; family SM1A02; genus CAZLXE01. Next base: position 5,879 of record CAZLXE010000076.1, read on the forward strand.
TCGAGGTGATGTTCGGTGAGGTGAAGGGGCTGCTGGAGTCGCTGGAGCATCCGGCGATGAAGGCGCTGGCGGCCGCATATTTGAATGATGAAGGATTGATGGCGAATTTTCGGTTGTGTCCGGCGGCGATGAGTCTGCATCATGCGTGGATCGGGGGATTACTCGAACATACGCTACAGGTGATGAAACTGGCGGAGGCGATGCTGCCGCTTTATCCGACTCGGAAAGAGGGAGGTTTGAACCGGGATATGATTCTGTTGGGGCTGTTTCTGCACGACCTGGGCAAGACGACGGAACTGACCTGGGATCGGGGCTTCAATTACACCACGGAGGGGAATCTGATCGGGCATGTGGTGAAGGGGGCGATCTGGTTGCAATTCAAGGCGGCGATGGCGGCGAAGGAAAGCGGGCACAAATTGCCGGCGGATGCTTTGCGGGTGATGCAGCACATCATCGTCTCGCATCACGGTGAGCCGGAATTCGGGGCGGCGAAGATTCCGGCCACGCCTGAAGCGGTGTTTATTTCCATGCTGGATAATCTGGACGCCAAGACGCAACTGGCTTTAACGAATGCTCAGCGCGATTCCATTGTTGAAGGGGCGGGGGCGTTTACAGATAAAGTTTGGGCCTTGGGGAATGTGCGGCTGTTCCGGCAGGATCCGCTGTCGGACTAAAAGGATAAGCATCGAGGAATTCGGAAGAGTTCGGGCTTTGGGGAGTCCGGGGATGGTGTACACACACAATTGATGAACACGGATGATTGTTTTTTGGCACGATCATGAGTATCCCACCCCCGGTAACCCCCGAAAAATCCCCGGAAAACCCCGGTGTTAATTTTTGTGTTTTTTGTTGTTGGACAGATCTTAAAAAATAAGGCCCGGCGAGCGCAAGCGCTACAGCCGGGCCCTTCCGGGGGTCAATGTTGATACATACATTATGAGTCATAAAAACGGGCTGTCAAGTCGATTTTGGAACAATTTTGCAAAATATTCAAATTTTTTTCGCAGGATGGGAAATTGAGTCAAAAACCATCTTTATTGAGAATTCCATGGGTATTTAAAGGATCCCATGGGGCTGGGTGAGGATATTCTTCTGGAATTGGCCGGACGAGAGGGCAAACAGCCGTAAGTTCCTGTTTTCATTGATCTTGCGGTGCATCGGAAACATTCTGGGTTGATCAGATAATGAGAGGAACTCGATGGTCGTGTATCCGTAGAATGGAAGGGGGATTTTGTGAGTGAGGATTTCTAAGATTGTGAGGATCAAGTCATGGAGCGAGTTATGAATGGAATGTGGCGATTTGTAATCCGGCTGGGTGAGGCCAAGGCCTTTCTGGGTGCATTATGGCTGGGTATGGTTTTGAGCGGATTCGGCGCTGAATCAGGAGATACGGCCGGTCTTCCAGATCAGGCGGGGAAGGAACCTGATTCGGG
>CAZLXE010000076.1:7411-11664 GCA_964563005.1 uncultured Isosphaeraceae bacterium
CAATCCAGCTCGGTTCAGAATGGAGGGCAAATACTGGAAAGGGGGCCGTTTGATCCGCCGATGCTGCCTGCGGGGATTCTCACTTCACCTCGGGCGGTTATCGATTTCAATGGTTTTAGAAGCACCCAGGTGAATCTGGGGCTGGGGGGGCAGAATATGATTAATGATGCGGCGAATGAGCCGTCTCTGGCGGTTGATCCCACCGCGCCGAATCGAATCGCGGTGGGGTGGCGGCAGTTTGACTCGACGGCATCTAATTTTCGTCAAGGGGGTTTTTCGTCGAGTCGAGATGGAGGGCGGACCTGGGTAGATGGGGGGGTGCTGGAGCCGGGCGTGTTTCGTTCTGATCCGGTTTTGAACGCGGCGGCAGATGGCACGCTGTATTACATGAGTTTGTCGGTGGTGCCGTGGCCGACCGGCCCTTTTCTGGAAGATGTTTTCATTTCTCAGGATGGGGGGCTGACCTGGCCGGAGAAGCATTTTTGTTTTGGGGGAGATAAGTCGTGGTTTGTGGTGGACAATACAGGCGGTTTGGGGGATGGGAATCTGTATCAGGCGTGGAATACGGCGGGGAATCAATTTTTCCCGGCTCAGTTCAATCGTTCTTTTGATGGGGGGGTAACTTGGGAGGATCCGGTGGAATTCGAGCCGGGGAATGGAGCAAATCCCGCGCGACCCGTTTTTGGTACTGTCGCGGTGGGACCGACAGGGCAGGTCTTTGTGGCCGGGGCGAGGAACTCGACGAATACGGGAGATTTCTGGGTGGTGAGATCGACAAACGCAATGGTTTCCACCTTTCCGATGACCTTCAGTCAGATCGTGCCGGTGAACCTGGGGGGAAATATTCGGATCGGGGTCGGGCCGAATCCGTCAGGGCTGCTGGGGCAAGTGTTTATTGAGGTGGACAAGTCGGGAGGAGCGACCCACGGGAATGTGTATGTGTTGTGCAGTGTTGATCCGCCGGGGGTAGACCCGATGGACATTCACTTTATTCGGAGTGAGGATGGGGGGGCAACCTGGAGCAATCCGGTGAAGATCAACGATGACATCGGGACGAACGCCTGGCAATGGTTCGGGACGATGAGTGTGGCTCCCAATGGGCGGATTGATGTGGCGTGGAATGACACGCGGAACAGTGGACAGACGAATGTGTCGGAATTGTTTTATTCATCTTCTGTTGATGGTGGGTTGACCTGGTCGCCGAATGTGCAGGTGACACCTTCGTTTGATTCGTGGGTGGGTTGGCCTCAGCAAAATAAGTTGGGGGATTATTACGACATGGAATCGGATGCGGTGGGGGCTTCGCTGATCTGGGCGGCAACATTCAATGGGGAGCAGGATGTGTATTTCACGCGGTTGGGTGACTATGACTGCAACGGGAACGGCCTGAGCGATTCGGTTGATCTGGCGGTCGGGTCGAGCGGTGATTGCAATGGAAACGGTATTCCGGATGAATGTGAGATTGCAGCGGGTGTGCTGGTGGACAGTAATGGAGATGGCGTGCCGGATACCTGTGGATGTGTGGGAGATATTGCGCCACCGGGTCCTCCGGCGGGGAACGGAACGGTGAATATTGATGATTTGGTGGCGGTGCTAAATGCATTCGGGCCGTGTCCTGCACCCCCGGGTTTGTGTGCGGCAGATATCACGCCATCGGGTGGGAATGGGGTGGTGAATATTGACGATCTGGTGGCGGTTTTGAATGCTTTCGGGGCTTGTCCGTAGCCATGTGTTTTGCATTCGGGAGGCGTGTTGCCTTTCTCAAGGGCATACAACGGAATGGTGGTAGCCGATGTGGGTGCCGACGCCCCAGCTGCCGTGCAGGGAGCAGCCGGAAAGGACGATGGTGCCGAGGAGGAGGATGATGAGGGCGATGAGGCGGGCGAGACGCATGGGGGACTCCCTTCACAGAGAAGTTAGTGTACGCATATATTGTGGCAAACGCGGGCCAGCCGGTCCAGTGGGGGGGAGGCAATTCGGGAAAAAAAGGGGTTCTCGGACCTGTACAGGTGGTTCAATGTGATGGGTCGAGGTGGTTTCGTATCCTGAAGGGTGGCTATGATGGGATATGCTCGATGCAGGAGCATCCTTTGGGATGCCGATAAAGCCACCCATGACTCCTCCCAAAACGCCAATCAGTCATGAAAGCAGTGAGGGGAGCGTGGCGGTTGGATTACCCGTGCTTGGTGGGGGTCGGGGGGGGGATGGGAAGAAGCAGCCCATGCGGAAATCTCGCAATGCCCGGAGGCGGGCGGTGGTGCTGGGGCTGGTTCAACTGCTGATGGTGATTCATCTGGTGCAATGGTGGATTACGGGGAAAACGACGACGCCGGTGGAGCCATCCGAGGCGATGGAGACGGTGAAGGAGGGGGTGATTAATGTGGGGACGATTTTCTTTGCCGTGGTTTTGCTCTCGACGCTGGTTTTGGGGCGGTGGTTCTGCGGCTGGGGATGTCACTTGGTGATGCTGCAGGATTTATGTGGATGGATGATGCGGAAGATGGGGGTGAGGCCGAAGCCGTTTCGGTCGCGGTTGCTGGTGTTTGTGCCGTTGATACTGGGGTTGTATATGTTTGTGTGGCCGGTGTTTTATCGTCTGGCGGTGGCGCCGTGGACGCATCCGGAGTTGGAATGGGGGGGATTTTCGACGCGGCTGACCACGAGCGGATTTTGGGACACCATGCCGGGGTGGTGGGTGGGGATTCCGTTTTTACTGGTGTGTGGATTTGCCACGGTGTATTTTCTGGGGGCGAAGGGGTATTGCACTTATGGGTGTCCGTATGGGGGATTTTTTACTCCATTGGATACGCTGGCTCCGGCGCGGATTCGGGTGACGGATGCGTGCGAGCAGTGCGGACATTGCACGGCAACCTGTACCTCGAATGTGCGGGTGCATGAGGAGGTGCGGGAATATGGGATGGTGGTCGATCCGGGGTGCATGAAGACGCTCGATTGCGTGAGTGTGTGTCCCAATGATGCGTTGTATTTTGGATTGGGGCGGCCATCGGTGGGGAAGGGGGAAGCAAAGAATAAGGCGCCGAGGCGGAAGTATGATCTTTCCTGGGGGGAGGAGTTTGCGGTGGCGGGGTTGTTTGCGTTCAGTTTCTTTGCGGTGCGGGGGATTTATGGGGTGGTGCCCTTGTTGTTTGCGGCGGGGGTTGCGGGGTGTACGGCGTTTTTGGGGTGGCGATCGTGGCGGATTGTTCGAGATGAAAATGTTAATTTGTATCGTTTCCGTTTGAAGTATCGGGGGAAGGTGGGGTGGAGCGGCGGAGTGTTTCTGGGAGGGACGCTGCTGGTGCTGCTGTTCACCGGGCATAGTTTTGCGGTGCAGGCGGGGGGGTGGCTGGGGGCACGGGAAGTGAGATTAATACAGTCAGCGCGTCAGGCCCATCATTTCGAAGCACAATCGACAGATGAAACGGCAGGACGAATATCCGAGGAGAGGGAAGAGGCACGGCTTCAATTAGAGCAAGAGCGGTTGAGGCGGGCGGTACGATATTACCAATGGGCTACGCCGTGGTATCGTTCTGGAGATGGCGGTCATGGTGTATTCTTAAGAGGAATAGGGTTGGCAGCCACACCGCAGTTTGATTTTACGCTGGCTTCGGTGCATTGGACGCTGCGGGAGTATAAAATTGCTTCGGGGTATGCCCGATACGCCATTGAGTGGGCTTTTCCGAAGATTTCAGAGGGGGATAGTTCTGATCTCGCAATTTATCTGCGGGATGGGGAATCTCAGGAGGCGGCGGAGGTATTTGTGAGACGCATGCTGGAGGAACATCCGGACTATGTATCCTTGTGGGATATTTTGATTCGGGGCCGGGCGGTACAGGGGAAGGATGACGAGGCGGCGTTGATTATTGAGGAGGCGATCGAGAGTCATCCGAATGATCCGGCATTGATGTATCAAATGGCGCTGCGGTCTTTCGAGATCGGTCGTTTTGAGAAGGTGGAGGAACTCGCGCGGCGATCAATTGGGCTGGATAATTCCCGGCCGAATGTTCGGATTATTCTGGCTCGGGCGTTGGCGGCACGGGGTGATCTGGAGGGTGCTTTGAAGGAGATGCTGGAGGGGGCCAACATGCCGGGTGCCGGGCCTCATTTATGGAATGATCTGGCTAACTTGCTGGATTCGATGGGGCGAGGGGAGGAGGCGAGGCGTTGGCGGGCGAAGGCGATCATGGGAAGAAATGAGGGCACATGACTGTGGTGTTGATCGGGGTATATACACTGGAGTACTCATTGATTGA
>CAZLXE010000077.1:0-3778 GCA_964563005.1 uncultured Isosphaeraceae bacterium
GGGGGTTATTCCGGGGGTTTTAATTGGTAAAATTGTTGAGGACATCTACCAGGTCATCTATGTTCACGACTCCGTTGCCGTTCAGATCTGCGGATACGCCGCCCGGAGCGTCGATTCCAAATTCGTTGAGCAGGGCCACGAGGTCGTCGATGTTGACTATGCCGTTGAAATTGACATCGCCGGGCACTCGGGGGGCGACATCGGCTACGGCGTCAATTTCGGGGGTATTCATGGCTCCGACGGGGTTGCTAATTCTGACGAAACTGATTGCGGATAATCCAAGAGCGCCGATGTCCACGCCTACGCCGCCTCCGGAGCCGTAGTACAGGTCCAGAATGCCGGTATGGTCGATGCCGTCGAAATCCGCGGCGGTGAGGCGGGGATCGATGGGACGGGTGAAATTGGTGAGTACTGCGCCAGGAGTGCCTTGATACGGGGTGGCATCGGTATATCCCTGGGTTGGATACAGCCCATCTGCGAAAACGCCCGTGGCCGTCGCCCAATTAATCCCATCCGGGCTGACTTCGATGATTCCGCCTTCTTCGCTGACCAGACAGGGCGCGCCACACTGGCCTGCTGGGAAGAAGTCATCGGTGAAGAAACTGTTGCTGAAGATGATGAGGTCGATGCCGTAGGGATTGAGAGGGTCATTGGAGATGGGAGTGTTGAATTGAAGGGTGAGGGAACCGCCGGCTCCGATGGAGACGATTTCGGTGGTCAGCCAGGGGGAGTTGAATACGCTGACCACGCCGGGAAATACACCTTCGCCGGTCATGCGTTCGGGCGATCCGAGAGCGGAGAGGGGGTCGATATACCCAGCGGCGGCGCCTGTGCCGGGGTCATACGCGACGACGATATCAGCATAGGGATCATCGCCTCTGGATATGGAATTGACGCAGAGGGTGGAGAGAAGAACAGCGCTGGAGAAACGAAACGGGTGCAAATTGATCATGGATCAGGGGCCTTTCAAACTGAGTTCCGAAGCGCGCGGAACCGAACCGGGGGAAAACACGCCGTCCACGGGCAATTTGCTGGAGAGGCCAGATGCAGAAAGGTCATTCTTGACCTTTCCGAGGCGATTTCCAACCCAAAGCGCGTGGGCGACACCAATAGATCTCGGCAGGTTTTCCGGCTTCGAGCCATCTGCATTCGCCTTCCCATCGCACCCGTTGCAGGTGTGACAGTGGCTGGATGAACGCAGAGTGCGCTGGATCGGCGGGAAATCGAGTTCCCGATTCACCAGGCGCGGCTCGTCACGGCGGCGCGTCCGCGGCGGTTTTTAACCGCCTTCCCTGTTGCCACCTCAAAGGGACAGTTAATCCCAGGATGAGGCACCGAGGTTTCCGGGCACGATAAAACGAAACCGGGGACAACGCAAATGCGTACAAGACGGCGTCAACTCGTCAGTCCCGGAAGGGGTTCTCGGGGGGTGGCTGGGAAAGTGGGGTATTTCGGGGAGAGACATGGTGGATGGGGATTGAAATATTCATTGACACTGACCCTTTTTTCCGGTACTTTAGGCCTTTTCGGCATATGACAGGATAGACAACCCGCGTCTGAGCACGCATGCATCACCATCGACTTGGAGTTTCCTTTTATGAACCCTTCTGCGCTTCGCTCGTCTTTGATTCCCTCTTTCCTCGCTTTGTTCGCGGTTCTTCTCTCTCTGGGGATCACTCCAGGAGTACGCGGGCAGGATGACGATAAGGACGCGGCCGTTCTTCTCAATGATTTCATTCATTATGCTCTGGTGGCCAAACCGGACCTTGCTGCGGCGTATGCTCAGGCCCTGCTGGATTCGGGGATTTCCAGCGCCGATCTGGCCCTGATGATTGATGATGGCCGGGACAACCTGAAAGCGAGATTTGATGATGCGGTTCGCTGGGGTCAGGCGGTTCCGGAATTGGAAGCCATTGTGGCGGAGGTGGCGTTGCGGGTGGAGCAAGGGCGGCTGGATCTGGCTCGGAACCCCGATCGCATTCTGGAAGCGATTGATATGCTCATCGGTACACAACGACAGAAGATGATCGCCCAGAGACGGCTGGAAGAGGCGGGTGAATATGCGGTTCCCGCTCTGCTTCGGGCCATTACGGAAGGTCGTGACGAGCGACTGAAACTGGCCAGCGGGGTGATGTTGAAAACAATCGGGCGGCAGGCGGTGACTCCGCTCTGCATTGCTCTGCCCCATATTGATGAAGTGAGTCAGCGAGTTATCTGCGACATCCTGGGGGAAATTGGTTTTCCCCATGCCGGACCTGTTCTTCGGGAAATTGCACTGGATGACGGGGCTGCCGGTCCCGTACGGAATGCCGCAAGCCGGGCTTTCAGCCGAGTGGGAGGCATGGATGTGGATTTGTCCACTTTGTACGGAAATCTTGCCCGGCGGTATTTCAATGATGTGAGTGCGCTCATTGCATTCCCGTATGAATCGACGAACAGCGTGTGGTCTTACGATGCTTTCATTGGTCTGGTGGCAACACCGACACCGACGGAGATTTATGGGGAAGTAATGGCGATGACGCATGCCAGCCATGCCGTTTCACTTGATGAGGCCAATCAAAGCGCTCTGGCCTTATTTATTGCGGCCAATCTCCGGCGGGAGAATGATCTTCCGGATGACGCGGCCGATCCCATTTTCGGCACGCTTCCTTATTCACCTGACTTTTACGCAACGGTTTATGGCACGCGAGCGGGCATGGATGTGCTTTCTCTGGCTCTGGATCGAACGGATACGCCTCTGGTGAGAGACGCCATTGCCGCATTGGCAAAAACCACGGGTGGTTCCAATTTGTTTTCTCAAGGAGCGGGCCGTACTCCTCTGGTCGCCGCGCTGACCTATCCCGATCGTCGGGTGCAGTATGAAGCGGCATTGGCTCTGGGCCGGACATTGCCCGATAGAAGGTTTGATGGCGATGCCAATGTGGTTCCCCTACTTTCTTCTGCGGTTAGCAATAGTGGGGCATCCTGGGCAGTCGTTATTGCGGATGATGAGGAAGACCGGAGGACGCGAGCCAAGGAACTGGAACTCAATGATTTTGTTCTGGCGGGGGCAGAGGCGAATGTCGCATCCCTGCAGACCGCGATCGCCAACTCGGTGGGTATCGATCTGGTGATTATTCAGAAGCCAAATCCGGAATCGGCTCGACAGACTCTGGCGGATCTGCGGCTGTCTCCCAGGGCGATGGCTGCGCCGGTGATGCTGCTCGTTCCTTCGGCAGACATGGAAGCCCTCAAGCGAGAGTTTTTCAATGACCCGAGGGTGATGGTGACGAACCGGGGCGCTCAGGGAGCGGCCTTCTCGGCGGCTCTGGATGAACTTATGAATCGTGCGGTGGGAGGCATGATGAGCGATACGGATGCGGAGATTTACGCGATTGAATCACTGGAAACGCTGCATGACATCGCCATTCACGGCAGCGCCACTTTCCCCATTGCCGTGGCCGAACCCGCTCTGCGGGAAGCCCTGAATACCCGAACCGGCGGTCTTCGCCTGCTGGTGGCTGATATTCTTGCTCTCATTTCCAGTGATCGGGCTCAGCAGGCGCTGTTTGATGCCGCTATTGCAGCGACGGACGAAGGGGAGAAAATTGATCTGCTCGATCGGGTGACGGCATCAGTTCGCCAATTTGGAAACCGGGCCGAAGCCCACCAGATTGATGCTATTCAGGATCTGGTGATGACCACAACCGACGACCTGGCCGAGGCCGCGGCGCGGGTGCATGGGGCGTTGAATTTGCCGAATATGGAAGCGGTGAAGTTGCTGCCGGGTGCGGATGAG
>CAZLXE010000077.1:3878-11643 GCA_964563005.1 uncultured Isosphaeraceae bacterium
GGCGTTGAATTTGCCGAATATGGAAGCGGTGAAGTTGCTGCCGGGTGCGGATGAGGATTGAACATTCGTGCCATACTTTCTATCCACCTTACTCTGTAAGCATGGGTATTGACTGAAGAACGGATAGGCCATTGTATTTTGGAGAGCGCCATGCCTTTCCAACTTTTTCAAGATGTGATTCTCACCGGCGATCTTCCCGAATCGGGACTTTGTGCGGGCGACATTGGTACGGTGATCGACTTTCACCCGATTCCCGATGGGGAACCGGGGGTGCAGGGATGCAGCGTGGAATTCTTTGACCTGACCGGGGGCACCATCGCCGTAGTTACGGTTTCCCTGGATATGCTCCGCGCCCCCACGGCTGCCGATCTGCCCAGCGTCCGGGTCAGGCCTCGCCGCACGGGTTGACGAACTTTCCCCTATCTCCCCTGATTGGTTAATTCCCTTTCATGAGCATTTTTATTGCTGAATTACGAAGCCGGTCGCCTGCGGATATCCTTCTGGTCCAGCAGGCCCGTCAAACGGGGATTCTTCTTCATCGCCTCCCGGATCAATTCATTTCGCTTGGTCCAGGATAAATCCCCATGCTCCTTCAATAATTGCTTCTGAATTTCGTCTTTCATCCGCACACAATCAAATGGTTTGTCTTTTTTCATGGAAAACATCCTCCACCATGCGGGTGACCATGCCCTTCCCCTCATTCCCGATCTGCAGATAAGGCGATTTCGGTTTCCGGTTTTTCCTGCTGGTTTGCATCATCCAATTGAGCCATTTCCTTTCCCACCGCCTCGTTCGTTGCCTGCCATACGCGGCTGCTGAAGAAGGGGGCGGCGACTATGAGGAGGACTCCGGTCAGGGCGGCGACCTTGGGCCATACCGGTTGCCGGACGGTTACGGTTTCACTGCGGGCGTTGGGTTCATCGAGGACCGGGGCTTTGACCAGGGCGAGGTAGTAGCAGGCGCTGATGGCGCTGTTCAGGCCTGCGATGATGATCAGCACGATTTGTCCCGCCTCTACACCGGCAATGAACAGATAGAGTTTGCCGATGAAGCCGAGCAGGGGGGGGAATCCGAGCAGGGAGGCGGCGCTGAGGGCGAAGACGAGGGTCAAGCCCCGGTGGCACCGGTTCAGCCCGGCGAGTTCATCAAGGGTTTCGACTTCCTTCCCCTTTCGTTCGAGGGCGGTGAGCACCGCAAATGCCGCCGTGTTCATGACTCCGTAGGCGAAGAGATAAAACAATACGGCATTCAGGCCGCCGGAGGCCGGCCCGGCGATGATGCCGATGAGCATGTAGCCACTGTGGGCGATGGAGGAATAGGCCAGCATCCGCTTGACATTTTTTTGCAGCAAGGCCCCGATGTTTCCCAGAGTCATGGTGAGAACGGCAGTCATCCAGAGCAGGGTCAGGATCGGTTGAGGTAACCCGACAATGTCACCATCGGCCATTCCCCAGCCCACGGTGCCAAGGAGGAGCATGATGGCGATCATTCCCGCGGCTTTGGGGACGAAGGCCAGGAATGCGGTCACGGGGGCAGCGGCTCCTTCATAGACATCGGCGGCGTAAAAGTGAAGGGGAGCGGCGGCGATTTTGTAGAACACGCCTAATAAGGCAAGAATCAAGCCCATCGTGCCGAAAATGTTCAAGTCACCCCCAGATTCCATACGCTGCTGGGTGAAGGCATCCCGCATCTCAGTCAGCACAATGGTTCCGGTGGAACCATAGAGGAGGGCAAAGCCGTAGAGAAACAGGGCCGAGGCCATGGCCCCGAGGAAGAAGTATTTTACTGCCGCCTCCTGGGCTTTTTTTGCAGGACGGCTCATCGCCACCATGATGTAGGTCGGCAGGGAGGTGAGTTCGAGGGCAAGGAAGAGCCAAATCAGATCGTTCGCGCTGCAACAGAGCATCACGCCAGTGAGACTGAGCAGGAGAAAGGCATAAAATTCGCCCCGGTTCACGCGCAAGGCATCGAACGAGGTTTTCCCTTTTTCCAGAGCCGCTTCGTATTTTCGGTCGATCATGCCCACGGTGAGCATGGTGAGGAAAATCCCTACGCCGCACACGATCATTTTGATGAACTTGCCGAGCATGGGCATCAACAACCCGGCTTTCGCGACATGCTCCTCTGTGTAGAGGAAGGGGGTTACGACAAAGGCGACGGCGAGAAAGATTGCGGTGATGAAGGGCAGGGCATCCCGTACGCTGCGGCGAGGGGACAGACCCATCACCACGACGACGACCACGCCAGCGAAGAGGATCAGTTCCGGGATGAGAAACCAGAGTTTGTCAGTCATCCAATCGGCCCTCCGAATTCATGGACAGCGCCTGGCCCGCTCTATCCTCCTCAGACTCAATGGCCAGATGCAAATGATGTTCCTTCACCAGGGTCGGATAACTCGCCAGCGTGGTTTCCACTGATTTTGCTATCGAATCTGTCCAGGGCTTGGGGTAAAAACCAATCACAATACACAGCACGGCGAGGGGGGCAAGCACCCCGATTTCCCGGAAGGTCAGATCTGCGGGCAGAGACTGTTCCTCAGAATGATCGTGATCGTGGACCGGTTCCTTGAGTGGGCCAAACACCACCTTGCCCACCATGATGAGCAGGTACATGGCAGCGAAGATCATTCCCAAGGCCGCCACCGCCGCATACCACGGTCCGAGTACGCCGGGATACGACGCGGCATCAGCCGTGGCGGTAAACGCGGCGATCAGACAAAGGAATTCACTGACAAAACCGTTGAGCCCCGGCAATCCCACCGAAGCCAGCACGAAAAACACCATAAAGGTGGCCCACACCGGCATCCGCTTGCCCAGCCCGCCCATCTGCCGCATGTCGCGGGTGTGATAGCGTTCGTAGATCATCCCGATGAGGAAGAAGAGGGCGCCGGTGGAAAGGCCGTGGTTGAGCATATAGAGAACGGATCCCTGGAGACCCATTGGATTGAGGGCGAACAGACCCAGCACGCAGAAGCCGAGGTGGCTGACCGAGGAATACGCCACCAATCGCTTGACATCATCCTGCACCCAACAGATGAGGGCGGCATAGATGATTCCAATGATGGCGAGAACCGCAATAAACGGGGCATATTGAACCACGGCGACGGGGACCATGGGCAGGATGAAACGATACAGGCCGTAGGTTCCCAGTTTGAGGAGTACGGCGGCGAGAACCACGGAGCCAGCGGTGGGAGCTTCGGTGTGGGCCAGGGGCAACCAGGTGTGCAGGGGGAAGAGCGGAATTTTTACCCCAAACCCGATCATCATGGCCAGCAGCAGCCAGCCCTGTTCGGTGGTGCTCAATCCGCCCCCGGAGGCGAATTCGGTGAGAGCGGCGATCTCGAATGACCACGCGCCATCGTGGGCCTGGGAGTATCGCCAAGCAAGGTACAGAAGTCCGGCCAGAGTCATCAACGACCCGGTAAAGGTGTAGATGAAAAATTTGAACGCGATTTTGACTCGTTTCCCCGCATCTGAGCCGTACATCGCGATGAGAAAGAACATGGGAACAAGCGTGAGCTCGAAGCAGACATAAAAGAAGATGAGATCGCGGGCGAGAAACACGCCGATCATGGCGGCCTCAATCACCAGTAGCCAGGTGTAATACTCCTTGAGGCGGGTTTTGATGGCGGTAAATGATCCCCACACGCACAAGGGCATGAGGAAAGTAGAGAGCAGTACCAGCCACATGGAGACGCTGTCTGCTCCCAGGGAAAAGGTGATGCCCTGATCCTGCAGCCAGGCAAAGTTGGCTTCCAGCCCGAAGGTCTCGTTGCCCCATGCTGTGAACTTCGAGGCGAGAAACAGACTCAAAATAAAATTGGCCAGAGTCGCGACCAGGGCCGCCCATTTCGCCTGCTTTGCCGTTGTGGAAAGAATACCCACCACGCCCGCCAGCGGAATCAAGATCAAGAGCAAAGGCATCATCCGGTCCCCCCCCCACTCATGCCAAGCCACTGCATGAGATTCGGCATCAGAGCCACCAATTTCGGCATGAGGACGACCAACAACGCCACCAATCCCACTCCGCCCGCCATGGACAGGGCATAGGACTGGAGGACTCCATTGGTGAGGGGCTGGAATATCTTCGCCACCTTTCTCGGCGCCTTGCCCGTTCCATCTACGGCGAGGCCATCCACGAGATATTTGTCGAACAAGGCGAAGCCGTGTCCGAACACCCACCACAGGGGTTTAACGATGGTGGCATCGTAAAACTCATCGAGGTACCACTTGTTTTCCATAGCCGTGGGGAGCCAGCGGGTTAGGGGGTTCCCCAACAGGGTGGCTCGTAAGGAATCCGCGGCTTTTCGGTTCGCCAGATGGAAATACCAGGCAATGACGATGCCCACAATCGTGGTGATGGAAGCGACCCAGGGCATCCAAGTATGGGGATTTTCCCAGAACCCGTGTCCTTCCGCATGCAGACTGGCGTACGCCGCACTTGACCCCCCCACCATCCCGGTCACCCAGCCCTTGAGGAAGATGGAACCCACCGCTCCGATGCAGATCAGAGACAAGACTAGGTTAATGGCGAATCCCGGAGCGTGGGGATGAAAATGACCACCCTTTTCGCCGTGATATTCCTCGCCTGGTTCACAATGTTCCTTGCCCATACAGACCCGGAAGAACACGCGGAAGGTGTAGTACGCGGTCAACAGAGCCGTAAAGACCCCGATCATGCCGACGATTCGCAATCCATAGCCCGGGGTGATGAATGCCTGAGCCAGGATCATGTCTTTGGAGAAGAAGCCGCTGGAGATGAACGGGAAGCCCGCGAGGCAGAGACAGGCATAGCCCATGGTGTAAGCCGTGATGCGCCACCCCTTCATATGCCTGAGTCCAGAGATTTTTCGCAGATCAAGTTGCCCCGCGAAGCCGTGCATGATGGCTCCGCAAGTGAGGAAGAGAATTGCTTTGAAGAAGGCGTGGGTGAATACATGGTAGCACCCGCCGACGCTGGTCATCACGCCCAGACCCATGAACATGTAGCCCAGTTGGGAGACGGTGGAATAGGCCATGATGCGCTTGATGTCGTACTGGGCCATGCCGATGGTCGCGGCGAACAAGGCCGTTATCCCTCCTACCCAGGCGACGGTGGGCAAGGCGAATTCATTGAGCAGCATGAGGGGATAGAGGCGGGCGATGAGGTAGACCCCGGCAGTTACCATGGTTGCCGCGTGAATGAGCGCCGACACCGGAGTGGGGCCTTCCATGGCATCGGGCAGCCACACATACAGGGGCAGTTGGGCGGATTTTCCGAATGCTCCCAGCATGAACAGGAAGGGAATGGCCTTCACCATCCATCCCCCGGAGGTGACTGTCGGGTCACTCAGGCCATTCTGGACTTCAGCGAGATCAAACAATGCAGCGTACTCAACGGTGCCGAAATAATGCCAGGTGAGATACAGCCCTAAAGCCAGGCCGAGGTCGCCGATACGATTGACGATGAAGGCCTTTTTAGCCGCGGCAACGGCGCTCGGTTTTTGATAGAAGTAGCCGATGAGCCAATAACTGGCGAAACCCACACCTTCCCAGCCCAGATAGAGCATGAGCAGGTTGTCGCCCATGACGAGGGCGCTCATCGCGAAAAGGAATACGCTGATTCCGGCGAAAAACCGGGCGTATCCCTTCCCCACATCGTGATCCATGTATTCGCTGGCATACAGAGCGATCAAAGTGCCCAGCCCGGTGACAAAGAGCATCCACAGGAGCGTCAACTTATCCACATAAAGCGAGAAGTTGGCGATGAATGACCGATCCTCGCCCGCACTCCCCCAATGCAGATCGAACCAATCAAACAGATGAATGGTCATCGCGTGTTCATACCCGAGGAACAACTTGAGTACGGCGAGGAAACTCACCCCCAGACAGGTTACGGTTATCCATGCGGGCAGTTTTGATTTGACCTTCATCGCCGCACACGCCCCGCACATCACCATGGAAATTAAAGGAAGCCAGAGAATCCATCCAGCCCAGCCCAAGCCCACTGCTTCCACGGCTTGTTGGATATGCGCTGCAGCATGTTCACCCCCGTGAACCTGAGCGAGCATCATTGAACTAAAGATGGAAGTGATTCCGGTCATCATGCCTCACGCAACTCCGACCATGCTTCCGAGTTCAGGGTTTCCCGTCTTCGATAGAGCAGAACGATGAGGCCGAGGGCCAAGGCCGCTTCCGCCGCGGCGATGGTGAGGATGAAGATCACGAAGACCTGTCCTGAGACATCAAAATGAAACCGCCCGAAGGCGATCATGGCGATGGCGGCGGCCTGAAACATGAGTTCGGTACAGAGGAACATCACGATCATGTTCCGGCGCGACAGAAACCCGATCAAGCCGATGGCAAACAGCACCGCGCTGGTGGTGAGATAGTGAGCGAGGGTTAATTGACTGAATACCTCGAGAGCGGCAAATGTCATGTGTCACCCCCCAGTTCTCCTGGTTCATCAGCATCGGCTACCCGGGGTGATTCTGACTCGCTTTGCTTGTCTCCATAATGCGGCATCCCCACCAGGGCATGGAGTTCCATTTCGCCCAATTCGATCTGCCGGCGGGCAAGGACGACCGCCCCGAACATGGCCATCAATAGAATCACGCCCGCCAACTCCAATGACACGGGGAAATCGGCCACCAGGGCCAGTCCCACCCGCTGAATATTCTGGGGCACGGCATCCTCGGGCAGTTCCACGGGAGTCCATTCGTTCTGTCCCGGTTGTTTTACATCCACGAAAAATCCCCCTGAATCTGATTCGTAGATCGCCTGACTCTGCTCATTGAGGCGAATTTCCGATCCCTCGGGAACCAGATTGCCCACGACGGCATCCCGCCTTCGGGGCAGTGTATCCAGAGCCAGCCAACCCTCCCGCTGGGCATTTTGGGCCGATATTCTGGGGGGCAGCAGACCCTCTCCTTCGGGAGTGAATGAGCCGTAGATCATGCTGGTGAGCAAGGCGAGCATGATGAATCCCACGACGACCGCGGAGGCGGGTTCGCGGGGAATGCGGTCATATGCGGGCTGCTCGTTGATATTGTCCGGCGTCGCTGCCTGCTGAGCGAGCATCAGCACGAACATATAGGTGATGAGAATCGCCCCGGCATAGACAATTATCAAGGCAAAGGCCATGAACTCCGCGTGGAGGAGAAGGAACAAACCAGCCGAACTCAGAACCACCATCACGAAATACAAGGCGGAATAGACGGGCCGGGAGTGGGTGATCATGCGAACCGCCGAGGCGATGGCGATGATGCTGAAGATCATAAAAAACGCTCCCGGTCGCTCGCCCTCGCCACCGATTCGTTCCGCCGACTCCATCATCAGCCAACCGAATGCGACCAGACCCACGATTCCGGCCCCAACCCGGAAGATCCGCTTCCCAGCCGCACGATGTTCCGGGGCTTCCGGGGCTTGCGGGGATTTCGGGGATTTCGGGGATTCCGGGGGTCGGACGAGTACATAGAGCACGGCGGCGCCGATCAGGCAGGCAATATAGGGAATCATCGGGTCCATCAGTGCGCTTCACACCCATGCAATTGAGGAAAGCGGGCACGATAGGGCCGAACCCTACTTTTCGCAAGATCAGACCCGGTGGGAAAAGAATTGACGAAACACAATGCCCTGGGCAGATATAAGGAGAACTCTCTCCGTGCTCCTCCCTCGACGGATCGATCCCGCTCCGCCTTTCTCAGATACCATTCACCCCCGTGAACCCAACCATCCCCTCTCCCTCATGACCGCCCATGATTCCATCCTCCGCCGCGTCCCCAATG
>CAZLXE010000078.1:0-1876 GCA_964563005.1 uncultured Isosphaeraceae bacterium
GTGATTACTTTTGTGCCGTCGGATCCGCCGGAAGTGGCGGAGCGGGTGCGTCAGGCGATGGCCCGGGCGGGAGCGGGAGTCATTGGGGCATATGAAGCGTGTTCTTTTACTTCTCCCGGCGTAGGGACTTTCAAGGGAGGAGCGGGGACTCATCCGGTAGTAGGAAAGCGGGGGCGGCTGGAGCGGGTGGCGGAGGTGCGGCTGGAAATGGTGGTGTCTGATCTGGGAAAAGGGCTGGCGAAGGTGATCGCGGCCTTGCGGGAGACCCATCCCTATGAGGAACCGCCGTTTGATGTGTATGCTCTGCAGTCGCGACCCCGGCTGGATACGGGGATGGGAAGGATTATTGAGCCGGATGATCCGTTGCGACTGGATGAGATCATTCCCCGGCTGAAGGAGCATCTGGGAGTGGATCACCTGCGGGTCGCACCTGCGAAACCAAAGACCCACCGATATCACCGGATCGGTGTGTGTGCGGGAGCGGGGGGATCAATGCTGAACACGGCTCTCGCCGAGGGGTGTGACCTGTTCCTTACCGGGGAGATGCGGTATCACGATGTGCTGGAGGCAGGGACCGCGGACTGTACAGTGGTACTGGCGGGGCATTCAAATACGGAACGGGGATATCTGAAGGTTCTGCGGCGGAAATTGAAGAAGCATCTGCCACAATCTGATATTGCAATTTCTCGGAAGGATGGGTATCCGTTGGGGCTTTATTGAACGCCAGTGATTGGATGCCGACAACAACCCCTCACCCATTTTTCTTGGCAAATTCACCCATGAACTCCGCCAATACTTTGCAGCCCGCTTCGGGGAAGGCGTTGTAGATGCTGGCCCGGCAGCCGCCGGCGTTGCGGTGACCTTTGAGGCCGGACATTTTATTTTCGAGGGCCTCCGCAACAAATTGAGCGTCGAGTTCGGGGGTGGGACAGCGGAAGGCGATGTTCATGTGAGAGCGGCAGTCGGGGCGGGATACGCCGGTGTAGAAGCCGCCGGAGCCATCGATCGCGTCGTACACCAGTTTGGCTTTGATCTGGTTTTTGTGTTCCAACTCGGTGAGGCCGCCTTGTTCGAGGATCCACTTGAAAACGCGGCCCATGATGTACACGCCGAACACGGGCGGGGTGTTGAACATGGAACCCTTGGCGGCGTGGTTGCGGTAGTCGAACATGGAGGGGAGGTCTGCGGCGCCGGTTTCCATGAAGTCCTTGCGGATAATGACGAGGGCGACCCCGGCGGGGCCGAGGTTTTTCTGGGCTCCGGCGTAGATGAGGGCGTGGCGGGACACATCAATCGGGCGGCTGAACATATCAGAGGAGGTGTCGGCGATGAGGGGGGCGTTGGTGCGGGGGGAAGTGTTGTAGCGCGTGCCGTAGATGGTGTTGTTGGTGCAGTAGTGGAGGTAGGCGGCGGAAGAGGAGGTGGAGAGTTCATCGTGGCCGGGGGTGTGATCGTAATTGCAGGTGGAGCCGTCGAAGCACACATTGACAGAGCCGAACTTTTTCGCCTCCTTGATGGCTTTGGTGGTCCACACCCCGGTGTCGGCGTAGTCGGCGGTCTGATCTTTGCCGAGGAAATTCATGGGAATCGTGGCGAACTGGGTGGAGGCCCCGCCCTGGAGAAAGAGCACGGCATAATTGTCATCAATGGCGGCAATGGCCCGGCAATCGGCCTCGGCCTCTTTAAAGATGCGGTCGATGACCTTGCCCCGGTGGCTGTGTTCCATCACCCCGATGCCGGAGCCGTCGATATTCCAGAGATCATTCTGGGCCTGGTGGATGACAGATTCGGGCAGGGTGGCGGGGCCTGCAGAGAAGTTGAAGATGCGGTCAGTGGCGGAGGTGGGATTTTGGGTGAGGGTGGTGGGCATGGGGGG